>JAJRVZ010000268.1 GCA_024277055.1 Calditrichota bacterium
CCACTATTATTACATTGGATGCGGATTGTAGCGCCCCCAGAAGGTGCATGCCACCAGTTCCGCCATCAATACATTCCACCCTGTCCGGAACCCCGCGCTCGTTGAGAAACTGGGCAACGCGGGAGCCGACTCCCTCGTCGCCCATGAGTATGTTACCGATACCCAGAACGAGAACCGGCACCTCCCTGTCAATTTCCGTCTGATTCCTTTTCAAATTTCCAGCCGCCAATCATCGAGGATGTTGTTCCCCTGCCCTCTACGTAGTCGTGGTAGAAAACCAGGTAAACATGGATCAATATGAATACTACGAAAAACCACATGAACATGTGATGCCACTGACGTACGGCAAAGTCGCCGCCCATTAACGGAACCACCCATTTGAACAGCCCCGGGAGAAAGGATGAACTCATACTGGAGTATAGTGCAAACCCGGTTACCGATTGGAACAGAAACACCAGAAACGACAGGAAATAAATTAATCCCGCCAATGCATTATGTCCGACGGAGATTTTCCCTTTCACATCAGTCTGCAAAATATCAACCTTCAGCACTTCGCCCATTTCCTTCATCTGGTTGGATTTAAACGGTAGGAAATTCTGCCAGCGTGCAAATTCGTTTCCTACAAATCCCCAGTAGATTCGAACGAGGAAATTAAAAAAGAATATAAAGGCCGTAACGAAATGAATGAACCGCACCGTACCGAACCAGTATTGCTGATAGGCTTCACCGGCGTAGGAAATAGCGACAGGTTTACCAATCAGGAAACCGGTAACGATCAGTACGGTTACGCACAGCGCATTCACCCAGTGATACATGCGTACCGGGAATTCCCAGACATAGATTCGGTGGAATGCGACAGATTTATTCGCCATAATTCACCTCCTCTATATTACCTGAATCTGATGAATATGATTTCCATCCGGATCATACAGGTGAACGGCACAGGCAATACACGGATCAAACGAGTGTATGGTGCGCAGAATCTCTACCGGCTGATCTTTATCGGCAACAGGGGTGCCGATCAGCGATGCTTCATAGGATGATCGTTGTCCGTTCGGATCACGCGGAGAAGCATTCCAGGTACTGGGAACAACCAGCTGGTAGTTATCAATCAGTTTGTCTTTTATCCTGATCCAGTGGGCCAGGGCTCCCCGCGGCGCTTCCGTCATTCCGACCCCTTCCGCCTCCGACGGCCAGGTTTCCGGGTCCCAGCGCTCCGGATTGAAGGTTCTGGTATCACCGCTCTTAATATTCGCCAGCAATTCATCATAGAATTCTTTCATCCAGTGAACCGTCAGTTTGGTTTCCAGTCCGCGGGCTGCCGTTCTACCCAGCGTGGAAAACAAGGCGGTTACCGGTACCTTTAATCGGCCGAGAGCGTCTTTGACCACATCCTGAACCTCGGTATGTCCGCTTGCGAAGGCCACCAGCATTCGTGCCAGCGGACCGACTTCCATGGCATGGTTTTTCCAGCGAGGCGTTTTAAGCCAGGAGTATTTGCCATCGACATTCAGGTAATCAAACGGCGGTTTGGGCCCGGTAAAGTTGAACTCGGTTTCACCTTTCCAGGGATGCAGCCCTTCATTATCACCAACCGAATATTTGTACCACGAGTGAGAAATGTATTCACGAATTTCTTCATCGTCACGCCCGTTCACTTCATGTACTTCATTCAGATTGCGATCAAGAATGGCGCCACGCGGAAATTTGAAATAATCCGGTTGATTATAGCCACGCGTGGGCAGGTCGCCGTAGGCCAGGTAATTTTTCAATCCACCGCCGATAGCCGCCCAGTCTTTATAGAAGCCGGCTACCGCCATCAAATCGGGGATATAAACCTGTTCAACAAATTCGATGGCATCCCCGATCAGCTTTCCGACATGGTTCAGCCGCTCGGTATTGATCGCATTGACTTCTTCGGTATTGATTGAACAGGGCGCACCGCCGACCAGATAGTTCGGATGCGGATTTTTACCGCCGAAGATAGTATGAATTTTGACTATTTCTTTCTGCCATTCGAGCGCTTCCAGATAATGGGCGACAGCAAGCAGATTCACCTCCGCCGGTAACTTGTAGGCTTTATGTCCCCAGTAGGCATTGGCAAAGATGCCCAATTGCCCGCTCTGAACAAACGCCGTCAGTTTATCCTGAATGGCTTTGAAATACTTGGGAGAACTTTTCGGCCAGCTCGAAATCGACTGTGCTATTTTTGAAGTTTCATTCGGATTGGCTTTCAGCGCGCTGACAACATCAACCCAATCCAGCGCATGCAGGTGGTAAAAATGAACCACATGATCCTGTACGTACTGTGCACAGAACATTAAATTACGGATGAGTTCTGCATTTTTCGGAACCGAAATTCCGAGTGCATCCTCAACCGTTCGCACACTGGCCAGTGCATGAACCGTTGTACAGACTCCGCAGGCACGTTCCGTAAATGCCCAGGCATCACGGGGATCACGGCCTTTCAGGATTTTTTCAAATCCGCGTACCATCGTGCCGGAACTGTAAGCCTCAGTAATTTTGCCGTTCTCAACAACGGCTTCAATGCGTAAATGTCCTTCAATCCGGGTAATCGGATCAACTACGACGCGTGCCATTATTGATCACCCCCTTCGCTGTTAGTGCTGCTGTTTACAGATTCTTCCTTTGCTTCCTTTATCTGCCCACGTTTTCTGATGTTGGTTGTTACGGCATGCGCGGCCACACCAACCGCCGCTGCAACGCCGACCGCCGTGCCGATTGTATCGGCAGTACTTTCGATTCCAAAACCGGGGAAGGATGCCAGGTGCTGGTAAAACGGTCCGTTGTCCCAGAACCCGTTTTCGGAACAACCGAGACAACCATGCCCTGACTGGATCGGGTACGACGTCGCTTCATTCCAGCGGGTAACCGAACAGGCGTTGTAGGTCACCGGTCCGCGGCAACCCATTTTATACAGGCAGTACCCTTTGCGGGCTTTTTCATCATCAAATGCTTCCACAAAAAGCCCGGCATCGTAATAGGGTCGGCGATAACAGGTATCGTGAACACGACGCGAATAAAACTCTTTCGGCCTGCCCTGCCCGTCAAGTTCCGGTAGTTTTCCGAATACCAGAACATGCGTTACCACACCGGTCATTACATCGGCAATGGGCGGGCAACCCGGCACTTTAATAACCGGTTTGTCAATTATTTCATGAATCGGGGTAGCATTGGTCGGGTTAGGGTTGGCGCTTTGAATACAGCCGTTTGATGCACAACTGCCCCAGGCGATAACAGCCGCGGCATCTTTTGTTGTTTCCAGTAATATATCCTCGGCGGAACGACCTCCGATCATACAGTAGGCGCCGTCACCGGCCATCGGCACCGACCCTTCTACCAGTACGATATATTGACCCGGAAAATTCTTGATGGTGTCTTGCAGGCATTTTTCTGCCTGATGACCTGCTGCAGCCTGTAATGTTTCGGTATAATCCAGCGATAATTTGTTCAGTAAAACATCTGCAACAAGGGGGTGTGATGATCGAATGAACGATTCACTGCAACAGGTACATTCCTGAAAATGCAGCCAAACCACCGGTGGTCGCGGTTTATTCTCGAAAGCGTAAACTACCTTCGAGAGACCTGCAGCTTCGATACCCGCCAATGCTGCAGCATAGCTGCAAAAGCGAAGAAAATCACGGCGTGATATTCCGGCACGATCGAAAGCTTCCTTGTAGGTCTCCAGCTTTGCCATACTTCTGCCCTCCAGTTAAATCTATAGATACAACGATAAAGCACAGTCGCACGCCTGCCGGATGGAGTACTGCACCGGATGCAGATTTCCCCCGTTTCATTCATATTTTTATGTATTGGATAAAAACAGAACCATCCATCCCGCAATAGGAATGAATGCAATATATTGCATAAATATTAGTTGTGCAAGATTAAATTGAAAAAAAACCGGAAAACGGGAATAAAAATTAAGTTTTCTTAGTTTGCGCGACGCCGTTTTTATTTCTGAAATGCCTCTGATTCAAATATCGGCGAGCAGCTTTGAGAATTCTCAGCCGGGAATCCGTCCCTTTTCATGCTTTAATGAGCGAGCGGATAAATATTCAATAATTCCTGCGGTAACTCCATACCGAATCGTTGTTTTGTCTGCAACCATAATACATATTTCCCGGAACTGTATATATAGTGAATGGCTCCCATGCCCAGGGTCATATACACTTTTTCATTATACTTTCTCATCGGCATCAGATGCTGAAATATTCCGCTTTCCGATTGACCCATTTTTTCTATCATTGCTTCAAAAGTCTTGCCGGCTTCTTCACTTGTTTCGAACAGACTTATGTACAGTAGATCGGGATCCTGTTCCCCGTATTCTACAATCGCGTTCGATTTCGGCGCGACCTCCAGACCGTGCAGTTGATTGATATTTCCCGCGGCTTCATCGCCGACGTTTACCTTGACCCGCTGCAATTCACCCAGTTTTTCCGGACTGGGTAAATCCGGTTGGGATGTACAGGCAAATAGTATAAAAGTTATGGTGGCAATGAGAAAAACGGGTTTTTGTTTCATTGTGATATTCCTGATTTTTTAATAATCATCTTTTATCCGGCAACACTCTGCCCGATTGAGATGTGTTCTTCCGCATGGTAAGAACTGCGCACGAGCGGACCGGATTCAACATGGGTAAATCCCATTTCAAGGCCGAGTTCGCGCAGATCGGCAAATTCATCCGGGTGATAAAATCGGTGAAGCGGATAATGCTCTTTTGTCGGGGGCAGGTACTGTCCTATCGTGAGAATACTGCAGTCTACTTTTCGCAGATCCTGCATCAGTTCGACAATTTCATCAAAGGTTTCACCTACTCCGACCATAAATCCCGATTTGGTTACAAATCCTTTTTGCCGTGCTCGGCGAAGAATCTGCAGCGACCGTTCGTATTTTGCCTGTATTCTCAAGTCCTTCTGTAACCTGCGCACGGTTTCCAGGTTATGGTTCAGGATATCCGGCTGAGCATCCAGAACTGTCTGCAGGTCCTTGCTGCTCCCCTTCAGGTCGGAGATCAAAACTTCGATTGAGCACTGCGGCCGTGCCTCCCGGATTTTTCGAATCGTCTCCGCAATGATAAATGCTCCGCCATCGTGCAGATCATCCCGCGCGACCATGGTGATCACTGCATGATTTAAGCGCATGTTTTTTACAGCATCCGCAACGCGCAGGGGTTCATCAACATCATACTCCGTCGGCTTGCCGACGTGAATATTGCAGAAAGTGCAGCTACGGGTACAGGTATTACCAAGAATCATAAAAGTTGCCGTACCGCGTGACCAGCATTCGCCCAGATTGGGACAACGGGCACTTTCACATACCGTATGCAATTGATTATTATTGACGAGTTTGCGAACACTTTGAAAATCGCTGCCACTTCCGTACCTGACTTTCAGCCAGGCGGGCCGGCGCAGCGCTTCGTTCTTCGATCTGTTTTCTGATTTGGTCTTAACCGCCATCGAATTCCCTTTTATTTATTCAATGAAGTAAAAACCATTGAATAGTCTGATTAATTCCTTTTTTACCAGCGGATCAGGGCAGAAGCCCAGGTAAAACCACTGCCGAACGCTGCGAGACAAACCAGGCTGTTGTCTTTTATCAATCCCTGTTCGAACGCTTCGCTCATGGCGATGGGAATTGAGGCGGCGGTAGTATTTCCGTATTTTTGAATATTACTGAACACCTTTTCTTCCGGCATGTCCAGGCGCTGACGAACCGCCTCGGTTATTCGCATATTCGCCTGGTGCGGGATGACCAGATCCAACTCGCTTTTATCGACACCGGCGGTTTCAAGAGCTTCGAATATCACCGCGGGAAATTTGGAAACCGCATGCTTGAAGACATAACGACCGTTCATATAGGGATAGATGGAATCGTCTTCGTCTATCATTTCATGTGAAAGACGCGGCATTTTTCTGCTGCCCGGATCTTCATTCCACAATTCTTTCACGTAACGACCGTCGGCATGCAACTGCGTAGTCAAAATACCCCGATTGTCATCCTCACTGCGTTCAACGATTGCCGCACCGGCTCCATCGCCGAAGATGACCGCGATGTCACGCCCTTTTGTCGTCAGATCAATACCACGCGATTGCACTTCCGAACCGACGACCAGAATGGTTTTGTACATTCCAGTTTTTATGAATTGATCGGCAATGGACAATCCGTACACAAAACCGGTACACTGCGTTCGGATATCCAGGGCCCCCACTCCGGGAATTTCCAGGTCGTTTTGCAGAATACACCCGGAACCCGGGAAAAAATAGTCGGGGCTCAACGTGGCATAAACAATAAAATCTATGTCTTCGGGCTTTTTACCGGCCCTTTCAAGAGCGATGTTTGTTGCTTTAAGGGCCATATCGGAATTGTGTTCATCATCGGAAACAAAGCGGCGTTCGAGAATTCCCGTTCGTTCCCTTATCCATTCATCAGAGGTATCCATCAGTTTTTCAAGATCACTGTTTTTCACTACATTTGGTGGTGTGTAATGGCCGACACCGGTTATTCTGGCTCTGTACATATGCACCTTCCTTATGATTGGTTTCTGCTGTTTCCAATTGGATAAATTTACAGGATTTAAGGTATATTTCAAAAAACAAATTATTTCCGTTGTCAGATTTTCAGAAAGAAAATGATCATTTCAACGACGACCTGAAAAAGGAATCCATCAGATCGTACAATTCGGGATTTTTCAAAAGGGATGAATGATCTTCCCCCTTCAGTAAATGTGCATGCAGATACCGTTCCGGTACCGCCCGTTTGAGCTCTTCAAATTCGCTGACGTGAACCACATCGTCCTTATCACCGTGAACCAGGAACAACGGTTTGTCGAGACGCGAGGCAACCCGGTTCGGTGATATATTGCTGAATTTTTCTCCGATTTTCAGTTCTATGTAACGGAATAACAATCTGATCAGTATACCGGGAACTTTTTTGCCTGCAAATGATCGTCGCAGCAATCGATCCATATCGCTGAAGCCGGCGATGGAGGCCGCGGCTTTTACGTGTGGATTCCGTGCTGCAACATTGATTACGGTCGCACCGCCGAGAGAATGTCCCACCAGGAGCACCGGTTGAATCGTACCGAATTCCTCTATGATGAACCGAATACCTGTTTCAACGTCTTCTATGAATTTTACCATGGTCGAATAATCATCTTCATCACTCTCACCATGATTACGCTAATTGACCAGCAGAAGACGCCAGCCTCTTGCCGCAAGGTTCTCCGCCATCGGAAACAGCCGGTCGGCACAATTCGCCCAGCCGTGAATGGCAATGATGAACGGCCGCAGGTTGTCCGGTCCGATCAGATAGGTTTGTATTTTTTTGCCGTTGATAGTGGTTAAAAAATACTCCTGGTATTCAAATCGGTAGCTATCGGGAGAATCGCAATTTTTAACCGGCGGATGATAAAACGCTTTTTTTATAATCAATCTGATTGTGATTAACAGTAATAGAAAGATTAGAGCCAGCCCCGCTATCCATAAAAAAGTTGATTCCACTTCTATCCCCTTTACTGAATGAAGGCGAAATTTATTTTTTTTCCGCTTAAAAGGCAATGATATATCAGAATCGGTTGCCGGTATTCCGTTGAATCTGTAAATTACTTTTTCAAAAAGGAGTTCGGATTGTTCAGAAAAACCTCATATCTGATAGTAATACTCATATTGGTATCCTGCTCAAAACGCAGTCTTGACCCGGAACCTCCCGTCAACCCGGACCGACTGGTAAGTAGATATGGTACAGAAACGCGCTTTGACATTGTTACCTGGAATATCGAGCAATTTCCCCAGGCAGGCACCGGCACAACAAAGAATCTGAAGCAAATCATTAAAGATATCGATGTTGACCTGATCGGTGTGCAGGAAATTAATGATTCTGCAACGTTTCTGAATATGATCGATGATATTCCGGGATACAGTGCCGTGGTTTCGCAATACCCGACGGACAGGCTCAAGCTGGGCATCGTTTATAAAGACAGTTTTATTTCGGTCAGCAACGTGACACAGATTTTTGTGGGTGACTGGTATGCTTTTCCCAGGCCGCCGTTGGTCGCCTGGGTCGAAGTGCACGCCGGCAGCCGGATATCCTTCGATGTTACGCTGATCGTTTTGCACCTGAAAGCGTTTGGCGGGGAAGACAATGAGGCCAGGCGCAGGG
>JAJRVZ010000269.1 GCA_024277055.1 Calditrichota bacterium
AGCGTGGCAGACGGTGCAATCGGTGCTGCGGGACCATTAAAGTCATTCCAGTACAAATCATATGCCCACTGCAGGTTTTTACGTAAACCATCGAGACCTTCACCAATTCCATAACCGAAGGCTATGTGCAACGTATCACCTTTGTTAATCGTAAATGGACCTACGATCTGCATATAACGATAATCATGAGGGGAACCGGGATCCGGTTTGAATTCCTTTTTCGCCGCAAGATTATAGAACTCGCCGCCTACAGCAGGATCTGAGTTCCAATCCCACCATTGATGTCCCGACTGAGTGTTTGCCGCCACGGTACTGTCGTTAGTGGGAGGACTGTCAATTATACGGGAACCTATGAAACCTGTCGATTCTTTCGGAGAAAGTTTACCGAAAGTATCATCGCCGGTAATATTCGGATTGTCGGCATCAAACATATAGGAGATGCTTTCGGGATTGCCGTTGGCATCCGTTCCCATGTAGTAGGACGGGAAATCATCACGCCAGAATCCCAGTGCGCCGGAACCACCGGCAGCCGCGGAAATATCGCAGTCCATGTGGTACCATGCGTAAAAGTCGGTGATGTCTTCTTCGGTAGCTACGAAATCATATTCGATAATGAAGAAATCATCCCGATAGCTTTCAGACCAGGCATGAACGGTCTGACGGGCCCAGATACCTTTTTTAAGGGAACCGGCCAGTTCATCGCTCATTGAAAATGAAACTTCAAAAGGCGATACAGCCTTCGGATCGTTCTTTTTCACTTCCCAGTCTTCGGAGGTCAGCGAATTGAAACGAATTTCATTTCCACCGGCGGCACAACGCATCATTCCAAAATAGAGATAATGGTTGTCGGAATAGCCGCCTTCCAGCCACATCATCGACGGTGAAGACAAATCATCTTTTCCGATCAGGAAGGTCTGTTCATCGGCTGATGATGCGTTGGTGTTGTTTGTAAAGTAATTGTGAACTTTACCAATATTAACGACAACCTCGCCAAAACCCGCAGGCTTGGTAAGATCGTTGCTTGTCGTACGGGTTGCGTATTTATTTGCCGCAAATGCCAGATTTGCCATCATGAGCAAACCAAGTACGGCAATAAACGTAATCCGATACGCTTTTTTCAGATTTATTCTCATCTTTTATCTTCCTCCATTAATACAGGGGTTAGAACCGTACTTCGAAGCCCAGACGCATTTCACGCGGGGTAGCCCATACGGTTGGGGTGTTCCACGTTCCGTCGCCTTTGTCGAATCCCTGATCGTATTGCTCTGTATTATTGATCGTACGCAGAGTCCTGTTATCTAACAGATTGAAGACTTCAACGAATGCGCCGAGTTTTACATTCTCCCAAAGCGGGAAGTTCTTGAACACGCGCAAATCAATATTCAACCAATCCGGATAGCGCTTGTCGTTGATTGCAGGCAGATTGGGCGGAGGAACGGTATTGGCCGATGTGTAAGGACGACCGGAGTTGTAAGTCAGAATCATATTCAATCCCCAGTCTCCCAACCATTTGCTGTCCATCCAGTTTTCGGGAACACGATAGTCGAAGTTAGCTGATACAGTATGGCGAACATCCCAATCCAGATAAAATTCGTCCGTACGCGGACGACGGTTGTTATAGTCATCCGTAAAGGACTGGTTACTGGAAGAGTTTTTACCACGGGCGATCTGATAGGTGTATGCTACCTGAGCGATCAGGTTGTTCCAGCGGCGGGTAGCCAGTGATATTTCAAAACCCTTAACATTACCATAATCTGCATTTACTTTAACCCAGTAAGGGGAACCGGTTGCCTGATCGATAAACTTCTGGAAGTTGACCAGATCAGCCATATCTTTAAAGAAACCGGTTACGGAAAGTTTAATATCATCATTAAAACCGTGTTCAATACCGGCTTCGTAGGAGATGATCTTTTCTTCTCTCAGGTTCGGGTTGCCGATATACTTGAAAGCACCCAGCAACGACCAGGAGTAGTTATTGAACATTTCGCCCATACCCGGCAGACCGAAATAGTGACCATAATTGATATGGAAAACATCCAGCTCTGTAATCGGGAAGGACAGGCCGATACGCGGAGAAACACGGGTAGTGACTCTGGCCGTGGTCGGGTTCTTGATACGATCTTCAGCCGGGGTACGTGAATCGAGATACAGGTCTGAAGAAGGATCTCTGGCCGCATCAACCAGCGGATCATTAAAGTTTTCCGGTACTATAGCATTCGGATCGAAATAGTCAAAACGCAGACCGGCGTTAATAATCATTCCCTCGGTCTCAATTTTATCGGAAATGTAGGCCGAGAATTTTTTCGGTTTTACATTGAAGAAACTGGTGTACTCGTTACCACCGGATGCAAAACTCTGATAATCATAGAAAAGATCATAATCTTTGTATTCAACACCGAGACGCAGCTCGTTGTTTTCATTCAGCTGGCTGACCATGTCGCCGGCGAATGTCCAGACGACCTGTTTGTCATCCTGGCGAACGGTGTTTACCACCATCGGCAATACCCACCAGTACGCTTCGAGACGCTGCGCCGTAGGAGTTCCTTCAGGGAAGAAAGAAGCATCTGTCGGGCTGGCGAAACGCAGTTTCCGGAAATCATCCAGACCCAACGCTTTGCCGGTTGCAGGATCGTAAGTACGACGATGGGATTCGGTGTTGAAACGGTTGATCTTTATTTCATAAAAAGTTTTTGATGAAACCGTTTTTTTGTAGGAAAAACTCAGCAGGTCACTGTTTGCCCTCGGACGGGCCAGGTTATCCAGCATATCATAATTCTTTACCGGGATCAGATCACCGTCCGGCGTTACAACCGAACCGACCACCAGTTTATTCGGGGCCGAGGCACCGGGATTGTGTCCGTAAAGCGTGTCGCCGGTGGAGATGATACGACTCCAGGAATGCGCAAAAGTCCTTCTCTCCTGATCGGATGTCAGATAGGTGAGAGAAAAGGTTTCATTTGAAGCGGTGTTATAAACCAGCTTTCCGGTGTAAGTTTCCTGATAAGTCGACTGTCCGCGATAAAAACCGCCGCGATCAAAAATATCAGCATTCAGATTAAAGGAAAGTGAACCGCCGATACCCAGATTTTTAACAGAGATCGGTCCGCCAAAGCCAAATTCATACCGACGGAATTTCGGATTCACAAAGGCTTTTTCGGGTGATGCATAAAAACCTGAATTGTTCAGACGACTGCCGGTACCAGCTCTCCGTGCTTCGGCTATGGCTTCGGCATCGGTCATAAACCCGGAGGTTTGCAGAAAACTCTGATCAAAATTTCCGTAGAGATTCGGAGTTTGCTTGATGCGGGCGAAACCGCTGTACTTCGAACCGCCGCCACGGGTCACGATATTAATAACCGCAGATTTGGCGTCGTACTGCGCACCCATACCACCGGTAATTACCTGAACTTCTTCCATTGATGCTTCCGGAACATCTGTTGCCATGGCTGCCGTTCCCTGTCCGGGATCGCTTCCACTACGGGTGTAGGCAAGCGGACTGGAAACATCAACACCGTCGACAAGGTATTTTACCTCACCGGTTCCACGGCGACCACCACGGAAAGAATTTTCCGTAACACCGGCTGCCAGACTAACCGTACGGGTAATATTGTCTACGGGTTGGGATTGAATTACTTCGCTGGTAATTACATGACGGCTTGCCGTGTTGTCCTTGGCAATCAATTCACGTTCTGCAATTACTTCGATCACGTCAGCAACCTCGAGAAGCGTCTGCTCCATATCGAAGTCATAACGGGTAGTAGCATCAGCCACAACGCGAACGTTGTAGATCAAGATCTCCTTATACCCGATATAGGAGACTTTCATCTGATGTACACCAACCGGCACGTTAACGATTACGTAATAGCCGTCGATGTCCGTTGAAGCACCCAGTGTCGTTCCTTCGATTAAAACGTTCACACCTGGGAGCGGCTCACCGGTTTGCTTGTCTTTGATGATACCGGCGATCTTACCGGTAGTACCGGCAAACGCCACAGGCACGATCATCAAGACCAATACCAATGCAACCAATTTTCTAAACATCCTTTTACCTCCATAAATCTAGTAAATGGTATTTGATTAAAACGGTATGAAACTGGTACAACGTCAGGTCATACGCACCCTCCTTCTATTAAAAAAATGTTATTGTCAGCCATTTGTCTTTCCTCGAAATTCAGAGCCATAGAAAAGTGTGACCTTCGTCACACTACAAAAATGATACCAAAAAGCCCTCTCAGGCTCTATATCCAATAAAAACAAACGCATATTATATTATATCTTTTGAAAGGTGTATTACATTTCCCAGTGGGGTAGGAAAAAACTTGCCTACTGATTGAAACTTATCTTCAGGCAATGCGTATTTTAAGAGTTTGGCAAAATTAAATTTCGCAGGATTTTTGAAATGACAGCTCGTTTTTGCTTCCATAGGCGCCTCCGGTTAATCCCCTCAATTTGCAGTCTTCATTCGTCCCCTTCGAATGAAATTAAACAACCCATCCATGAGAAGTAACATCCTATATAATTGAAAAAGTCAGGCGGGAAAAACGTCTTTAGAATATAGTAATTCATAAAAACAGATGCAAAATTAATTTGCATCATTTTGCATTACAGGCACAGTGTCCGAACACTTTTGCATCACGCATTAAATTGTTTATTCTGCAATACTCGTTTGGCTGGTGGGCGGTGTCATCAAGAGTCGCCCAAACGGCTGCCTGATAACCTGCTCTCCGAAATATTGCGGCGACGGTACCGCCTCCGATTCCCATCGGTTTCGCTTCGATTGCGTAAACCGCCTTCACACCCTGCCTCAAATATTCAACGATCTCCGCATCGCTGGGTGTAGCCGGGGCTGCCTGCTCGTACTGTTCGTGGCTTATTTCTATCTTCACTCCGAACCGTTTTTCAATATCATCCGCTTTCTCTCTTACCGTCGACAGAACGTCATCAAGCCGGTAATGCGGCAATACCCGGCAATCCAGATAAAAAATATCTTCGCCGGGAATGGTATTTACATTGGGTACATTCGCATCCTTGCGGGTGGGCTCGAAGGTACTGACCGGCGGTTCGAATACTTCGTCCCTGTCCGGATACAACCGATGCAAATCATCCAGCGCAACCACCAGATTGGAAGCGGCTTTAAATGCATTGATGCCACGATCGGGTACACTAGCGTGAACCTGTTTCCCTTCGGTTCGGAATTTAAGCCACATGATGGACTTCTCCGCTACCTCTATCATGCTGGCATCCGGTTCGCCGGCATCGGGTACTATTATCAGATCATCCTTCGAAAATATTTCGCCATGTTCCTTAAGTAACCACGTGAGTCCGAATTCACTTCCGCTTTCTTCATCCGCAACGAGCACCAACCCGATATTTACCGCCGGTTCAATACCGGTTTCAATAAATGCCCTGGCGGCAATCACCGAAGATACAAGCCCCTGCAGGTTATCTTCACTGCCGCGGCCGAAAATCCTGCCGTCTTTTACTACAGCCTCAAACGGGGGTGAATCCCATTTAGCAAGGTCTCCCGCAGGCACAACATCGGTATGGCTCATGATCCAAAGAGTACGTTTTGTATTTTTTCCCGGAATTTTTAATACCAGGTTGGGTCGTTCTCCGTCTTCAACGGATGTATCCGGAGCCGGATAATTTATGACTTCAGGAAAGCCGTGGATTTTAAAGTACTGTTTTAAGTACTCCGCCTTTCCTTTTTCTCCGGGACCGTCGTTCTTAGGCCCGACGCTGTCAATCTCAATTAGGTTCTTCATCAATTCAATTGCATCATCCTGCATCGAATCGATTTTTCCTGCTATTCTCTCCCAATCAGACATTAATTAATCTCCATCCGCTTATAATAATTCATTCAGGACTGAATACCGGTCAGCGATATTTCAGGTACAACCAGGCCCTGCAGAATTTTGGTGAAATACCGGTCTGTCATGCCGGCAATATAATCTCTCACTTTCAGTGCATCCGGTGTATTATTCAGATATGTTTCCATTTTTCCGTTCAGGAAATCTTTAAAAATACTGCTTTCAGAATTGTTTTTCTGCAGGTCTTCGAGGAACTGGTTGAACAACAGGTCAAAACCTTTCCGGATTCTTTCGTGATTGACCTTCAGTTTTTTGCTTCTGTAAATCATTTTATAATTGAATCGTTTCAGGTTTAAAAGCGCATCGGAGGCCTGTTCACTGAAACAAATATAGTTATGACCATAGCTGTTTTCTACAACATCTCTTACGAGTGCTTCAATAATTTGTCCGTTGTCATTTCCGAGAAACCGGGTGCTCTGCCCGGGTAAATCTTCTCTTTTTATCAGGCCAAGTCGTATTGCATCTTCAATATCCTGCCCGATATAAGCAATCGTATCCGTTATGCGGACAACACACCCTTCCAGTGTCATCGGCGTCATCCGGACAGTCTTTCCGGCGGCCTTCCGTTCAATATATTCCTGTAAATCATCTTCGCTTTTATCAGGGTCCGGAATAAGTTTTTGATTGTGCACTTCACCGTCGTGGGAAAGCAATCCCTCCCGCACCTGGAAGGTAAGATTCAGCCCCTGTCCCTTTTTTGATATTGCATCCACCACCCGCAGACTCTGAATATTGTGATGAAAATTGCCGATGCCGTGGGCTTTGCTGACTTCGCTGAGGTATTTTTCACCGTCATGCCCGAAAGGCGGGTGCCCAAGATCGTGACCCAATGCGATGGCCTCGATAAGATCAAGGTTCAATCTTAACAAGCGTCCGATGGTTCGCGCAATCTGTGCAACACTCATTGTATGAATACTGCGGCTGGAAAGCTGTTCATCCAGCATCGAAGCAAAATAGACAACCTGGGTTTTCCCGGTATACCGGCGAAATGCACCGCTGTAGATAATCCGGTCCCGGTCTATGGCGAACGGCGGCCGGAAACGGCTTTCGTCTTCTTTTATTTTTCGAATGGCTGCGCGATTCGGTGTGGCATGAGCTGAAAGAATTTGTTCATGCAAACGATTGACCTCACGCTCAATTTCAAATATATCTGCCATTAAATATTTACGCTCCGCTTTTGAACAATCTACCTAATTAAAACTCAATTATGCAAACCGGAAGCAGGAAACGGCGAACAAATCTTCAGGGCCTTCGGTAAAACGGATATGGACAGTTTCAGCGGTCGTTCATGAGGTTCTCCGTCGGTGTGCAGGGCACCCCCCTCCCTGGAACTTACGATCTCAACCGTTTTTGCCCTGAAGTGATGATACTCGGGAGCAGTGTGAATCGTACCCTTGAACAATTGCGGTGTCAGACGCATGGCTTGTTTCAGTGAAATTGAATCGATTATGCATATATCCAGTTGACCATCCGTCGGGTCGGCAAGCGGAGCGATGATCGCTCCATTTCCGTATTGCTCCGTATTTGCCACCACGATTAGCAGCGGCCGGGTTTCAATTTCTGCTCCGTTGAATTTTAAGTGAAATGTTTCCGGCTTAAAACCCAAAAACTCCCTGGTACCGATAAAATAATATGGTAACGGCCCGCGTATCCCGAATTCCTGAAATCTTCTGCCGACATTGGCGTCGTATCCGACACCGCAGGTTCCGATGAAAAAATAATCGTTAACCCGGCCCGCATCTACGGAAGTGATTTGCGGTTTCGTCAGATATGAAACGGCTTCTTTCAAACCAAGGGGAATGTGATAACTACGGGCAATTCCGTTGCCGGAACCCAGAGGAACAATTCCCAGAGCGACCTCCGACCCCATCAGCCCGGAGGCAACCTCATTTACCGTACCGTCACCTCCGGCGGCAACCACAACATCGAAATGCTCGTTCCTGGCCTTTGTCGCGATTTTTGTGGCATCACCCGGAGCGGTTGTACAGGCGAATTCAATTTCATGATCTGAATTTTGGAAAATATCATCGATTAAATCCATCAGGGTAACACCTTTAATTTTATTCCCCGAGATAGGATTTAAAATAAAGAGATATTTCATTTTTCAATCTTTAAACGGTTAAGGGCAAATGCCGCCGCCCCCAGAAAACCGGCGCTGTTTCCGAGTTGCGCGCCGATGAGCTTTACGTTTTCGAGGGATTTGACCATTGCATAATGACGGGCAATCTGTTTCACCATTTCAATATATTTCCGCCCTGCCTCTGCAACTCCGCCTCCGATTACAACCACCTGCGGATTAAAAATATTTATAAGATTGGCGATACCGCGACCCAGAAAATAAACCGACTGCTCAATGGTTTTTTCCGCTATCCGGTCTCCCTGCTGAAAAAGCTCAAAGATATATTTTACATTTATTTGCGACTCATCAAAAGGCATATCGTTTTTCAATAGATATTCCTTATAATTCTGTATCATGGCGGTTGCCGAAGCATAACGTTCGAGGCAGCCTTTTCCCCCGCAGTTACAGGGAATGCCATCTTCCTTGATAGACATATGCCCCAGTTCCGCCCCGGCATAAAAGGAGCCGCGATACAATTCGTTATTCAGTATTATTCCGCCGCCTACACCGGTACCGATGGTCAGGCAAATCATATTTTTAAAGTTCCGACCCGCTCCGTACTTATGTTCTCCAAGAGCCATCAGATTGGCGTCGTTGTCAACGAAGATCGGTAAACCGACCAAACCCGACAGTTCGGCAGCCACAGGAACATCACGCCAGTACAGGAAATTGGGAGTCGAACCAAGTAAGTAACCGTTTTCAATATCCACACTGCCGGGCGTGCCAAGTCCAACCGTCAGAGGCTCAATACCGACTTCGGCGGCTTTATCCCGAGCCTGTTTGATGACCGAAGCCAGGTCTGCTACGATTTCTTCAACCGTACCGGTTGCACGGGATGGCCGCTGACCCTGATAAATAATTTTTCCATCGTCGGAACAGAGAGCGAATTTTATGGAAGTTCCACCGAGATCAATACCGATGGCATGGTCAACATTCTTTTTCAACGTCAATACCTTTCAAAAAAAAATCTCGTCCCTGAAACGAGGCACGAGATTTTTAAATCTTCCCGGCACACTTTTCTCAGCCGGATATATTTTAAGAATGCTTAGTTTCTGAACCTGAACTGAAACGGTAAGTTCATTTTAACTTTAACGAACTTATCTCTCTGCTTGGCGGGTTTAAATTTACATTTTCGCGCTGCAACGAGAGCAGACTCGTCGAGCATTGGGATCGATTTGAAAATCTTCGCGTCGATCACTGAACCCTTCTCGTCGATCGTTACCGTAACAACAACGACTCCTTCAATCTGAGCCCGGCGTGCCAGTTCGGGATAAACCGGAGCAGCCTGCTTGATCAGCACCGGTTTTTCGGATACCGCGTAAAACTCGAAAATTTCGTCATCTTCCGGCGGAGGAGGAGGCGGTGAATCGGTAATAACTTCGTCAAAATTTATATCCGTTTCCTCAATGGTTACATCATCCAGTAAATCTTCGTCCTCGGATTCCAGCGGTATCGACGGCCGGGATGGGGGCGGCGGTTTCTGGATTTGTTCCGTCGGTGGAATTTCGATAACCTCGATCTTGATATCCACGTTTTCCGGAAGTTTTGCACCAACTTCAAATTTCTTAAAAGCATAGAAACTGAAAATCAGCAGCAGCAGGGCAACAACCGTTGCCACTTCCAGCGCCTGGTGGTACTTGGCGCGAAGGTCTGCTTCCGGTTCTTTTTTTAATAATTTACTCATTCTAAAACACCCCCGGAATTGCTGAATAATTCACCCTCAGCGCATCTGCTTTACGCATTTCCTGCTGCACATCACTGACAAACCCCATATCGGCTTCTTTATCCGCTTTCAGTGCAATAATGATCTGAGGGTCTTCCACCCGTTTCTGATACAGCACGTTGCGCAACTCACTGATCTTTTTCACCTTGTAGTCATCGCAAACAACCTGGTTGTTGCGATCAATCCAGATAGTTACGACATGCCGTTTCGAACCGGGTATTTTTTTAACCATTTCCGCATCCGGAAGTTTCACCTTCAACCCGGAATACTGCTTGAACACCGTGGATACCATAAAAAATATCAACAACATAAAAATGATATCCGGCAGTGATGCAGTGGGAACATCGGTCGAAACTTTATTTTTTCGCTCAAATTTCATAATTAGTTACCCGGTTAGTTTTCTTCTGGCTCTGCAATAGAAATTCGTTTTGCTTCCGCCTTTTTCAGCCTGTCCAGCACTTCCAGATACACATCATATTTCGTTTTTCGATCCGTTTTGATCGATACGATCAACAACGGGTTTTCCTGTAACCGTTCTTTAATAATGTGTGTCAGGTCGCGGACCTCGATAATTTCGCCATCCAGTTGTACGGCTCCCGCCGCATTAACCAGCAGGTTGGCAATATTCTTTTTAGGGATTTTCGTAAAATCTTCCGTTGCCGGAGGCAATACAAGATCCAATCCCTTTTCCGCGTCGATGGTCGTTGTGACGAGAAAAAATATCAGCAGCAAAAAGGCAATATCCGCCATTGATGAAGACGGAATTTCAACAAAACGTTCCTTTTTCTTTCCAATGAGCATTTTGTAATGTCCCTTTCGTTAGGCCTTTTTACGCTCTTCCATTTCAACCAGGGTATCGATCAGCTCTACGGAGCTTTCTTCCATATCAATGATCAGTTTATCGATCCGTGATACAAAAAAGTTATTGAACACCTGGATAATCATTGCCACAATCAAACCGAAAAGCGTTGTCAGCAGGGCTTCCGAAATACCGCCGGCCACGATTGCGGGGGATATGTCGTTAGCTTTTTTAATGTTGTCGAATGCGCCTACCATACCGGATACCGTACCCGTAAAACCGAGCATCGGCGCCAGTACAATAACACTGCTTAATACTACCATTCCCCGTTCGAGGAACGCCATTTCCAGGGTTCCGGCATTGGTAATTGCTTTTTCTACATGCTCGATGCCCTTGTTGGCCCGGCTCAGTCCGGCATGAAAAATTGAAGCGACCGGACCGGGAGTTTTTTCGCACTCCTGCGCTGCCCCTTCAATGCCGCCTTCTTCCAGTGCTGTACGAATGCGGTTTAAAAATTTTCTGGTGTTCACTGATGCACGGGTCAAAGTCCAAAATCTTTCGAGAGAGAATGCAATCCCGATAATCAATAATATGAGAATTGGCCACATGAAAGGACCGCCGTCTAGGAACAACTTAACCATAAGTTTTACTCCTCCAATATAAGAATCTCAATTAAGTAAATGATTGTCAATATTCACTTGATTTAATTTATGCAAAATTGTCGCTTATAATAACATTTTATCCGAAAAAAGTCAATTTCTTTTTTAGGCCTGTTATTATAGATTTTTACTTCACAAGTCAACTAATTTTAACACCTTAGGACATCCGGCTAATTTGTGTTGACACTCAGTATTGAGTCAATGCCGTCGAACAGCTTTAGTGCTTCCCGGTATTGATTATCTTCAACAATCAGTACATGGTAGTATTTCTCACTATCCCAGAGGGCACGGGCGATTTCAGCTTTCAGCCGTGATGTAATATACGCACGATCCCGGTTAAACTCTTCAGCATCAATAGTTATTCCTTTTTCAACACATCGGTCCTGCATTGCCTTCAATAATTTATCATCCACTACAAATTCTTTCAGAAAACGCTCAAAATTGCTTTTCAAATACTGGTTCTGAGTGGCAAAATGAGATGCGACTTCAAAATAAATTCGCTTGTTGTTCATCTTTGAAACCATGTGTGGAGATTTGGTATTTCCGGTATATTCTATATGAACATCCGGTTCGATTCCGCCGCCGCCGTAAACCTTGCGTCCCGATCGCGTGAAGAAAACACTTTTCTGCCGGATGCTGTCCTCAGCGGTGGAAACCGCCGCACTGTCCAGGGCTTCTTCGTAATACTCGCGAATATTTTTATTTTTATAGGGTCTTTGAATTAACCTGCCGCTCGGGGTATAATATTTCGACACCGTAAGTCTCAGCCTCGAATCGTCCGGCAAAGGAAACTCTCTCTGCACCAGCCCCTTTCCGAAACTTGCCGTTCCGGCGATTATCCCCCGGTCATAATCCTGAATCGCCCCGGCAACAATTTCGGATGCCGATGCTGAAGCACTGTTTATCAATAATATCAACGGATAATCCCGCACCTTTGTACGTTCAAAAGTATTCGCGTAATATATCTCGTTGAAATCTTTTATCCGGCCTTCCGTATGGACGATTTCGACATCCCCGTCTATAAATTTTGATGCCAGTTTCACGGCCTGATCCAGATGTCCACCGGCATTCCAGCGCAGATCGATGATCAGCCGTTGCATGCCCCGTGCCTCCATACTTTGCAGCGCCTGTTCGACTTCCTCATCCGTTGTACGCGCAAATTTATTCAGGAAAATGTAGCCTGTTTTATCTTCATTCATAAAGGAAGTATTTATTGAAAATATCGGAATTACGTCACGTTCAATTATAAAATCGATCAGGTCTTTAATTCCTTCTCTGCGCACGGATATCTTTACTTCACTGCCTTTAGGGCCTTTCAACCGCTGCTGTACCTGCTGGATGGTCAGATACCGGGCGGCTTCACCATCAATTTTAACGATCCGGTCTCCGGCCATCAGCCCCAGTTTTTCCGAAGGCGAACCGGGTATCGGCGCGATTACCGTAATATACCCGTCGATGATATCGAATTGAATTCCGATGCCGAAGTATTTACCGGCAAAATTCTCTTCGTTGCGTTTTACATTTTCAGCCGAAATATACACCGAATGAGGATCGAGGGTCGCCAGCAATCCTTCAATCGCCCCCTGCATCCCTTTATCCCACGGAACTTCGTCGACATAATAGTCTGAAATATAATCGACGATTTGCCCGAATTTCGTCAGTTCCGAACTTTTATCGGCATTACTAAAAAAACGCGGCTGTACGAGCAAAAAGATATTTACCAGCAGCAGTGCCGCCAAAACAACATAGTATTTTCTGTTACCGTTATTCATCTTTTTTCAATCTGAAAGTTTATTTACATTCTGTGAAACCCGAACTTTCCAGTTCTTGTGCAGCTGTACATCCCACCAGAAAACTACGGCGGAGCTTTGATAAACGCGTTCAAATCCGCCCTCCGAGAGCGAAATGGTCTCCACCGGGAACCGCCAGATTCGGGCGGGTGCGCTTGTTTCGAGCGCCACATCCAGTTTTCGCCAATCATCGCGCAATCCGATAAAAGTCGACGATTCCATCTCGCCCGTGCTGTCCAGATAACGATCTTCAATCTTGCCTTCCTGCAGATAATAATACCGGTCGTCCGCATGCCCTGCCTGCATCGCAAAATTATATTCGATGCCGAAACGTATGGTCAACGGCTGTTTTGAAAAATTTTCCAATTCGTATTCCGCTTCAATTAAACCGGAATCGCCGGCGACATTAATTCTTTTCTTCACGCGGATTTTGCTTTCATTGCCCCTGTTCCTGTAAAAAGCATCCCGCTGCATCACGATTATCGCTCCGGAATCGCTTTCCGACCTGTTCACCAATTGGTAACCATGGTTCAGCAGGTCTGCCTTTTCTTCGTATTGTGCCGCTGCGAATTGCTCCAGGGTAACCGCCGGATCGATCACATGATCCACAAGCGATTTGCGATCATAAAAATCATAATGTAACCGGGATTGCAGGTCTGCTTCCTTCGTCAGAACCAAATCGTGAATACTGGCCTGCTGATCGCCGCTTTCCCTGGCTCCCACCATTTCAGCATGCTGCAATTTGTCATGATACCCCTCTTCCCGGCGGGTCATGGTATCCAGCAGATTTTTATTCAACGGTTTGAAGTCGAGTTCGTAAAGAAGGCCTCCCCTTTGCAGATTAAAATAGGCATTTTGAGTGGCAGTCTCAACAATAATTTCATCCATCCCATCCACATTCACGTCTTTCAGAACTATCTTCGGAAAGGATGTGCCGGCGATTCGGTCATAGATTTTCTCTGCTTCGATCAGGTTGGAATAAATGGCGTCGCGCAAGTGGCTGAGATATAAACCGCCGAAAACGCCATGCCAGTAAGGACAATTGCACTGCCCCGCCCACAAGTGATCAAAGGCCTCGCCGGCTTTTTTTCTTTTCTCTTCCGGCAATGACCATAGTTTCCGGCTTACATGCAGCATCTTTTTCTGCATGTCATTTACTTCCGGGTATTTTGCCAGAAAATTGCGCCAGAAACCGCCGCGAACAAAAACGGATACATCTTCGTAGAAATCCTTTTTCTGCAAATAGTGTTCAAAATCTTCATAGGCTTTGAATGCCTTCGGAAAGAGCGCCCAGTGCATCATTTCCGAATAGGAAGCAGTCGGAAGATATATATTTCCCGAGGGCTGAAAAGTGTCGATTGTCTCCCCGAAATGCATCAGGTTTATCCATTCACGGTTATCGATAATGGATTGGAAAAACTGCTCCAGCCAGCCGTGTTCATAAACATGGCTGTAGGTATTCGGCCAGACACCGAACTTCTCGCCGTCATCGGCAAATACCACAATCCGCCCGGAATCTTCGTTCGCGACGGTACGCAAATGATCGAGCGTGGCTTCCGGCTCCTGAAACGGAATCGTATAACGTAATTGCTTGCTTATCGGGAAAATGTACACCGCATCACCGAGGTTTTCCGTAAGGTAAAAGCCGTTCAACTGTTCATCGGTCAGACCGGCGTATTTGAAATGGGTATCATCAATTATTGTGAACTCAACCCCGGCCTCAACCATAGTAGACGGCAACGTCGGTTCCCACACCCGTTCGGCCAGCCACATGCCCCGCGGCCTTTTATCAAATAATTTTTCCACCGTGTCCGTCAGTTTTCTGATTTGTGCTACACGGTCGTTTCGCGGGATATTGCTGAGGATCGGCTCAAAATATCCGCCGGTCATCACCTCCAGCTGGCCGCGTTTCACCAGTTTTCTGACCAGTTGAATTAATTCGGGATGATTTTCTCCCAGCCAGTCGAGCAGAATTCCGGTGAAATGTATTGCAAGCTTGAAGTCGGGAAAATTCTTTAATACTTCCAGAAATGGTAAATAGGACTTTTGGAAAGCTTCTTCAAACACAAAGTCAAAATTACCGATCGGCTGATGATTATGTATTCCAAACAGAAAATTAACGCGTCGCATTTATCCTCCCGTGAAACATCATAAGCCCGATTATTTTATAAATAAACCGGGCAACCGTATATTGCGGATGGTGTAAACCCGGCAGCGGGCTGAATTCTACGATGTCCATTCCTATTATTTCCTTTTCACCGATCACAGCATTCAGCAGATCAACGGTTTCGTGCCAGAACAGGCCGCCGGGTTCCGGGGTTCCCGTTGCCGGCATCATTGCCGGGTCCCAGAAATCCACATCAAAGCTAATGAACACTTTATCCTTCAACACAGACAGAATATCGGATTTGAGATCTTTCGATTTCATATCGTGTGCGTAAAAAACCGGAATATTCCGCTGCCTGATAAAACGGTGTTCTTCTTTTGATTGCGAACGGATGCCGACAGATACAATATTTTTATTTATTTCCCAGATTCGCCGCATAACACAGGCATGACTGTATGGATTGCTTTCAAAACTTTCCCGCAGGTCGCTGTGTGCGTCGAACTGCAAAACGGAAAATTCCCTTTCAAATTGTAAATGTGCTTTAACCTGTCCCGTCGTTATGGCATGCTCTCCACCAATGGACAGCACAAATTTCTTTGCACCGGTTTTTTCACTGATATATTTTTCCAGCCTGAGCGCCAGTTCCGCAGCACCATCGGCCCGGATCGGTTCTGCGGTAAAAATACCCGCTTTCCAGGCTTCGTTTTCCAGTTGTTCATCAAAGAATTCCAGGTTCGGCGATGCCTCCAGAATTGAAGCGGGACCATTGGCGGTTCCTTTTCCGTAGCTGGTTGATGCTTCAAACGGAACCGGCAGAATAATCACCTGTGCTTCGGATTCCCCGGCGTGAGTAAATGCCTCTCCGAAAGATCTGATTACGGAAGCAGAATCGCCGCCGCGATGACGGTCGTCCATAAACCGTTCTTATCTCCTCTTGCCGATTGTGTTACGTTTCTGGTGCGCACTATTTTACCGCTGATCCGCCATTGCTGTCTTTTCTCGTCCCAGCTGGCATCGGAATCGAACTCCACCCCCAGGATCGTTGCCAGCATTTCCGCAGCGATATCCTCCGAATAATCCCCCGTGGCTTTGTCTGTCTGACCAAAACTGTGATGCTCGCTGAGGTACCCGTACATATTGGTATCTTTGGGAATGGCCACACCGATGGATGCCGAAACCAGCCGATTGGGCTCATCGGTCGCATTCTGACTTATTACCGCATGCAGGATCTGCCCCGGCTTTACAAATTTCAAACCCTCGTTTCTGGAAATAAGTTTGCATTCGGGGGGATAAATACTCGACACCGACACCAGATTGAAGGGAGCAATACCGGCATTGCGCAGGGCCATTTCAAAACTGGAAAGTTTTTCTTTGTGCTTACCCACCCCTTTGGTTAAAAAAATTCTGGTTGGAACGTACAATTCAATCTCCCTGCCAAAAAAGGTCTTCTTCCTCTTCCCATTTTTTCAATCGCCTGTAATTGCGTATTTTTATGGCAATGTAAATAAGCAGAATCATCAGTAACATTGCCAGCCAGCTTAGTGATTCGAAATTCAGTATCACCAGCCATTTATATTTTTTCTCCAGCTGAGCAAAGTAGGCGAATTCAAAATCTATCATGTCCTTTCCCGTATAGGAAAGGAATGTCGCATCCATGGATTGCGACCGGGCCAGCTCGCGCAGAAATTCCGGCATTTTATTTTCGCCGATCTGCGACGAAAGAAAATTGACGGCCAGTAAACTTTGAATATAAGCCAGGTTCGCCTGCGCCCTGGGGTATCTCAGCAGACGATCAATCTCACTGAGCAGTAATACTTTGTCATTAAAAAGGGCATTGGCAACCGAAATACTTTCTTCCAGTTTTAATTGCCGCCCACTGAGTTGCATCGCTATTCCTTCGTTCAGCCACAGCGGAAAACGGTTACTTCCGGGAATGGCGGCAAAATAGATATGCGCCATTTCATGCAGCAGCAGTTCACGATACCCATTTTTATCAAACACAGGCAATGGTTTCAGCACGATAGTGCGCCCGTCGCCGAGTGCAACTCCCCCGCTCCACTCAGGCAATCTTCCCCGCGTAATCCGCCTGAATTCATACTCCGATGCTGCCAGGATTATGGTGGTCTGTTGCCCGGGAATCGCACCCAATTTACGGTGCAGTTCGTCGCTTTCCCGTACCGCTGTTTCGAAAAGGAATCGCCCGGTTTTTTGTTTGTCATCGGGATACCGGACCCGGACAAGTTTGTTTTGTAACTCCGCCGCTTCGGCACTGAGAACAGTACCTGCAAAAATCACAAAAAAGAAAACAAATTTACAACCATTAAGCACGGATAACAAGAAAGATTTGTTTAATTTACGATGGAAATGCATGACCTGTTTTTCATTGCAATGCTTCATTCCGATCGTACGCCTGCGCCGCTTCTATTCCTTCCGGTAAGCGTACCTTTTCCAGCAGGTACATTCCTCCCAGAAAGAACACGACGAGGGCAACGATACTCAACCGGCTGGACCCGGTCAATTGTCCGACCAGTCCGAAAAGCGCCGGGCCCAGGATTCCGGAAAATTTCTGCGATACATCGAAAAAGCCGAAAAATTCTGCGGCTTTTTTCTTCGGGGTCATTTTCCCGAACAGGCTGCGACTGAGTGCCTGCGTACCTCCCTGAACCATGCCCACACCTATCGCCAGCATCCAGAAGTGCAGCGCCGTTCGCATAAAATACGCACCGACGGCAATGATGGTGTATACGATCAGTCCAAGGTACACGGCACGTTTGGCTGTAATTCTTTTCGCAAGTTTTCCGAACAGAATGGTAAACGGTATACCCGTAAATTGTACCGCCAGAATGGCGCCGATCAGATGCTCCTGACCGATCCCTATTTCCGCCCCGAAGATTACGGCCATGACGATTATAGTGCCGATGCCGTCATTGTAAAACCAGAACGCCATTAAAAAAAGAAACACCTGACGAAACTGACGAATATGGCGGAACGTTTCCCGAAGGCGGCCATAGCCGATCTTCAGAGCACTGCCGCCGGGAACCCTTGTCTTTTGATCCGGAAAATTCATTAAATAGGGAATAGTAAAGATTATCCACCAGACGGCAACGGTTAAAAAGGAAACCCGGGTTGCCTGTGTCGTACCCGCCAATCCGAATTTTTCCGGAGACATGATCATCATAAGGTCCAGAGCCAGGATCAATCCGCCGCCGAGATAGCCGCAGGCGTAACCAAGAGTGGACACCCGATCAATATTATTACGCTCCCCCAGCTGCGGCAACATTGAGTCGTAAAAAATATTAGCTCCGGCAAAACCGATGCGGGCGCCGATGTAAAGCAGAGAAGCCGCCAGCCACATATTTTCGGTTATCCAGAACAGACCGCAGGTCATCAGGGCCCCGCCGAAAACAAAAAACGACAGGAATCGTGTTTTGGTTTGCCGCGCATCTGCTATGGCTCCAAGAACGGGAGCCAGTAAGGCAACCGACAGCATCGCTGCTGTGTTTGTATACCCCCAGTAACTGCTGGCAACGGTGGGCGGAAGACCGGCAGCGGCAACTTTGCTGTAATAAACGGGTAAAACAGCCGCCATGATCACGGTTGCAAACGCGGAGTTTGCCCAATCATACAAAGCCCAGCTGAAAACCTTGCGGCGATCGTTAAATGATTCTATATATTTAATCATGAAAGTTTACCGTACTCGTTGAAACCAAACCGGAAAAGCATAATTATTTTTTCCATAAAAAAACCCGGAAAGTGGCAGAAATACGATCGAGTCAATCGCATCCGGCCGTTTTCCGGGTTCCGCCGTTAAAGTGCAATTAATTACAACTGGTTCTGAACGTTTTGAACCACGTTGTTTATTACCGCTTTCAGGGTATTGAAAACACCATCCCCCTTGACCGCAACCGCCTCGAAGTGCGGAACACCAAAAAAATTCAGTTTCTTTTGCAGCGTTTCAACAGAATCCACACCGGGCAGATCGCGTTTGTTATACTGGATCACCCAGGGAAAATTTTCGAGGGAATGCCCGTCCTGCTTCAGGTTGTTTTCCAGATCCAGCAATGTTTCAA
>JAJRVZ010000270.1 GCA_024277055.1 Calditrichota bacterium
ATCGCTCTGCTGGCGGCTATTTATGTTTCCCGGTTTTCCCCGCGCCCTCTGGCCCGGGTCGTAAAACCGACGATTGAAATTCTGGCTGCTTTCCCCAGTGTGGTTATCGGTTTTCTTGCCGGTCTGTATTTCTCACCCCAATTCGACCGTAACCTGATGATGGTATTTCTGGTGGTCATCCTTACACCTTTCATATTTTTAACCGCAATCCTGATATGGCGGGCCATTCCGGAGAAAATCCGGATTCGGATGCCTCGCGGAAGCGAGATTGCGATTAATCTTGTTGCGCTTGTAATCAGTGTGTCGGTGGCTGCGTGGGTGGCCGGTCCGTTGGAAATAGCCGCTTTCGACGGCAATATACAACAATGGATGTACGACGCGCTCGGGATAAATTATGACTCGCGCAACAGTCTCGTTGTCGGCTTCGCACTGGGCTTCGCCGTCATTCCGATCATTTTTACGGTTTCGGAAGATGCACTCTCCAACGTCCCGGAATCGCTGACATCCGCCTCGCTGGCAACCGGCGCCTCTATGTGGCAGACAGTCTGGAATATCGTTTTACCGGCGGCGGCCGGTGGCATTTTTGCCGCTATCATGCTGGGACTGGGACGAGCCATCGGCGAAACGATGATCGTGCTGATGGCAACCGGCAATACTCCGATCCTGGACCTGAGTCCGTTTAACGGGTTCAGGGCCATGAGCGCCTGCATTGCAGTTGAAATTCCGGAGGCTCCGGTCGGCGGTACCCTGTACCGCGTGCTTTTTTTAACGGCATTTCTGTTGTTCCTGTTCACCTTTGTTATCAACAGCCTGGCAGCGTTTGTCAGTGACCGGTTACGTAAAAAATATGCGAGGTTTTAACAATGAATGTGTTTAAGAAATCCGGAGAAGCCTATATTTTTGCCACTGCACTCGGTATGGTCATAACCCTGGTAATGGTGTTCACCATCGTAATTCTGATTCTGGTAAAAGGGCTCGGTTTTTTCTGGCCGGCCGATGTTGTGGCCTTTAAAATGAAAATCGGTGAGCATTATTTCGGTGAAGTTTATGATGAGAAAACCGCCTTTCTTACGGACTCCGATGGACAAACCATTGAGCAGCATCAGATACAATTGAAAATAGGTAACCGGGATATTTACGGTCGTGATTTTATCTGGATTGCTGAAAACCAGGTGGATAAAAAATATATTCCGGAAAATGTCGCCGTATTCGAACGCATGGAGTATGGTAATTTTTATGGAATGATCAGGGAAGTCGGTTCCGGTGAGGAAGTAGTCAGGGGACAAAACAGCGCCCTGATTAAAGCGCTGGAGGCAGGACATGACAAGGCCCTTGAATTGCAGGAAAAGATCGAATCGACCGAAGTTGAAATCGCCAAACTGAATGAACCGCTGAACCGCTTGCTGCGGGAAATATCGCTGCTGGAACATTCGAAGACCGGTCGGACTGAAGAAGGACGCGGAAAACTGGAAGCCATGCGCGTTCGGGCGGAGGAATTATCGGGGAAAAACCGCGTGGAAAACGAGAAACTCAATGAATACCTGCAAAAATTATACAGGCAGAACGGTAAATTATATGTAGCAGTTGAAGCAGCGGACGGACGGATAAAAAACATTCGGCTGGCGGATGTAGTACGTTTTTATCAGCCCAATCAAATGAACACCTTTGAAAAATCAGGTTACTATGCAGCAAAATTATGGGAATTCGTTACCGGTAAACCACGCGAATCCAATACGGAAGGCGGCGTATTCCCGGCTATTTACGGTACCGTTCTGATGGTCATCCTCATGTCCATTATTGTCGTACCCCTCGGCGTGATCAGTGCCATATATCTGAATGAATATGCGAAACAGGGAACGATCGTCCGCCTGATCCGCCTTTCGGTGAACAACCTGGCCGGCGTTCCATCCATCGTTTTCGGTATTTTCGGGCTGGGCTTTTTTATTTACATGGTCGGCGGCAGTATCGACCAAATATTCTTCAGCAGTAAATTACCGGAACCAACTTTCGGAACGGGAGGCATTTTCTGGGCATCACTTACGCTCGCATTGTTAACCGTTCCGGTGGTTGTAGTGGCAACGGAAGAGGGAATTCTTGCCGTGCCGCAAGCCAATCGTCAGGGTGCACTGGCGCTGGGCGCCACGAAATGGCAAACCATCCGCGATATCGTGTTGCCCAATGCCATGCCCGGAATTTTAACGGGACTTATCCTGGCAGTCAGCCGGGGCGCCGGTGAAGTGGCGCCGTTGATGATTACAGGCGTCGTGAAACTGGCTCCGTCACTGCCGCTGGATTTAAATTTTCCCTTTCTGCATCTTGACCGGAAATTCATGCACCTCGGATTTCATATTTACGATGTCGGATTTCAATCTCCGAACGTGGAAGCCGCAAAACCGATGGTGTACATGACCGCCCTGCTTCTGATCATGATTGTAATGGTATTGAACCTGATTGCAATTTACCTGCGCAACAGGTTGCGCAGAAAATTCAAAACTTCTACTTTTTAAAAATAAATCCGGAAATAAAAATGGAAACCTTACTTTTTAATAAACATACAAACGAAACGTCTGAAATCGAAAATGTATCCCCGGTGGATGAATTGAAAGATGAACAAATCTCGGTCGAAACAAAAGATTTAAATTTTTACTACGGACCCGAGGCACAGGCACTGTTCCTGGTAAATCTGCGTATTCCCAAAAAAAGGGTAACAGCATTTATCGGACCTTCAGGATGTGGAAAATCTACTTTATTGCGCTGTTTCAACCGGATGAACGACCTGATCCCCGGCACCTTCATTGAAGGCAAGGTATATGTGGAAGGTGAAGACATCTACCATGAAGAGATGCGTCTGGAGGTGCTTCGCAAAAAAGTGGGAATGGTGTTTCAGAAATCAAATCCGTTTCCCAAAACCATTTTCGAGAATGTAGCATACGGACCGCGAATACACGGACTGAAGGATCGTGCACAACTGGAGGCGATCGTAGAATCGACCCTGAGAAAATCCGCCTTGTGGGATGAAGTAAAGGACCGTTTGAATACCAATGCCCTGGATCTTTCCGGCGGACAGCAGCAGCGTCTTTGCATCGCCAGGGCCCTGGCCGTTGATCCCGAAATACTGCTGATGGACGAACCGGCATCCGCACTCGACCCGCGCTCCACGGCGCGTATCGAGGATCTGATTGCAGAACTGCGCCATGAATATACTATCGTCATTGTAACCCATAATATGCAGCAGGCCTCACGGGTGTCCGATTATACGGCTTTTATGTACGAAGGTAACCTGATCGAGTTTGACCGCACCAGGCAGATTTTTACCCGACCTTCTGAACAGCAAACGGAAGATTACATTACCGGACGTTTCGGGTGATACTTTTATCATGCGGCCGGTTTGCCTGAATTCGGTAAAGTAACAAACCGCATTCGGCGCTGAAAGTAAATAAAGAATTAAATACAGAGGATTTCGATGACTTTACATTTTACCCGTGAAATCGACAAACTAAAACAAATGATTTTATCACTGGGCGCTCTCGTGGAAGATACCCTCAGTCGGGCCATTGAGGCGTTGCAAAAACTGGATGTGAAACAGGCCGAAGCCATTGTCAGGAATGACGATCTGATCGATCAGAAAGAAGTGGAAGTAGAAGAAGAATGCCTGAAAATTCTTGCCCTGCACCAGCCCGTCGCGCGTGACCTGCGTTATGTCGTGGCCACTCTGAAAATTAATAACGACCTGGAGCGGGTGGGTGACATGGCCGTGAATATCGCCGAACGTGCTAAAGCCATGGCGAGTCTCGGAGGGCTTCCGCAGGGAATCAGTTTTCAGACCATGGTGAATGTTGCACTTGAAATGCTGCACAAATGCCTTGATGCGCTGGTAAATATGGATGCAAAACTTGCCCGCGAAGTTTGCGCACTTGACGATCTGATTGACAACCTGCATGCCGATACCTATGTGCTGGTTGAAAAACTGGTAAAAAAATATCCGGACCGAACAGCGGCAATTATTCAGCTGCTTTCCATTTCACGGTACCTGGAACGCATCGGGGATCAGGCGACGAATATTGCCGAAGATGTAATTTATATGATTGAAGGTGAAATCGTCAGGCATGATAAAGACAAATTACGGTTACCTGATAATAATGAGTAACCTGCCGCCGGCCTTTTATGTAATTCGTCGGAAAGCGGAAAAAACCGTTACATCCGTTTACTTTTCCTTGTTCCGGTTTCCCGTTTCAATTTTCTGGTCGGAAGGCCGTTAATTCCGGGTACCCATCCTTCCTGCCGGATTCGCTCCTTTTGCTCCGGATGAAATACCGGATTGAAAACGGTCTCCATTTCACCTTTCCGGATTTTGTCCCGAAACCACAACCATGAATACAGGGCATCATTTCTGTCGCTCTTGACTGAAACGTTATAAAATCCGGGGTAGATTTCTACCAGCACATGTTTGTCGGATGGAATTTTCAAACCGTCCAGCGGCCAGCAGAAAATATCAGGGTAGTCTCTCAATAACCGCCATAAATGATACAAACCATACAATGTCTGCAAACCGACCGCCCCGGCACCGCCCAGTTTGAAAACTGGTTGCATACGTGTTACCTGCCGCTCGATCAGACGGTATTCCTGAAACAGACCGTCACCGAACGGAAAATCCGGTTTTTTCAACACCCCGAATCCCGCTCCCCAGAACGGGCCGCATTTCAAACCATAAACCTCTATAAAATAATTGTTCACTGCAGCCGCCCAGTCTTTTGGTTTCTCTTTAAGGGACGGCAGGTATTTATTTCCCCGCATCATGACCGCCAGGTATTTCCTCCAGCTTTTATATCCAGAGCCGTAAAGCGCCTGAAGAAATCCTGCGGGGAAGGAAAAATTGTGATCAATACCGAACAGGAGTCTGCCACCCTGCTTTTCCGCCAGCTGCAATTGACAGCCTGCTTCCATTCGCAGGGTTTCGCGTGTGAACCCCTGGCGGACCCGGTATCTGCCGGCCGCTACTCTACCTGCAGCCAGAGCGATATGTTTTCGTTGACCGTATTCAGACGCACTGCCGCTGTAATCTGCAAATGCAAGCCGGCTGAAATTCAGTTTTTCTCCCATAAACCTGTTTTTCCGCATTTGGAATGTGATCGGGCGCATAATTTTTTAAAATAATTTAATAATTTTTTGACAAATACCATATTCATTTAATATATTTCGGCTCGTTTTAGTTTTTACCTTAACTTTTTAAGTTATTTAAACTATTCTATTAATAAATACAGGGAGATGTTATGACAGCCAAAGATTTTTTCGAGTTCGCAAAGAAGCACAATGCGCAGATGGTCGATCTTAAATTTACGGACCTGCTCGGTACCTGGCAGCACTGTACCTTTCCGGTGGACACCTGGGATGAACAGACATTTGTAGACGGCGTCGGTTTCGACGGTTCATCCATTCGCGGCTGGCAGGGTATTCACATGTCCGACATGCTGGCCGTACCCGATCCGGCAACGGTAAAAATGGATCCGTTTTTTAACGAACCTACCGTCAGCGTGATTGCCAACATTGTCGACCCGATCACCAAAAAGGACTATTCCCGCGACCCGCGCCATGTGGCCCGCAAAGCCGCACAGTATTTGCAGGACAGCGGTATTGCCGACGCCTGCTACATTGGTCCGGAACCTGAATTTTTTATTTTTGATGAAGTTAGGTACGAACAGAATCAGCACATGGGGTTTTACCAGATCGATTCCGTGGAAGGAGCCTGGAACACCAATCGTATCGAAGAACCGAATCTGGGATACAAACCCAGCTACAAGGGCGGATACTTCCCGGTTTCACCAACGGATACGTACCAGGATCTGCGCTCGGAAATGTCCAACGAGTTGCGAAAAGTGGGCATCGTCGTGGAAGCCCATCACCATGAAGTGGGCACAGCCGGTCAGAGTGAGATTGACATTAGATTTGAAAAACTGGTGGATATTTCCGACCATTTCATGTGGTACAAATACATCATCAAAAATGTGGCGCGTAACCACGGAAAAACAGTGACCTTTATGCCGAAACCGATTTTCGAAGACAACGGCAGCGGTATGCACACGCACCTGTCTCTGTGGAAAAACGGCAAACCGTTGTTTGCCGGGGACGGGTATGCCGGTCTCAGCGAAACGGCCATGCATGGTATCGGCGGATTGTTAAAACACGCACCGGCTGTTCTGGCTTTTGCGGCACCGACTATTAATTCCTACCGGCGGCTGGTACCCGGTTTCGAGGCACCGGTAAACCTGGCCTATTCGATGCGTAACCGCTCGGCCTCGGTGCGGATTCCGATGTACCACAGTAATCCGAAAACGAAGCGTTTTGAATTCCGCTGCCCTGATCCCAGCTGCAACGGCTATCTGGCATGGTCGGCGATCCTGATGGCGGTACTCGACGGCATCCGGAACAAAATCGATCCGGGTGAACCGCTGGACAGGGATATTTATGAAATGACGCCGGAAGAATTGGAAAAAACCCCGAAAGTGCCGGGAACCCTGAACGAAGCTTTAAATGCTTTGGAGAGTGACCACGAATTCCTGATTCGCGGCGGCGTGTTTACGGATGATCTTATTCATACTTATATTAAATACAAGCGGGAAAACGAATTGCACGAACTGGCGCTGCGTCCCCATCCCTACGAATTCCAGTTGTACTACGACAACTAGACGAATGAATGCCGATCTTGTTACTCATTAAAATACCGGTTTCGTCGCTGCAGGCGATGGAACCGGTTTTTTTTATCAATCGAACCGTAAAAATCAAATTGAATTTCTTAACCGTCGTTTCCGGTAATACCAGAAAACATACAATGCCAGGTCCAGCAGATAAGCGAAAAACGCCGTCCACGCAGCACCGGTAATCCCATAGTGTGGAACCAGCATGATATTCATCAGAACACTGATCACCGGTACGACCACCGTGATATTGCGTACCAGCCGCCCCTGTTTACGCGCCATAAAAAACAGCGTAAAGGGTTTGCTCAACCCTGCAAATCCGAAGGCCATCGCCAGGGGCAGCATCACGCCGACCGACGGCAGATATTTCTCCGAAAACAGGTACCTGATGATCGGCTCGCGCAATAAAATAAAACCCGTTACTGAAATCAACACCACAGCAAAATTGATCTGCAGTACGCGACGGTCTATTCGCTCGGCGGAAGCGAATCGATTGAACAGCGTGGTTGCCAGTGCATTGGAGAAATGGGACAGCGGGAAGGTCAGCATATAGGCCAGGCCGAAAAAGGCCATTGCCCGATCATCCAGAAACCAGGAAATAACAAATTTATCGGAATGAAAAAATATTTCATGAAACACGTTGCCGGTGTACAAAAATTTACCGTAGGAACGCCGCTCGTCGCGCAGCCGTCTGCTCCAATCACCAAATCGTCTGAAAACCGGTTTTGCAAGTACAGCCAGCAGCAAAGCGGATACGGCCAGTGCCACGAAATAAACCGACAAACTCTGTTGCAGATTAAAACCGCCGCCGGCGACAAGTATCGCCAACCCGGCAATGTAAACCAGGCGCGGAAAAAAAACAGACAGGGACAAACTTCCTATCCGTCCGCTGCCGCGGTACAATAACTGGAACAGATACTGGAACAGGATCAAACCCAGGAACGGGGCAAAACGGCGAATCTCACTCCCGATCCGCACTTCGAACCAGCGATCGAAAAGCGGGGCGATTGCATACAGTACCAGCCCGAACAGCAGCCAGCCGAACAAAAACCATACAAACGTCGCAGCCGACAGCTGCCGTTGTTCATCCCGGGTTTTTAAAACCGCCAGCAAGCGCGAACAGCTTTCACCAATTCCGAAATTAAAAAAGGCGGCGCTGAGATAAGTGGCGGTGATGAAAAAAGCGTACTTGCCGTAATCGTCCACGCTTAACCAGGTCGTGTTCAATTTGGCCACCAGCCAGCCAAGTATGATGTTAAAAATCGTGGCAGCGTATAACTTTCCGGTGTCACCGGCGATGCGGGTTCGGAGCAGGTCTCTCATCAGCTACCGCCCGATCCGGTAAACGGCTATTCGCGGACCGGGTATCAGCCAATCCGGTTCAAATACAATCTTCGGCTGGAAGGAGGCATGTAATGCGCTGCGAAACAGCTGTACATCTCTTATATGTGTCTGCACCTCCGGGGGATATTCCTCAAGTTGAAGGTCTTCAAAGGCGCTGTAATACCGCCCGTTGGTAATCAGCCAGACAACCCCCTCCTCCTGCAGCTGCCTCAGGGTTTTGCGCCTGTACCTTGCAGCCTGTCTGCTGTAACGGTTTTCACCGTTCACCGTCTTTACTTCTGTTTCATATAGAATTGAAACCATGCTGAAATTCCGGGGATCGTCGCTGAAGGCCGACAGGCGCCGTTTTACTTCCGGCGGTAAAACCGCCGCACCCTCGCCATAGTTTGTAAAACGGTCGATATCGAAAATCCCCAGATCGTAATGGTAGTTGTCGTAGCAAATGGGCTCCCGGGGATTGCCGTTTTGTATGATCCATTCCGTGGCTTGTTCGCGCGTATCGGTATTGATTGAGCGTGCCCCGTGCCAGACACCATTCAATAAAGCCAAAATAAGCGTGCCGTATAACAGCATCGTTTTTGCCCGGCTTTTCATCATCCCGTAACCTGCAGCGAGAAAAATAATCAGAACCGGAAAAACCGGCAGCAGGTAGTCCAGCCCTTTTTTCTGCCAGCTGCCGACATACAGGAAAGTAAACCACAACACAACATGAAGGGGCAGGTATTTTTTCGGTTTTCTGTACAGCATATAACCGGAGGCGGCAAGAAAAGCTCCTCCGAGAAGCCACTCGGTCTTCAGCAGGGTAAATATTTCCCACAGATAATTGATCCCCCGTTCATCGCTGGCCGCGCTGCGCATCTGGTCGGCAATCAGAAGATACCCGTCAATAAACTTTGCCGGCATAACCAGCCACAAGGGATTACTGACAATAAATCCGGCCAGAACCGCAGCCAGGGCGAGTAAAGCGTTATTTATCCTTTTTTCGGGATTACTGAGCTGCCAGGCGGCTACGAGGACCGCTCCCCCCCAGAAACCGGCGTTATATTTCACACCGATTGCCAGCCCGGCGAAACCGGCCGCCCAAAACACATCCGTTATTTTATGCGAATGAATTGCGGAAAAAATAAAAAGCGCCGCCAGTGTACTGAAAAAAACCAGCCAGGTATCGGCCGTTGCGAACCCGCTGTATTGAATGAACATCGTGCACAACCCGGCGCCGGCCGCTGCGATCAGCGTACTGTTTTCACCGAGCGGCTTGCGCAGTTTTCGATACAGCAAATAAACCGTTGCCACCGAAACCAGAGTATTCAGTATACGAGCGATAAAATAGAACGGAGAAGGCGACACCAGGAACTGTACGGCGAAATCATAAGCATCGGCAAAAGCGCCGGCAAGCGATCCGAGCAGATAATAAATGCCGTACACCATTACCAGGAAATAATAATAAAAGGCAGGGTAAATATACACCTGGGGATCGGGCGACATGCGCGCAGCCATGGACAACGCGGTTTTGGCCAGGAAGTATTCGGTGGAATTGAAGACCGCCGGCAGCCCGTCGAACACACCGGGCAGGCGCAACAGAAAAGCAGTTACCAGGGTAATCCAGATCCATTTATTTTGAAAATTTTTCATAAACCGCCAGCAGTATGTGTGCTTCCTGTTCCCAGTTCAGCTTGTCCGATGCCGCAACCGTATTTTTTTTCCACCTTTCGTAGCGTTTTTCATCGGCGAAAATCCGTCGCAACCCATCGGCGATATTTTCAGCCGATCCGGTATCGATTGCCAGACCGATGTCGTAGTCCCGCACGTATCCGGCCAGTGTCTCGATATTACTCGCCAGCACCGGAATCCCGGCCATAATGTATTCAAAAAATTTATTGGGCAATGCAAACCGGTAATTGATACTGTCCCCCTCGAACAGAACCAGCCCCACATCCGCCTGTGCGGCCAGGGGGATCAAACGCTCCGGCTTCACCCAGCCGTAAAACAGCACACGATCGCTCAGATTCAAATCGTCAGCCATTGTTCTCAGTTTCGCTTCAAGTTCGCCGCCGCCGACAAGCACCAGTTTGACCTCCGGAACCAGTTTTACGGCGGTCAGCAGTTTTTCCAGTCCGCGTCCCGGTTTAAAATGGCCCTGGAAAACAGCAATTTTCTGACCTGCGGATTTTGCAAAAGATTTTTCCGCAACCGTACCGGTCTGTTTCCGCGGCAGGTTGCGCAGCACCTCTACCGGACCGATCTGCGGGTATCGTTTGCGGTACAAAGCCGCCAACGGTTCCGATACGGTGAATACATGATCCGCCAGCGGCACACATATCCACTCGGCCAGCATCCACACCGATTTGCGCGCCGGACGTTTCCCGAAAATATGCAACCCGGCATAGTATTCATGGGCGTCATAAATCAGGGTGCAGTTTTTTAACAGACTGGCAAAGGCGGCCGCCGGCAGCGGCCACAAATCGTGACAATGAATAACATCGAGCGGCTTGAACAACAGAAAGAAAAAAGATTTTATATTAAAACGGATGAAATTAAGTATACCACCCTTTTCATATTCACCGTTTAATCGCCACAGCAGATAGCCGTCGCGCCGTTCGCGGTGCTTTTGTTGGTGCGTTCCCGGCGCCAACACCCAGATGCGGTGACCGGCGGCAGCGGCGCCGGTTACCTGGTTTAAAATACGCCGTTCGATATCAATGTTGTTCAGGGTTATGTGACAGATTCTCATTTTTCAGTTATGGTTGATCTTCAGAAAGATCGAAATTCAGGCCAGTCTGGCTTTCAGCCTGATTATTTTGCGGCCACCTTTCAGCACGTACCGGTTATCGCCGACAGCCTCCAGTTTTACACGGCTTACCGCCTGCACGGATTTTACCCCCTGCACTTCGAAACTGAA
>JAJRVZ010000271.1 GCA_024277055.1 Calditrichota bacterium
CCGGTATTTGTCGGGCGTAACGTAATTGCCAGACATTTTATCCTGCAGTCAGGTGCACAGGTGGACAGCGGCGCGTTGCTGGAACAGGCCTTTGTCGGGCAGGGGGTACAGGTTGGTGAACAGGCTTCGGCGAAAAACTCGGCCTTTTTTGCCAACAGCGAAATTTTTCACGGCGAGTTCTGTTCCGTGTTTTGCGGACCCTATTCGGTTTCGCACCACAAATCCACTTTGCTGATAGCGGCCATGTTTTCCTTTTACAACGCCGGCAGCGGATCCAACCAGAGCAATCACATGTACAAACTGGGCCCGGTTCACCAGGGTATTCTGGAACGCGGTGCAAAAACCGGTTCCTTTTCCTACCTGCTGTGGCCGGCGCGGGTTGGTGCCTTCAGCGCCGTGATCGGCAAGCATTACGCCAATTTCGACAGCGGCGATTTCCCTTTTTCATATATTCTGGAATCGGGCGGAAAAAGTCTGCTGACGCCGGCCATGAATCTGTGTACGGTGGGTACCGTACGTGACAGCGCCAAATGGCCGCAGCGCGACCGCAGAAAAGATAATGATAAAATTGACCTGATCCACTTCGACCTCTTCTCGCCGTTTACGATTGGCAAAATTTTACGAGGCATTGCCGAACTGCAAAGGCTGGATAATGAGGCGCCGTCCGACGCAAAGTTTGTTGAAAGTAACGGGTTGACGATCAAACGCGGTAAACTGAAAGAAGCGTTGCACCTGTACGAAATGGCGGTTGATATTTTTATCGGTGAACAGCTTCTGCGGAGAGCGAAGGCCGGAACCAGGAATCCGCAGGAAAAATGGGCGGCCGGAGAAGCAAGTGCTGAAGAACGCTGGGTGGATGTGAGCGGGTTGCCGGTACGGCTGAACGATATCGAAGAACTTATGCAAAGTGCTGCAAAAAATAAGCTGGACTCGGTTGATAGCTTGCAGAAACACCTGCAGGAATTGTACGCAGAATATGAAAACAACTGCTGGAACTGGTGCGCAGCCCTGCTTGAAAAACGTACGGGTAAAAAACCCGCGCAGATGAACGCCGCTGAACTGAAAAAACTAATTGAAAAATGGCGGGACGCTAAACTGGAATTCCATCAACGGGTGCTGGAGGATGCGCGAAAGGAATTTGACGGCAAAAGCCGCATCGGTTTCGGCGCCGACGGTGATGAGGAGACCAGAGATGCTGATTTCACCGCCGTGCGCGGAACGTTCGAATCCAACAAATTTGTAATACGGATTGAACAGGAAATGGAGGATTGCAAAACACAATCGACAAGGTGGATTGCTGATTTATAGTTTTTTACAAGATTATATGAAGTCTGGCTGTGAATCGGATACAGTCTCTGCATAGTTTGTTTTATGGACAGCGGACGCCGATTTAAAATTCAGTCTCCCGGAAATAGTTGATACCGTATCAGCCGCTGTTTATTATTGCCTTTTCTCCTGATCCAATTCACCCGGTTTCCGCCGGTTTTTCTGAAAGAAGCGCAGGTGGTCTTCCAGCGCGTCGATCCAGTATTTCCAGCTATGTCCCCCGGGACGTTCAATATAGGTATGATCGATTTTTAAATTCAGCAGAATATCATGCAGCTTCCGGTTGGATTCAATGAAACGGTCGTCGGTTCCGCAATCAATCAGCAAGCGGATGTTTACGTCCTGCAACCGATGCGCCAGAAAAGTACAGGACTGTTTCTTCCAGCGGTCAGGAAACTTGTCAATTGGGCCCAGAAGTTCCTCCAGTCCGTATTTTGACGTGTAAGAATCGAGTTCCATTACACCGCTCATGCTGCCGGCCATTCCGAACAAATCCGGGTACCTGGCCAGCAGACTCACAGCCCCGTGTCCGCCCATGCTCAGACCGCACAACGCCCTGCCGTTACGATTATCGAATGTTCTGTATTTTTTGTCGATATAATTAAGTACTTCCGAAGTGATGTAGGTTTCGTACCGGGAAGTGGAATCCAGCGGACTGTCCAGGTACCAGCCGGCATAGCCGCCGTCGGGACAAACGATAATGAAAAGGTAGCGGTCGGCCAGCTGTCCGAGATCGGTATGTGCGGACCAGTCTTTGTAACCGCCGCTCCAGCCGTGCAACAGGTATACTACCGGGAATTTAGTGGTATCATTTTCAAAATAGGCCTCGGGCAGCACAATAATTGCAGATGGAGATTTGTGCATGGCTGTGGATGGAATGACAAGGGTTTTGATTTTCCCGGCATAGGATATGCAAAAGAACGGCAGAAGTACAAACAGAAAAGAAAATTTACGCATGTTGTAATCCCGAAAGGTGAAAAAAGCGGCCGGAAAAAACGAGCCGCTTTTCAGAAATACCGGAAATTCCGGAAGTCAAGATTGATTTGTTTAAGTTAAATGTGCCTACAAATCAGCCACGTACACCTGTTTCACACCGGCCACTTTTTCAAGTTCTTTGATCACTCCATCACCGATCGGACTGTCCAGGTTGAAAATATTCAGCGCCAGGTTTTGCTCTTTCAGCCGTCCGGATGACATGTGGCCGATATTGACTTTATAATCCGCAAGCACCAGGCCGAGGTTACCAACCACGCCGGGTACGTCATCATTTTCAACGAAAAGCATGGTTCCGGCCAGATTGGCGTCGCAGACGAAATCGCCGCATTCGGTTAAGTGGAATTGATTTTTTGCAAACAGGGTACCGGCAAGATGATAAGTACCTTTGTCGGTCTTGAAATCGCAGGCGATCAGGTTGGTGTGGCTGGTCAGCGCAAGATCCTTTTTCGCTATTTCAATGCTTATGCCGCGGTCGCGGCTGATTGCCAGCGCATTTACCGGGTTAATCAGTTCGGTTTCCGTGCCCTTCAGCGCGCCAACCATCAGGTGCGCTGAAACGGGTTCGATCGGCAGTTTTATTATTTCGCCGTAAAAACGAATGGCTACTTCCTGCAGACGCCCGTCTTTGATCTGGTGGAAAACATGTCCCAGTTTTTCCGCCAGTTGAAAATAAGGCGCAATGATCGGCTGAATTTCCGCATCGACCGAAACAAAGTTAACGGCGTTGCGGGCCACATTTTTTGTGAAATATTCAATCATCTGGTCAAGGATTTGGGCGGCGACTTTTGTCTGTGCTTCTTCGGTTGAAGCGCCGAGGTGAGGAGTTGCCACAACTTTCGGATGTTTGGCCAGTCGGAAATCGGTCGGCGGTTCGGAGGAATAAACATCCAGTGCCGCCCGTGCCACCTTTCCGCTTTCCAGCGCATCCAGCAGGTCCTGTTCATTTACGATACCGCCGCGAGCACAGTTGACGATGACGACGTTATCCTTGCAATTCTGCAAACGATCTTTGTTGATCAGGTCGATGGTCGCGGGAATCTTCGGCGCATGAATGGTAATAATATCTGATTTTTCGATCAGTTCATCCAGTTCAACCAGTTTCACGCCGATACGGTCGGCAACATCCTGTGAAATAATCGGGTCATAACCCAGCAGATGGGTCTCGAATGCGCTGAGCCGTTTTGCCACTTCACGGCCGATTTTGCCCAGGCCGATCACACCAATCGTTTTTTGATACAGTTCATGGCCCAAATAGGTTTTCCGGTCCCACTGTTCTTCAAGCAGTGACATGTTTGCCCGTGGAATATTGCGCATGGCGGCCAGCAGCATGGCGATGGTATGTTCGGTTGCGGCAATAGTATTTCCGCCGGGGGTGTTCATCACAATGATTCCGAATTTTGTAGCTTCTTTGGAATCGATATTATCCACTCCGGCGCCGGCGCGGCCGATTACCTTCAGCTTCTTTGCAGCCCGGATGATTTCCGGGGTAACTTTCGTGCGACTGCGTACGACCAAACCGTCATAATCTGGGATAAGCTCGATCAGTTCCTCTTTGGAAATTCCGGATCGATTGTCGACACTGATACCATCGGTTTGATTGTATTTGTCCAGGATTTCTTTCGGCAGTGAATCGGCAATGAGAATTTTAAACATGATTAAATCTCCGCGATGAATATAAATTGTGAATCAAGTTACTTAAACCGTAAAATCAAATCAAGATGAAACGAGAAGATGAATTTCACGGATATCCGTTTTTATATCGGGTTGTGCCGGATGCAATATTGCAGGGGATTCAGACGGAACATTTTTTTGATACTGACCTTTTTATGTGATAATTTTCCTTTTATTATGCCATTTAATAACGCGGCAGCATTAAAATGGTAAAAAGAAACAGAACGTTAGTTTTATTAACCGTGGTTCTGATTGCAGCGCTTATAGCGTCGGCGCATTATCAGTATTTTGAAACCCGCTCCCAACTGGTGCACAGTTTCGCCGAAAAACAAATTGTACTGGCCCAGCAGGCTGCCGCCAGCGTTCGGGAATATATCAATGTGCAGATAGCAGCGTTGCAGGTACTGGCGGACAGAGAAGGCACAAGCGATGCGAACGGCAGATACGGCCAAACAGTCCGTGATTTTATAAAGGGCTTTCAGTTTATTGCATTTCTGGATACCGGCTGTGTCTGCTTCAATTCAATTTCCGGTGAAAAACTTTTCAACAGCGAACCGGTCATCGATATTGATGATGAACTGAAACCCGTGGTCTCGGATTTGCTGCAGAAACAGGATCGATTCCGTATTTTCTGGTTTGGCAAAAGCATCAGCGATAAAAAAGTCGGATTGCTGTTGCGACTGCCCGAATCCGATACCGGCAACGATTTATTCCTGTTTGGAACGATAGACCTAATCGCCACGGTACATCGCAATCTGGAACCTGTTCTGGAACAGGCCGACTCGCACATCGCTATTTTCGATAAACAGGGAACATTGCTTTTTCACCAGGCACACCCGGAAATGGTGAATAACAATATATATACGGCGGATCGTTCCTGTTTCAGGTGCCATGAGGGGTTTGAACTGGAAAAGGCCATGTTACAGGAATCCAACGGTTGGGGGCTTCAAAAAAACAGGTATGAATCCGAACGAATTATCGCCTATACGAAAATCAATATTCCCGGCATTCAATGGGTTCTGAGTATCGACACACCCTATGATCAGGTGACCAGGGCTTCCAGAATTCAGTTCTGGAATTTTGTACTGATTACTTCTCTGATGATTGCCGTGGTCCTGTTCGGCAGCCGGACCATGTACAAAAACAATTTGCGGCGCCATGAAATTGAAGAAGAGCATGTGCGGCTGAAGGCGGAAGCCAAATTGCTGGAAACCATTCGCATGGCTGAAGAAAAATACCGGCTGCTGGTAGAACAGTCACCCAATGCCATCGCTCTGTATCAGGAAGAAAAATTTCTGTTCGCCAATAATCGTTTCCTGAATCTGTTCAAGACAACAATGGCGGAATTAAACGCCGAAAATAGCGACCGATACCTCTTTATCGATGAAAAAGACCGGGAATCTTTCAGGGAAAAAATAAACGGTTTTATTCAATCGAAAGAGCAAATTGTATCTTTCAGTATTAAAGGGCGGGACCGGCATAATCACTTGTTGGATCTCGAATTATCCGTGTGCAAAATAATGCTGAACAAACGAACGGCCTATCAGTTGGTGTTAACGGATGTGTCGAAGTTAAAAGAAGTGGAACGCGAATTAAATCGTAAGCAGAATCTGGCATTGATGGGCGAGATGTCCGCCCGTATCGCCCATGAGATAAAAAATCCGCTGGCCAGCCTTTTGGCGGGAATCCAGTTGCTGGAATCAAATCTGCAGCCGGATGAGGAGATGGGTGAATATTTCCGGCGGCTGACAGCGGAGATCACGCGGGTTGATCGTATCGTAAAGGGGTTGCTCACCTTTGCGCGGGAAGAAGAATTGAATCTTAAAAAGGTTGATCTGAACCGGCTTGTTCAACAGGTGATCGAAGTAATCAGACCTTCCATAGATCAATCGAAAATTGAACTGCAATTTCATTCGGAAAGCGATGTCCTGACAGTTCGGGCAGACGAGCAGAAACTGGAACAGGTGTTGTGGAATCTGATCAACAACAGTTTACAGGCCATCCGGAATTCAGGTCGAATCGATTTGCATGTTCAGAAAAATAAAAATCAAGTCATCATTCGGGTCAAAGATACCGGGACGGGTATCACAAAGGAAAACCTGGAAAAAGTGTTTACCCCCTATTTCAGCACACGCACGCAGGGTAGCGGGTTAGGACTGGCAATTTCGCAGAAAATAGTGCAGCGGCACGGCGGTGAAATTCGCATTAAGAGTCAGCCGGGAAAAGGAACCTGTGTAGAGGTGTTTATACCGATAGAGGTACTATGAGCAAATATATTTTAATTGTGGACGATGAACAAAATCTGGCCTTTTTTGTGGCAAAAACCCTGGAAAGCCACGGTTATAAAGCGGTAACCGCGGGCTCGGTTGCCGAGGCTGTGAAAGCGGTTCAGTCCGGTTTTCCCGACCTGATGCTTCTGGATCTTAAACTGCCCGACGGCAACGGTCTCGATTTTTTTACAAGAATGAAAAACGAGGGATTCGATATTCCCACCATAGTGATTACGGCACATGGTTCGGTGCAGGCGGCAATCGATGCCCTGAAAATGGGGGTTGACGATTTTATCGTCAAACCGTTTGACATGAAAGAAGTTCTGCTCATGATCGGGAAACTGCTGAACCGTTTTCAACAGCGGATTCAGCTGAATTATTATCGCCGGAAAGCGCAGGAGGAGACCGGTTCTTCATTTTTTGTAAGCGATCTGCCGCAGTTGAAGGAATTGCAGGAGCTGGCTTTGAAAATAGGCAATGTTCCGGCAACCTCGGTGCTGATTGAAGGGGAAACCGGCACCGGAAAGGAAATGCTGGCCCGGTACATTCACAATCATTCACCGCAGGCAAGTGCACCGTTCGTTGAAATAAACTGTGCTTCCCTGCCGGAGCTGTTGCTGGAAAGTGAATTGTTCGGCTACGAA
>JAJRVZ010000272.1 GCA_024277055.1 Calditrichota bacterium
AGTGCGCCCCACGCAGGCGATGCGAATGCCGAACCGACGCCCATCAGTTTTACAACTTCGCCTCCGGCTTTACGGGTACGGTTTTCAATGGCCGCAAGTTTGTCTTCGTCAACAAATTTTGTCACGGGCATTCCGGCAATACGACAGGCACTGCGGATCGGGATCATTGTGTCACCGTGTCCGCCGAGCACCATGGCGTTCACATTTTCGACGGAAATATTGGCGGCCTCAGCTACAAAATGACGATAACGGGCGGAATCCAGTGCACCGGCCATACCCATGAGTCTGTTTTTTACCGGCTTCAGATTTGAATAGAGACGATACACGATGGCATCCAGCGGATTGGCAACAGATATTACGATGGCATCCGAACAGTTTTTTTGAATTCCTTCAGACACCGCATCGGTAATTTTCAGGTTGGTTGCCAGTAATTCCTCCCGGGTAGGAATCGTTCCGTCAGGCCGTGTGGTACGCGGCACTCCTGCAGTGTTGATCACCAGATCGGCCCCCTCAATAACATCGTATTCTTTGCCGCCGATTACCTGTACGTCGGAGCCGAGAGTCGCCGAACCCTCCGCAACATCCAAAGCCTTGCCTTTTGCAAGGTCCGGTCCCTTAATATCCACCATTGCAACGGTACGCGCCAACCGGCGACTGACAATTTCCTGCATCAGAACGCCGCCGATATTTCCTCCGCCGATTAATCCGATTTTGTTTAGCATATTTGTTCTCCTTATATAAACTGAAACTAAAAATTACAAGCTTACGCCTGCTTGAACCATTTTTCTCAAAAATAGTAGGAAATACACTATTGAATTTAACCCAGTATGATTTTTAAAGCAAGAAAACAACGCCCCGGACGGCCCGTCCAATGAAAAAGCAATTTAATCTACATCAGCCGATGCAGGATAAGCAATTTGTTAACAATCCAGAATCTGCTGATGCGTTACACCTGCTTCAATATGAATACGCACCACTGAAAAATTATCGATTTCTATCAATTAAATAACACATTCCTCTCATTGAGAATTATGGCCGTTTTATTCTAACAAATGATATAATTCACGAAACAGCAAGTACCGGCTTTCCCCGGTTTTAAGCCGTTTGCAGCGAATTCTTTTTCTGGCATGATAATTGAGAACCTCGATTTTCAAATATAGGTTTTAAAGATCGCAGGATATGTATGATCATGCAGGCAGATATTCAGAAAGACAAACCGCTGTATTCCATCGGCGTCGTCGCACAGATTTTCAATGTCTCTGTACACACCCTGCGTATGTACGAAGCAGAAGGACTGATCCTGCCTTTCAAGACAAAAACCAATCGCAGATTATACTCGCAGGATGATGTTGATCGTCTGGGTTGTATCAGAAAAATGATTGAAGAAAAGGGTTTGAATATAGCCGGTATCAAAATGATGCTGGCAATTATTCCCTGCTGGGATTTGCTTCCCTGTTCGGAGCAGGACCGTATCAACTGTTCTGCATTTACGAATTCTGCAGAACCCTGCTGGATGGTTCCCCATAAAGCCGAAAAATGTATGAATCTTGAATGCCGTGACTGTCATGTCTATCGAAGCATTTCAAACTGTGACAATTTCAAAGAGTATTTAAAAGCCAACTGGAGGCGAGAGTACGATGGCTAAAAAACTTAAACGCAGAGAATTTATCAAAATATCCGGTGCGGGCATTGGTGCCGCAGCCGCCGGAGGATTGTTAAGCAAGGCCTACGGTGACATTTCACATCCGCCGGCTTTGCAGATCAATGAGAACTCAAGAATTGAAAAGACTCCGACCTATTGCGAGATCTGCTTCTGGAAATGTGCCGGTTGGACCTATAAAGTTGACGGGAAACCATGGAAAGTTGTCGGTAACGAAGATGATCCGCAGTGCAACGGGCGGCTTTGTCCTCGCGGTACGGGTGGAATCGGTATGTATATGGACGAAGACCGTCTGAAAACGCCGTTGATTCGTACCGAAGAACGGGGAAAACAGAAATTTCGTAAAGCCGGCTGGGATGAGGCTTTTGAGTATATCGCCGAAAAAATGAAGAAAATTGCCGGGGAACACGGACCGGAGTGCATCGCCCTTTTCAGTCATGGGTCGGGGGGATCGTATTTTAAAACCGTTTTGAAAGCCTTCGGTTCGAATAATATAGCCGCTCCGTCTTATGCCCAATGCAGGGGTCCGAGAGAAGAGGCCTTCATGCTTACCTTCGGTGAAGTCGTGGGTTCGCCGGAACGGTTGGATATCGAAAACACCGATTGTTTAGTGCTGCTGGGTTCGCATCTGGGGGAAAACATGCATAACAGCCAGGTGCAGGAATTTTCCAATGCCGTCGCCAGGGGTGCAACAATAATAACCGTTGACCCGCGCTTTTCAACGGCTGCGGGAAAATCAAAATACTGGTTGCCGATTCGTCCCTCAACAGACCTGGCATTGCTGCTGGCCTGGATACACGTAATAATTAATGAAGAGCTTTACGATAAAAAATATGTTGAAAAATACACAACCGGTTTCAATGAGCTGAAAAAACATGTTAAGAATTATACACCTGAATGGGCTTATCCCATTACCACCATCAAACCTGATATTATCCGGGAAACCGCACGGGAAATGGCCCGCCATGCACCGGCGACGATTGTACATCCCGGTCGCCATGTAACCTGGTACGGAGACGATACTCAGCGTGTCCGTGCCGGAGCGATCCTGAACGCCCTGCTCGGTTCCTGGGGACGTCGTGGCGGATTTTACATCCCGGAAAAAGCACATGTTCCCAAAATGCCGATACCCAAAT
>JAJRVZ010000273.1 GCA_024277055.1 Calditrichota bacterium
CAGGACTGCAGGTGATGGATCGGAACCACTTAACTACTGTCCCAAACTTGTCTCATTAGGGACATTAATTTCACGTATTTCAGGAGAATCATTGCGCAAGAAACATATATATTTATACAATTTTATACAATTCTCTCATATTTTTACATTTAAATACAATATTTGATATTGGCATGTAATTTGCGACAAATATCGCATGCGAATTACAGTCTTATCAAAAGATAATGATTTGTATGAGCCGGTATTTGAATTGCCAAAGAAATATACATCATCCATCGACTTGTACAGGGAGAGTCAGAACCCCATCGATGTACTTACCCACGTCATGTTGGTTAAACCTTCCATCCTCGTAGTCGACGATGAGTTTACACGACCGGAAAGTGTATCATTGATGAAATCCATAAGAAAAATGATGCCGGATATTTATATGGTTTTTATTACCCCCAGTTCAAGCCTTGAACTGGGAAGAACGATCAGCGAAATCGGCATTCATTTTTATATGCTGAAACCCGTTAACTATTCCATGCTCCAGGAATCAATTTTGCATATTGTTAAAACCAGGTTTAACAGTCGTCTTTAGGTTCACTTATTTAAAATGGAGGTATTTCTTATGAAATACGTTTTATTACTAATTTTTTCACTATTTCTCATTACCGGTACCGGTCAGGCACAAACGTATGTCGGCCCGGAAAAATGTTTGCAGTGCCATAACAATTCTATATTGGGTGATGCCACCGGATGGCGTAGCTCGCTGCATGCCAACGGCTATTCGGTCGTTCTGGATGATGCACACTCGATGGAAAATCTTTACGGAATTATTGCCGATTACGATCAGAATGGGATCGATGATTTCAAGGATGGATTGGATTTCAACACGATTTCCAGTGTTTTTGATCCCTACAAACCCAATGCACCGGTTCTCGGATATAATCCGACTGACGGTTATACGATCACCATCGGGCAGGTTACCCATAAAGTATACCTGACCTATGGAGGCAGCGGTTTATATAAACAGCGATTTGGTGTCAGAATTAACACTTCCGAGGGCGAATCGGATGCCATTTATATTTCTCCGATCCAGTTCAATGAAAAAACGTATGAATATGTGCTTTATCACCCGGATGCCTGGTACGACGGCAGCAATCAACCGATTTTCACACCGAGTTCAACACTCGCAGATGCAGCGACCAACAGCCGCAATCTTTCAAAAGGATGCTCTGGCTGTCATGTGACCGGTTTGGAACTGACACAAAGCGCAGCCGGTGAATGGATTGCCCATGGCGCCAGTGTTGATCCGGCGACTGAATCCATGTATCTGGATCCCAATATTTTTGATATTGATAATGATGGGGACCTCGATCAGATTAATATCGGTTGTGAACGCTGCCATGGTCCCGGAGGAGATCATGCCACGACACCGACAGCCGCGAATATCATCAACCCGGAAACAGACCTGACAATAGATCAGGCAAATAATCTTTGTGGTATGTGCCATTCGCGCGGCCACAGCCTGCCCAACGGTACTTTCAGTTTCCCGTTTGATGATAACAATATGCTCAGCTGGACCGTGGGTGATCTGGTGGCCGATTTCTACTCGGACGGTGGCGGCTACTGGGGTGACGGTATTCAATCAAAAAAACACCACCAGCAATTCTACGATTTCTATAAAAGCAGCAAACCCGTCTCTCAGTTCGAACCTGTCGGCTGTTTCAGCTGCCATGATGTTCATAATACCTCCGAGCACCACATTCGCACGGAAATTGCGGAAGAAGACAGTCTTGGAGCCCCGATCACCATCGCAACTAATAATGATGATAATTCTCTGTGTTTGTCCTGCCATGCCACCCACGGCCATTTTTCTGATATTCCCAAAGAATGGGTTGCCAATTATTCCACCTATGAATCGGAAATTGCCGCAGTCGTTACAAATCATACACGACACAGCTGGGATCCAACCGATCAGAATGGCACCAACGGGGCAAGCCGCTGTTCAAAATGTCATAACCCGAAAATGGCCAAATCCGCCATTGCCTACGATATCCATTCCCATACCTTTGATCCGGTTTCACCGGAGAAGACGATTGAATTCGATATGCCCAATGCCTGTGCGGTTAGTTGTCACAACAAAAACGGCTATAATTTCGGCGTCGATATGTCCGGCGATGTTTTTACGGACTGGAGCGAACAATCGGATAAAGACCTGGCCCATGAACTTCTTTTCTGGTACGAAAACATGTTCTTCGATGAAACGAATGAATCCGGCAATAATGTTGATGCCGTTTACACTACAAATGCTCCAACAATCGACGGCGATGACACCGATGCGGCATGGAGCGGGGTTAATTTCGTAACTATCCCGCTGGGTTTCGGAAACTCGGTTGATGTAAAATCGGTCTACACGGATACGGACCTCTACATGCTGTTTCGCTGGGCTGATTCAACCGCCAGTTTCACCCGCAGCGCCTGGGAGTTTGACGGAGCCGCATGGTCGACGGTATCGGGTAACAGCGAGGATCGTCTTGCACTGATGTGGAATATGTCTGTTCCCGAGGCGGACTGGAATGACCGTGGCTGTTTAAATAAATGCCATAGAAATGTGGATAACACCAATGCCGGACAGGATTCCACAACCTCTGAAGATGATGCTTATCTGCCTCCGGGTCAGAAGGCTGATATGTGGCACATGAAAGCCGCCCGCTCCCTGCCCACGATTAGTGCAAGTGGTACCGGACTGACGGTTGATCCTGTTTCCCATCAGGTTACGGCCGGAACGGTACAGATGGTCGGATATATTGATGATAAATACATCGGACCGTTTGATGCCGGCAATGCTCCCGACGGCGGTCGATACGGAGATGCGGGCTCAAGTACTTACGCACGTAACCGGAATGCCGCCAAAACAGCACCGAAATATATCGAAACCAATCCGACCGACTTCATGGATGCGATGGTTTTACGACAAAGTGAAATCGACGGTGGTGAAACGGTTATGGTCGACAGCACCAGTAATACCGACCTCCAGACCTACTGGGCGAATTATGCCGCACTGAATGCAGCAGTTCCGGAAAGAGTACTTCGTGATCCCGTTGACAGCCGCGGAGATGTGATGCAGGGCGCCAAATGGGAAAACGGTTTCTGGGTCACCGAAATCAAACGTGCCCTGGATACGGGACACAGTGCGGACGATGCGGCGTTTGCCCCGAACAACAAATATACTTTCGGTATCGCCCTGATGGATAACACCGGCGGCGACGGTCATCAGACATCCGGACGTGCAACCGCTTCGCTTAATATCGGTATCAGCGGAATTAATAATGGTGACGCAACACCACACAACTATGCCCTTTCCCAGAATTATCCGAATCCGTTCAATCCGACGACAACAATTGATTTCTCTCTGGCAAAAGCCGGAAAGGTTGTTGTTGATGTTTACAGTATTACCGGACAAAAGATTACTACTCTGGTGAACGGATTCAGAAATGCGGGTAGTTTTAAAGTAAAATTTGATGGCTCCAACCTGGCCTCCGGCATGTACCTGGTTCGGATGACCAGCGGAGAATTCAATGCGACACGAAAAATGGTGTTGATCAAATAGTATGAGGTGATACTAAAAATAGTCTACGACTTGAAGTTAAAAGAAGCCCCGCCCGAGCGGGGCTTTTTTATTTGTATTTAATTCGTCTGGTTTTAAATCAGTTAATAGATTGAAAAAAGGGAACAGACTTCTCCGATTAAAAAACCGGAGAAGTCTGAGGGAGGTAATTAATCCGAGTAAGATTAACTTTGGGCGTTTACTTCTTTTTCACCAAGATATCTGTTCAAACTTTCTAAATTGAATAGCCACTTGCCGCCTAATTTGATAGCCGGAATATCCGTTTTACCACTTTCCAGCAGGCGATAGAGGCTTCCTTTGTGCATTCTAAGGTATTCCGCCGCCTCTTTCAGAGTTAGCAACTGATACTTTTTGTCCACGTTTTCCATAATACCTCAAAACATTTTATGATTGCGGTCATCAACTAGATCAGCAATTTGAATGCCACTTTTTCCACCGGGGTTTCTATTAACGAAAGACCTTAAAAAATAAGCATATACATAAAATTAAATATTATCACTTTGTGAAATACTTCTTACAATTGAGAATAATGTTAACAATATTATAATTAATGGGAATTTTAATTAATTTAAGATAAATATGGTCAATATATAAAGGGTATTTGCCACTTGCCGGTAATTTCGGCAGCACCAGGCAGCCGGTTAATCCGTTTTTCCTGCAGGTTATTCGTTAATCAATTCAACCTGATCATATTTTCCGGTCAGTTTTTTCATTATTCGTTCGATATCCTTTTCATCGGCCTGAAACCGGATGATTAATTCGCGATATCCCTCCCGTACATCCTGGTAGGTTGTCAATAAACTAACACATTTAAAATCTGCCGTTCGCATCAGATCACATACCTCTTTTACCGTACCCGGCTCATCTTTGATTAACATCGATACCCTGTGTCCTGCCTGCCGGGCACCGGTAATGTTAATCAACGCTTCGAAAATATCCTGCTCGGTGATAATCCCGACCAGGTTCTTATCGTCATCCACCACCGGCAATCCGCCGATTTTATTGTCATGCATCAGAATGGCAGCTTTCTCGATTGTTGCCCCAGGTGTAATGGTAATCAATTCCCGTTTCATAATGTCCCTTATTTTTATTTTGGACATCATATAGTGCAATTCCCACATATCCAGTGAAGTTGCTTTCGATGGCGCGGCCTCTTTCAAATCGCGGTCCGAAACGATCCCGACAAGCTTCTGGCCCTGCAGAACCGGAACGCGACGTATTTTGTTGCGCTTGAGGGTGTTTATTGCCTCCGATAATGAATCGTTCACATCAATGGTTACGACACGTTTACTCATCCATTTTTTAACCAGCATTTTCTCTCTCCCCGGATTGTTTCATCGAATCCGTCCTAATTATACCTATCATTTAAATTCCCAGGTACGCTTCACGCACATGCTCATTGTTAAGCAACTCAGTACCCGACCCGCTTAATACTACTCTTCCGTTTTCCAGCACGTAGGCCCGGTGACAAAATGTCAAGGTCGATTGAACATTCTGCTCGACCAGTAAAATCGTAATTCCCTGGTGATTCACACCTTTGATGAACTCGAAAATCTCCTGAACCAGAACGGGTGCCAGACCCAAACTCGGTTCATCCAGCATCAGCAGTTTTGGCCGCGACATCATACCACGGGCAATCGCTACCATCTGCTGTTCCCCTCCGCTCAGGGTTCCGGCCAGTTGTTTGCGACGTTCCTTCAGTTTCGGAAACAGCTCGTAGCATTCTTCCATCGTCTCATAGCGTTTCTCTTTTGCTTCCCCATGCAATGAGCCCATTATCAGGTTCTCTTCAACCGTCATTTCGTTGAACAGCCGTCTTGCTTCGGGCACGTGAACAACCCCTTTTTTTATAACCTCATCCGGCGTCACATCCTTCAAGGATATTCCGTTGAAAATTACAGATCCCGAAGTGGGGGTCTGCAAACCGGAAATCGTTTTTAATATGGAAGATTTTCCGGCACCGTTCGCACCCACAAGTACAACGATCTCTCCTTCGCGTACCTCAAAGGACACATCCCAGAGTACCTGAAGATCGCCGTAACTCATGTTCACCTTCTCAAGTTCAAGCATCGGATTGCGCTCCCTTATTGTAATCAGACCCTAAATACGCCTCAATTACCTGTGGATTTTTTGCAACTTCTTCCGGAGATCCTTCCGTGATTGTTTCACCGTACGCAATAACATGTATCCGGTCACTGATGGTCATGATTACTTTCATGATATGTTCCACAATAATAATTGTGACGCCCAATTCACTGCGAATTGCCTTAATTATCTCAATGGCCTCATCAACTTCAGTGGGATTTAATCCGGCGGCGGTTTCATCGAGCAACAACAGTTCCGGTTTTGTAGCCAGCGCCCGGGCAATTTCCAGCCTTTTACGACCTCCGATCGGCAGACTGCCTGCTTTGATCTGAGCCACATCATTCAGGCGGCAAAAATCAATTACTTCGCCCGCAACTTTACGGGCTCCCGCAAAAGTGGCCTGTTTGGCAAAAGCGGCGGCCATTACATTTTCTTCAACCGTCAGCCGTTTCAGCGGTTTTACAACCTGGAACGTTCGTCCGATACCGAGCCGTGCAATCTCAAATGTCTTATTATGAGTTATTTCTTCCCCGTTAAAATATATCTTCCCATCGCTAACCGGATAGTATTGATTTATCAAATTGAATATCGTTGTTTTACCGCTGCCGTTGGGCCCGATCAGTCCGAAAATTTCTCCCTTTTCTACTTCAAAGGAAACATGATCCACCGCGGTCAGGCCGCCGAAATTCTTTACCAGCTTTTTGATCTGCAGAATACTCATGAAGCCGCCTCCGCTTTTTTACTGAACTTTTTGCGGATCAGGTCCCAGTCACCGACGATACCACCGGCCATATACAGGATTACAAAGATTACCAGCACTCCGAACGAGAGCGCATGGATACGTGAAACCCAGGCAGGTGCGAAACCGAAAAAGGCGGATCGAAACAGTTCCTGAACAAATACCATAATCATCGCACCCAGAGGAGGTCCCCAGACGGTGCCGACCCCACCGATGATACCTACTAAAATTGTTATAATAGAAATATTATGAAGTGCAAACACGACCTCCGGATCAATAAAGCCCATATAAATCATGTAAAATGCACCGGCCATTCCGGCCCAGAAGGTTGATATCGCCGTAGCGATGTTTTTATACTTTTTAGTATCGATGCCCAGGGCTTCCGCCGCATCCTGATCTTCCCGTATGGAAAGGAAATAAAAACCTGCTTTGGAACGCATGATCATTTTTACGGAAACAACGGCACCGACAGCCAGCGCCAGACCGATAAAATAATAGGGATATTTTGTCACCCAGGTTGTCATATAGAGAATCCCGTTATGGCCGTTAGTCAGTGCCTCCTCTTCACCGAACACGAGGCGCAGAATCTCAGCGGAGGCCAGGGTACCCAGTGCAAAATAGG
>JAJRVZ010000274.1 GCA_024277055.1 Calditrichota bacterium
GGGCGGTGTGTACAAGGCCCGGGAACGTATTCACCGCGGCGTGCTGATCCGCGATTACTAGCGATTCCGACTTCATGCAGTCGAGTTGCAGACTGCAATCCGAACTGAGACCGGTTTTCAGAGATTGGCTCCACCTCGCGGTATCGCGACTCGTTGTACCGGCCATTGTAGCACGTGTGTAGCCCGGGATGTAAGGGCCATGAGGACTTGACGTCATCCCCACCTTCCTCCAGTTTATCACCGGCAGTCTCCCTAGAGTCCCCGACGTTAATCGCTGGCAACTAGGGACAAGGGTTGCGCTCGTTGCGGGACTTAACCCAACATCTCACGACACGAGCTGACGACAGCCATGCAGCACCTGTCATAGCGTCCCGAAGGACGGTTATATCTCTACAACCTTCGCTATGATGTCAAACCCCGGTAAGGTTCTTCGCGTTGCATCGAATTAAACCACATGCTCCACCGCTTGTGCGGGCCCCCGTCAATTCCTTTGAGTTTCAACCTTGCGATCGTACTCCCCAGGCGGAGCACTTAATGCGTTAACTGCGGCACCGATCCCGAACACGGGACCAACACCTAGTGCTCATCGTTTACAGCGTGGACTACCAGGGTATCTAATCCTGTTTGCTCCCCACGCTTTCGCGCCTCAGCGTCAGTTGCGAGCCAGGTAGCCGCCTTCGCTACTGGTGTTCTTCCCAATATCTACGCATTTCACCGCTACACTGGGAATTCCACTACCCTCTCTCGAACTCAAGCAAGGCAGTATCAAATGCACATCCCCGGTTAAGCCGGGACCTTTCACATCTGACTGACCTTGCCGCCTGCACGCCCTTTACGCCCAGTAATTCCGGACAACGCTCGCTCCCCCCGTATTACCGCGGCTGCTGGCACGGAGTTAGCCGGAGCTTACTCTGCAGGTACCGTCACACGATAACCCTTGCGAATTACCGCCGTTCGTCCCTGCTTACAGGGGTTTACACTCCATAAAGCTTCATCCCCCACGCGGCGTTGCTGCGTCAGAGTTTCCTCCATTGCGCAATATTCCTCACTGCTGCCTCCCGTAGGAGTCTGGGCCGTATCTCAGTCCCAGTGTGGCTGATCACTCTCTCAAACCAGCTATCCATCGTCGCCTTGGTGAGCCGTTACCTCACCAACCAGCTAATGGAACGCAGGCCCATCCTTTCGCAGTACCCGAAAGCACCTTTCATCATACAGACAGGCATCTGTACAACATTATGAGGTATTAGCACCAATTTCTCGGCGTTATCCCTCGCAAAAGGGCAGGTCGCCTACGCGTTACTCACCCATCCGCCAGTATACTCAACCACCGAAGTGATCTTTCCCCTTGACTTGCATGTGTTAGGCACGCCGCCAGCGTTCGTCCTGAGCCAGGATCAAACTCTCCGTTGTCCTGTTCTTTTTATACTCTCTTGAATTAACGTGACCCTCGCGGCCTCTTCTTTCTCTTCTACATTGTCAATGAACATATTTTTGTAAGAGCCGTTAAAATTACGATGCTCTTTTATTTAAAGCAAATATAATTAAATATTTTTTTCTTCATTTCCGTCGCAAAAGTCTTCTAATTTAAGACGGTAAAATTTGCCTGTCAATATACCAACCATGCTTTTTTTGATAAATCAGCATTTTTTTTACCTAAAAATTGTTCCGCCGGTTTTTTTAACTCAGCCCTGCTCCGGTATCAGCGCTTTTCACCGATTGAAAACCCGATTCTACAGGTCGCACTTCACTTCACCAGTCTATTTCAGCAGCTGAATTTATTGTTACCGGAAAGCAGAATTAGATTGACGTAATTTCAAAAACTGACCGGAAGGATTTTCCCCTTTCGTCCAAACCTGTAACGCTTTTGAGCCACCGAGCGGAGTCGAACCGCTGACCTACTGATTACGAATCAGTTGCTCTACCAGCTGAGCTACGGTGGCTTTTGAGAACAGGAAATTTACAACGCCAATTGCGCAAATGCAATTGCCGGTGCAGATTAAACTATTCCAAATATAACCCGTTATCTATTCTGCCGACTTTTGGCCCGACGGCTTGCAGTTTCTGAACATCGTACGCGAATAGTGGAGATATTTCCAATGAAATACTTACATCGCCAAGGGAATTGCGGGGAATTTTATAACCGCACATTTCGAGCCAGCGGCCGTACTCGTTACACAGGTCCCGGGCAACACTCCGTGGTGAATTGTCCCCCTCCCGGTTTTTCAGCGCACTGTATTCTTCGCTGCGCGCCACCTCAATACTCACGGAGTTTTCTGCAAATTGAAGGGCATCGAAAACAAATGTCTCAAATTTTATTCCATCAATATCCTTTACCGAACCGTCATCCGTGACGGATGGGATCGCTTTCCGAGCCTGATGAAACGGCAACTTGAAGCCTTTCTCGTTCAATCCCGCAACAAAATCAACGGTAAGAATATGGGTTGCAATGCTGCCCGCCCAGTATTTTAAACCGCCGTCTGCTTTCCGGGCACGCATATCCTCATCACGGATATCACTGTACTCGATCAATCCGGTTTTGCCGTTTAACGTGCAGATCACCCCCATTTTTTCTTCCGCATGCAACTTACGGACAACCTTGTTCGACATTTCCGAATTCTCTGCCACATGATATCCCAGAAACACCGGATCACAAATGCGGGTAAGTGCATTATCAACCTGAAAGTAAAAAATCAATTCAATTCCTCTTTGCCGCATTTCCGCTAAAGAGCCGCTCTTGTACAAAGCCTGCAGTGACCCGCCGTGACCGTTGGGATTGGTGAAAACATGACCGGGTTTGTCAAGCACCATTTTACCGTCGGGCGTCAGCGCCGGAATCATGTCCTGCACCATGAAAATGACATCTTCCCTGTTAAAACCGAACCAGTCGTGTTCTTCAAAAAAACTGCGTGTCTCCGAATCATTGCTTTCACTGGTCATTATATACCAGGGAATATTCGTTTTATAATTTCGGGCGATAGCGAGAATCTTTTCCGCATGCAATTGAAAAAGACTTTTCCTTTTTACCGGTGTCACCGGGTATTTGCCCTTCGGTCCTTCAAACCCGAGACGGGTACCCTGTCCCCCCGCCACCAGAAACGCTGCCACCTTACCTTCGCGAAGCATGGTTTCGCCCAGGGGGCGCATTTTTGAATCAAGTTCTTTTCTCTGCTCCAGCGAAATAATATTCGCTTCGCCCAGCTCAGGATAATTGCTTTTCCGCATATCACCGGAAACATATTGAATAAGCGTCCCGATCAGTTCGTAATCGATCGCGGCCAGTTGATCGTGCAATACCTTCTGTTCCGCACTGTCCAGCTCGGTCCAGAATCTGAGCAGGTGCAATTGTCCGATATTCTCCAGTTTCCTTTTCAAATCCATTGATACTTTCATAACGTTTTCCACCGGTCCGACGAAATGAATTTCTTAAAAATTTTTGAGAAAAAAAAGTGCTGTTTATCCGGTTTAATTATTGCGGATTAAAAAATCAGGGATTAATATCAACAACCATTATGGATATATCATCACTGAAATGCTCGCCGCCGCAAAACGCTTTTACGCTGATAAATAGATTCTGTAAAAATTCGTGAGGCGGCAGATTTCTGTAAGCCGTGGCGCATTCTTTCAAACGCTTTGTTCCGTATCCCACCTCATTCTCATTCATAACTTCAATCAAACCGTCAGTATAAATCAGCAGGCGATGCGGGCCGTTGATGCGAATTGTTTTCTGCTGGTATTTGATTCCTTCATTCATGACCCCGAGCATAAAACCGTCACTGTCCAGCTCCCGTACGATCTCTACAGAACCGTTAAAAAGATAGGGTCTCGGATGTGAGGCATTACTGAAGGTAAGGCTCGAAGACCTGTGATCATAAATGGCATAAAAAGTCGTAAAAAACTCACCCTGGCTGAGGACCTGGCAAAAATCACGGTTCAGTTTTTTCAGCAGTCTCGCCGGATGCAAAAGATCCTTTTTGTATTTGCGTAAAGTCATTTTGAACATGGCCGTAAGCATCGCCGACGCCACCCCGTGTCCCGATGCGTCGGCAACGATAAACGCCGTATGGTTTTCATCCGGTTGCAGAACATCATAAAAATCACCGCCAAGCCGGTTTGAAGGAACAAAAAGAGCATCAAATTGCAAATCTTTGTGATATGGAAATTTTGCCGGTAAGAGACTATTCTGAAATTTTGCGGCTTTCTTCAATTCATTTATCATTTGCACATTCTGATTCTCGATAACGGTGCGACTGTGCTCAACTTCTTTCAACGCACGGGACAGTTTATCAGCCTGCGCTTCCAGTCTGTTTTTTTGTTTTTGTACCCTTTGCAAAAGTTTCAGGCGATGAACGCCAATGCCTATGTATTCTGATATCGTCTCCAACATGGAAATGTCCACATCATCGTAGTTCGCCGGCTCAAGTGATTCCAGGTTCAGAATACCGAGAACTTTATTTTTAAACTTTATGGGCAGTGCAAATTCAGACTTTACATTCCGCAGCGTTCCCGTATGAAAAAACGGGTCCCGGTTCACATCCCGGGCAAAGTACATGGCGCCGCTCCGGTATACATGCCCCAGAATCCCGGTTTCACAATTCTGCCGGTATCCCAACGGAAAACGGCCGGCGATTTCCTCGGCATATTGCCCGGATATGGCATGGAGAACGAGTTCCGGGCGCTCGTCGTCTTTCATGAAAACCGTTATCTGTGCCCTGCGGAAAAACGAATTGATCAGGTAATCGCAGCTGCCCTGCAGTAAATCCTGCAATTCGGTACTGGAACTGATCAGACGGCTGATCTCGTTCAGTGTCTGCACCTGTAAAAACCGTTTTTGCAAAAGTCCGTCACGCTTGATTTTTTTCGTAACATCGAGAAAACTTTCAATACCACCGTTCCATCTGCCGTCAGGCCCGAAAACGGCGCGCGCATTTCGGGCGATGTATATAACCCGATCCGAACGATCAAGAATTTTTGTCAGGCGATTTTCAAATTTGCCCTCCCGACTCCCTGCCGGTTCCGTATTTATCAACGGATCTGCCAATTTAAACAGATCGTGAAACGGCCTACCCAACGCTTCACCCGATGCATAACCCGTAATTTTTTCCGCCTCGTGATTCCAGCGCGTTATCTTTCCTTCCGTATCGTAAGTAATAATCGCACTGGGCGTGGTTCGGATTAACGATTCCAGAAATTCGTGCGAGTGTTTGATGTCCTGAACGGCCTGTTCAAGAGAATGCGTATAATACTGCAATTTAAATTTCAGACTGATATTTTCAATCAAGCGGTTCATCGCCATTTTGAGGCGGTCCATATCAACCGGTTTCAGCAAAAAATCGCTCGCTTTTAATTTAAGCGCTTCGATGGCGACATTCATATCTCCGTGCCCGGTTAACATCACCACTTCGCAAATGGAATCGGATTCACGAATGGTACGCAAAACTTCAAGCCCGTCGATGTCCGGCAACTGCAGATCGGTAATAACGATTTCGGGTTGCTGCTCTTTCCAGATTTGTAAACCGGATTTTCCGTCGGCCGCCTCGAGAACATTATAATTGCCGCTCTGCAGCATCCTGTGCAGGACCGCCCTCAGACCATCGTCATCGTCAATGATCAGGATTCGTATCGATTGAATTCTGCTCCTGATCTGATTTTCCAGTTCTTCTTTTATTTTGCCGATCGGCATATTGTTATTCCACTTTTTCTATATAATCGAACTGTATTGGTGAGATGTTATTTAAAATTAAGCTGTTGGGTGATCATTTTCGTGGCACAGATCACGAGTCTTTAATACAAAAAAGCGGGCTTTTACACCCGCCATTTTACGATTTTATCTATTTCGTCATCATTGTGAATACACCGTCCCAGTCCTGTCCCGGCGGATTTTCCTTAAACTGCGCACAGCGTTTTAGGTAGGTTTGTGACGGACCGTCATCCGGATCGATACTCAGCGCCTGTTTGAAATAGTTGCTGGCCCAGTCCCAGTTCTGTGAAAGGTAATTCTGAAACCCCTTTTCGAAATAGGCGAGAACCTGTTGGCGGCTGTCATCGAGCGGTTCGGAAGCCATGGCCACCAGTTCATAAACTTTTACCGGCTCATTTTTACCTTTCACGCGCAGCAAATCCAACTGACGCGTAATAATCCGCCCGGCGGCCATTTCATGGGTAGCTTCACCAATCATTATAAGTGTGTTGTATTGCTTATTTGCCGGTTCCAGCCTTGCCCCGAGGTTCACGGCATCGCCCATTACCGTGTAGTCAAAACGATTTTCGGACCCCATGTTTCCAACGACCATCGGTCCGGTATTAATACCGATACGCGCACGCAATTGCGGTTTACCCTGTTTTGCCCAGAGTTTGCGCAATTCAACAAGTTTACGCTGCATTTCCAGTGCGGCGGCGCAACATTTGGCGGCATGGTTTCCGTGAGCTATCGGCGCACCGAATACCGCCATGATGGCATCGCCTTCATATTTATCGAGCATACCGTCGTATTTGAAAACGATATTGGTCATTTCGGTCAGGTACTCGTTCAGCAATGCCACCAGCGCTTCCGGACTGAGTTGCTCCGAAATGGTCGTGAAACCGGCAACATCACTGAAGAATACCGTGCAGACTTTTTTCTCGCCTCCGAGTTTTATTTTATCCGGATTGGCCAGCAATTCATCCACCACTGATTGCGTTACAAAATGCGAGAACGTATCCTTGATGAATTTCTTGCCCTTCTCTTCGGTGATATAGCGGTAGATATACACACTGCTGAAAGTAAGCAACAGCGTCACGATCGGATTTATGATTTCGAGCCAGATACTGCTGTCCAGGAAAAGCGTTGCCGCAACAAACGTGTACAGAACTGCCATCAACAACATAACCAGGATGCTCCACAACGGAGCGAGAAACACGGTGATCATTCCGGTAATCACTCCCAGTACGGCAATGATTATAAAATTTTGCTGTACCGAAAATTTTTGGACAAAATTGCCCGTCAGCAGGGTATGCAGAATATTGGCATGTATTTCCACACCGGGAAAAGCCGCCTGAAACGGAACGCTGCGTAAATCAAAAAGTCCCGGAAGTGAAGTACCTACCAGCACGATTTTGCCGGCAAAATATTCTTTCGGTATACGCTGCTCCAGTACGTCGTAAAATGAGATATAACGGAACGCCTTGAAACCCCCGGCATAATTAATGGTCATATTTCCGTGTTCATCAATCGGGATCGAACCCAGCTTTTGTCCAGACGAAAAGAGGTCAACGCTTTGCCCGAGCGTCACCGTCAGCGAATCTATCTGCGCCAGCTAGAGAAAAATCTTGAATGCCAGTGACGGGTAGGAGTGATTGTTGAAATTCGTAAACAGGTAAATATGACGCACGATACCGTCTATATCCCCTTCGAAATTGACATGCCCGACGGCGTGTCCTGCATTCAGCAATTCGATGAATTCACTTTCGAACCGGTCTTCCGAACGCATATTTACCAGCACTTCCGCCGGCAACTGGTAGGTAAATCGCTGCCAGTCAAATTCTTCCGGTTCGCGGGTCATTTTGTAGCGCCAGTTGGCCGAATCCGCATCGGCGAAATAAACCGCATTGAAGACGATACCGGACTGCCGGGTGGTTTCCACAAAAGCCTGATCCGATTCAGGCTCGCGCAAATCTCTGTCAAACAGAATATCCAGACCGATAGCCGCCGCTCCGCCCTCCTGCATGTATTTAATAATGCGCGGGTAGTAGGAACGCGGCCACTGCGAAAACTTGCCCAGTTCGGAAACACTGCGCCCGTCGATATCAACGATCACAATCTCTTCTATGCTCTGCTCCGGTACATCCTGTATTTTTTTCTGCACACGCCAGTCGTAGGTTCTGGCCTCATAGGCATAAAACAGGTCCGGTGCAATATAATTGCCCAGCAGCCACACCAGCACTGCGGAAAATAATCCCAGTACCAAACCGGCTAAAAGTTTTGTCACCCATTTCGCTTTCATGGTCCCTCCCGCTCGTCACTTTTTCAGGAACGATTTAACCGCCTCCACCAGGCGTAAAATGTCATCTTCATTATTATAAAAATGCGGTGCGATACGCAAAGCACCGTTGCGCACCGCTACATGAATTTTTCTTTCCTCCAGCCAGGGCAGCAAATCTTCAATGCCTGCACGTTCGAAGGAATAGATTCCGGAGCGCTGCTCAATCAGTTCACTGCCGGTGAACCTGAAATCCAGCGTCTGCATTTCCGATATAATCAATTTCCCCAGCTGCAGCAGATGCTTTTCCGTATTCTCCGGACCTGCTTCCACCAGCAGCCCGGTTGCCGCTTCCGCACCGTACATGCCCATGAAATTAGCGGTAGCGATTTCGTAGCGGCCGGCGTCATCGAGAAAGTCCAGCCGGTAGTCCAGGAAATTCCAGCCGTCTTTTACGCCAAGCCAGCCGGCGAATACCGGCTTCAGTTTTTCATGCAGCTGCGGCGCGATGTACATAAAGCCACATCCCAACGGCGACATCAACCATTTGTGGCCGCCACAGGAAACGAAATCGATCTGTGCCGCCTGCACGTCGAAAGGAAGAGCGCCGATACCCTGTATGCCGTCCACTGAAAAAATAATGTCGTGCCGCCTGCACAGTTCGCCGATACTTTTCAAGTCGTTACGGAATCCGTTCAGGAACTCCACAAAACTGATCGACAGCAGACGCGTGCGCGGCGTAACGGCTTTTTCAATATCTTCGATAAAGATCTTGCCATTCCGGTTGCTCACAAAATCGACTTCCACCCCGAAGCGTTTCAGATTTAAAAACGGGTAGATATTGGACGGAAATTCACCTTCAAAAAGCATGATGCGGTCGCCCGGCTGCCAGTCCAGACCATTGGCCAGCCAGTTCAATCCTTCGGAAGTATTGGTAACAATCGCAATCTGTTCCGGAGCACCGTTGATCAGTTTGCCGATGTTCCTCTTCAGATTCAGTCTTTTTTCAATCACTGCGGGATAAATATCGACATTGCCGGCGGAACGCACCTGCAGATAATCGCTGATTGCCTGCTGTACGCGGGTTGAGAACGGTGAGATGGCCGCATGGTTCAGGTAAACGTCTGTTTTTGTTACGGGAAAAAAATCGCGATAGCGGTCAATATCCATAGTCACCTCGTGTAATTGTAAAGAAGATAGAGTTTTAGCGAAAAAAAAACAATGGGAAGAAGGAAATTGAGGGATTTATGAATTCAGGAATTGGCATAGGGGACCGGTCTTGCTTTTCGTCCCTCGCGGCTCGTTCTGTTCATCTGATGCCGGCTTCTCGTTGCTTGCCACTCGTTACTCGTTACGCGTCACACTTTACTCATCACAAACCCGGCCACTTTGTCACCTTGTTACCATGTCACTTATTTCCTGGATGCCGGCTTCTCGTTGCTTGTTGCTCGTCACACTTTACTCATCACACGTCACTCATTACTTTGTCACCCGGTCACTCGCACCAGCGACAGTCACTGGCGCAGCGCTCGGTTACGCGTTCCGATCTCCATTTTTCCGCTCTTTCCATTATTGAACAATTTGTGTAAATTCCGCGTATGCACAGCAAAATCGGGGACTTGTAAACAGTACGTTTAACGCAATCGTATAATTTATTTATCTGCAACTTTTGCATTAAAAACAGGGGACACTATGAAACTCAGAGGGATCTTTTTAATCGTAATTTTATTCGCAGCGGGATGTGCCACGTTCAAAGAACTGACACCCAAACCGGAGATCGTATTCGAGGAAAACGGTTATCTGCAAATACGCGACGATGACGAAAACTTCGAACTGGAACCGGGCAAGAAGTATTTCGTCAAATTTCCGCCGCCGTTGTCCGGCAATATTTATCTGGTGCTCTCGGTGGAAAATGAATCATCGTTGACCACATATCTCACCGACCGCTTTGACGATGGGGAAGATGTCGGTCGTCAATACCCGAATCTTAACCCGGATGCCTCCGGACCGGATGTTTATGCCATAGAACCCGGTGTGCAATCCTATTTCTGGGTCATCGAGAATGTTGCCGGAGAAATGAAACTGGGCATGACGTACCGTTATATCGCCGCCTGGCGCTACAAATTTGAAAACCGCTACGAAGAATTTTTAAATGTACTGCGGGAAAACAGTCACGATCGTACCATTTACGAAGGTATCGGCAGCAGCATACTTGCGAAGGATATCGATTACGAAGGTGAACTGGCTGCTCTGCATGCAAAATATCAGCAGCTGGAAACTATTCACGGCCAACTGAATGAAATTAAAGACATTCTGCCTGCCCATATACTCGACAGCGATGATGCCTCTTATCGCGACTATGTAAAACTGAAGAATGATCTTGAAAATGAAATGGCCTTTCAAAATGATTATCGCAGCACGCTCGAATTGCTGGACGCCTCTCTGAAAGCCGAAAGGAATATGAGCGCCTTCGTCGATAATCTGTCGCAATATGTGCAATATTTCGATCAATCCGCTGCGTACCCGGCAAATGTGCTGGCGGAAACAAAAAAACAAGTCGGAAACCGGCTGGACGATATTTACGAATATTATGACGCCCTGATAAAAAACAAAACCGATGTTACTCCGATTGATTATGATGCCGGCAATCTCGGTAAACTGTTCGCCGCCTGCGATAAATCCGTTCCGGCTGACGTTAAAAAACTGGAAAGTTTCATCAGCAAGTATAACGAACGGGCCAACCAGCTGATCGACGCCCGTTCCGGTCTGGCGGAAATAAAAAGCAGCGTAAGCAAAGCCGGTAAATGGCCGGGTAACAGTTTTTATACCGGCATTTTATCCAAACTGGCCAAACTTCAATATCGTATTCCGCGGGCGGGAACACGAGATTTTGAAGAATACAGGGGCACGACCTGTGTTAAAAATCTTAACGCCGAAATCAACAAACTGAAACGGGATGCCAACCGGAGAGCGGGTCAATACCGCCGCGCAGAGGCATTGGTTCCCAGTATCAACACGCTGAAAGAACAGAACGGCTATCGCGATATCATCCGTCTGCTGCGCGAAAACACGGACCTCTCCTTTCTGATTGCTCAGTACCCGGATATTGACAAACGTTCATTGAATCAACAGACCAAAAGTATAGACGCCGCCATGCGCCGCAGTAACTGGGCGGCTGCGGAAAAAGGACTGCGGGACCTGTTCAACGATAAATATTTCTTCAATTTAAAAAAGATCACCAAAACGAAGATCAAACTGGTAGCCGCATACGAAGATACCATGGCCAACCGGATCACTCGCAGTACCCTCGGAAACGCACGTAAATTCATCAGCGAAAACCTGACGACCACCGGTGATATGGACGCCGTTTATGCCAACCCGGCCCTGCAGCCGGTATATGAAATGACCTTTTCAAGCAGAGGCAAATCGATACTGGCAAAACACAAACAGAAGCTGTTCGGCAAACTGGATCAGTTGCGCTATATCGAGTTCCCTGAAAAAGCGATAAAAAAACTGTACAGTGCCCTGACCGCCGATGTTACTGACAACGGCGTTGCACGGGCACGCGCTATTGTCGGGCATGGAAAATATTACAAAGGCAGTGATAAAAAGATTAAAAAGATCATCGGGGAATGCGACCCGACCGCTTCCAAATGGCTGACAAAACCGAAGACCTACCGCAAGATTTTTGCCCTGCCGATTACCTCCAACCTCCAGGGCGAGAACGAATATATGTTTAAAATTAACCTGCGCCTTCCCTCGGAAGCCCGATTTCCTGTTTTCGACGTCAATATTCGATTACCGAAGGAAATTGCGGAAGACGCCGGTAATCGCCGGTGGTACGAAAAGATGATGATGAACAAAAAACTGCTTAAGAATGAAGGCCGTTTCACGATAACGGCGCCGACGGCAGCCAACGGCTACGAATGCCAGATCACACCCTTGCAGGTCGTGAAAGACGGCGACAGCGTTCTCGAAGTGCGTTTCAAACACAAGTCATTCAAAGTGTTTGAGATCAGCGTCATGGCCCAGCGGCCGATCATGAAAAAGAATTAACCGATAACGACAGGGGAATTCCCATGGAAAAGAAAACGGGTGTTTTTGAAGGAAATAAAAAATATTATTACATCGGCGGAGCGGCGGCGGCGGTACTTGCCGTACTGTTGTTTTTTCTGCTGCGCAGTACGCTGAGCAACCAGATCGCCCTGCCCTATATCGCTCATCAAAAACCGCGGGTCGATCCGCACCTGCCGGATGCCGTCGCCCTTTCCGACAAACTGGACGAAGTGGTTTTTGACGGCCTGTTTAATATCTCCGCCAACCCCAGCGGTATAACTTACGAAGACGGTCTCGGCGAACTGATCGGAATCGATGAAAACGACGTGGTTACCGTGCGACTGAAACCGAAAAAACTCTGGCATAACAGTTTTCTGCTGACCGGTGAAGACGGTGATATCACCGTAAGTGAAGCGGAGAAAATCTATTTTACTGAAAAGGACCTGCGCTTCACCCTGCGGCGTATCGAAAAGCTGGGCAGTCTCTCACCGGATTATATCCTCGTTTCGCAGGCCTTGAAACAGCTGGATTTTGAAGGTCCCGATGCCAACAACGAAATCCACTTCCAGTTCAAGCAGGATCGCATCTGGACCGAAGCCGATATCAAGGAAGTGTTATCTTTCAAAATCCTGCCTTACGAATCGGATATCAATGCCTCCCATTATCCGATCGGTACCGGCCCCTACGCAACCATACATCCGAAGGAAGAAGTATCCGATTATTACGCCAATCCGACCGCCGGTGTAACAATTCCCTATCTTTCACTGAAACCGTTTATCGACAACAGCACCTTCATCACCGAATTCAAAAATAACAACATAAATGTGCTGCTTTCCACACCCTTCGGAGCAATGTCTCCGTTGCTGGAAGACCCGGAAGATTATTTTTATAAATCGAATATCAGCACCACGTTTTTTGTGCTGTTGTTCAATACGGAAAGGCTGAATATCACCCAGCGTAAAGCACTGCGCAGCATGATCGATCAGCGGGTGTTGATTAACCGCTTCTTCAAGGTCGGCACCGAACAGCAACGCCATATTACCGATTACAAAGGTAATAAAGACAACTACGCCGATTACCTGAATTACAGCATTTTTCCGTCATCCACCTATTACGTAGACGAAGAAATCGTTATGCCGGTAAAACAGATACCGCCGGAAGACCTGTCCGTTCTGCCGGATACGATCCGCGTGCAGGTTTGCCTGAATTACGGTCACCGCGAGGAGCTGAGCGAACTGGCTGAAATCCTCAATGACCGATCTCTGTTCAAGCGTACGATAAAAGTGACCGCTGTACAGAATGAGGACCTTAAAAAGGGAAATTATGATACCGTACTGCTGGCATTCAGCGGCTATAAAAGCAATTTCCTGTTCGATCTGTACAGCATTTTCATGCGTGAACCGGACCTGGCAACCTATAAAATCAACCTGAAAGTCAATCCCGACGGGTCCGTGAATCCTGCTACCTGGCGCGGTGACAATAATTTCTGCCGTTTGAGCACAGCCGGCGGCAACGACGACCCGCAGGCAGTTTTAAAACTGCTGGATTACATGCATGGCTTCATGTCCTCCCGTGAAATCGGCGATAAACAGGCCTACGCCCGTTTCATCGATGAGATGGAATACGATATGGCGCTCGGGAAATGGTTGTTCTCGCTGCCTTCGCTGGCCTATTTCAGCACGCAGTTCGATGCAGCAAGTATCGATTTGTACGGCGTGGCTTCACAATTATCGACAATCGAGAAATGGCGTGAGCGTGAGGATTGATTCCGGGGTGAATACATTTCCGCCCGGATCACCGACCGGTCTGCTGCCAAAGGTGGGCAGCCGGTTTTTCCTTTGGCTATTCCTGGCCGGCGCTGTTAAGCCGGCGGCTGCCGCAGATTTTATCATCGTGCAACATCCTTCTCAATTGATTATCTACAATCGCTACCAGCAACGGGTCGGCGATTCCCTGCCCGACTATACGGCCATGCGCATTGTTTCCGAAAAGGATACCTTAAGCGACGGATTGACGCCGGCTATGCATGTACAGATCGACGGACAGGATTACTTCCTGCGAAAAGAAAGCAACGGTCTGCTCAGTCATATCGAACTGATTGGCGATTATAAAATATTCAGCGGTGCAAAAGCTGCGTCTGATTCCCTGGAAGTGATCGCCGATGAAATCTTATTTTTGGGTCGCGGGATAACTTTCGCAAAGGCGATGAATAATCGGTATCCCCTGAACAGCGGCGACCGCCTGCAGATTGTATTCCGCCGGCGCGGGGCCGTTTATGCAAAAAAAACCAATCCCCCGGTACAATACGGCTGGATAGACCTCTCCGTTGCCGGTTGGCGCGAACTGAAATCCGACGGAAAAACCCGAATTACGTTTTCACCGCGACATTTCAAGCGTCTGCAGGAAGAGCTGAATACCGTGAACAGCAAACTGACCGCGCTGTATCAATTTTTCAATGAAGAAAGCGGTAAACAGAAGCCGGTGCCGCGATGGAGCATGCTGCTGCTCGGCGAAGAGGTGCAATGCCGTTTTCAGCCGCCTGAATTATTCCCGCAGTTTAAATCCAGCACCGCCGAACTGGCTCAACGTATCCAATTGATTTTCGGAAAGTATTTTACCGTGCTGCCCATGGCCGACGGACTGGTTGTCACCAAAAAGACGGAAGCGTTTTCGCCATGATCCGTCAGCGGCTGAAAGAACACTTGATCAGTGCCGTCATTGTATGCAGTTTGTTGCTGCTGATCGGAATCCGGTTGGCGGAACCGCGGCCGGGTCCGGTAACAAACAAAACACTGGATAAACTGGACTTTCTGCGCACCGACGATCCGCTCGATCGTGCCCTGCTTCGGGAAACCCTGCAGCAGTTTTATCCGCAGCAGTCGCAAAAAGCGGATTCGCTGCTTGATGCGTTGAACGAATACCATCGGCAAACCATGCTGCCCCCTGCCCGCGGTAAATCCTATCTAAGCTTTTCAAAATTTTTTGAACTTCTGGGTATGCTGCTGAAATTTACCCTCATCTATGCCATCGTTCTGGCGCTGACGACATGGGGCGTGCAAACGCTTGCCGTATGGCGTTTCGTGCACGAACAGCAAAACCGACCGCCCAACTGGTGGCGTATTTACGTGGCCCTGCGCAAACTTGTTCGCAATACCGTCGAACGGAAGAAAATCCATGCCTGGCTCGTACCGATAAAATTAACCGTCGTATCCCTCGGCCGGGCGCTTTTCACCCTGATGCTGTTTTCGCCGGCCTACGTGATCGCCTACTCGATCAAAACACGTTTCGATACAAACTCGATCCTGTTTATGATCCTGCTCGGTGTCGTCTCGAACGGATTGCTGGCAACCTATGCCTACAAATTCTACACTTTTCTGCAAACCGAATCACGAAAAGGCTATGTGCAAACGGCCATTGTAAAAAATCTTTCCACCGATTACCGGCACAGCATGCCGCTGAGTCGGATCATCAAATTGCGAAAGATATTTCCCGGTCATGTTTTCCAGCATATATTTATTAATGCGCGTCACCAGTATTTTGCCACGCTGAAAGAACAGGCGGCATTCCTGATCACCGGCCTGGTCATCATCGAGATGGCGCTGAACATTCAGGGACACCTGTGCTACGAACTGTTGCAGAATCTGTTATATAAAAATTTTGATATCGTGTTCACCATTCTGGCCGGAATTTTCCTGCTGGTTAAATCGACCGAGGCCGGGGTTGACTGGCTGATCCACCGCGAGGAGTTGAAATATGATTCAGCCTGAATCAGCCGTTTCAAACCGGCGGGATCTGCAGGAAAAACTATCCGTGCTCCGGCGGCATATATTGAAAAAAGCAGATGAATTCCTGCTGCATAAAGACAATCGCTGGCTGCTGATATGGATTAGCGGGCTTTTCATCTTATGGATCTGGGACCTGATATTTTTGAATCGTCCCGCCTTCATCGCTGTGCAATCGGCTTTTTTCAACACGCTGTTTGTGGCGCTGCTCGGCTCCGTTCTGGCGCTTGCATTCGCCTGGCTGACGACAAACGCACTCTATTTCAGTTCGCGGCGAAGTCAACATCTGTATGCGGGATTGCGATTCGTGACCGATCTGATCCGTTCCGTACCACAGATTATCGGAATCCTTTTATTGTATGTGCTGCTTACCGGAATGATACAGAAGGATATGATAACCGCATCCGCAACCATTTTGATACTGATGGCACTGATTATCGCTGTGTTCGTTTTTCCCGAAACAACGGACCTGATGCTGGAACGCATTGAACATTTCCGCAGGCGCGATTTTTTCAACGCCATGCTGGTTTGCGGTATCAGCGAATGGCGTATCGTCAATTATGAGATTTTATGGAAAAACAGCCGCATCCACCTGTTCAACAAGCTGATTGCGGTGATCGGTATGACCGTATTTCTGCAGAGCAGCATCGACTTTATTGTTTCCGTCGGCCTGTCTACCGAAATCAGTACCCTGAATTTTCCCAATACACTGGGCAGTCTGCTGGCGAAGATCGACAGCAAGCAGGATATTCTGGCCATCGGCCACACACTGTTGAACCCGGGTTATGTTTCAAAACTGTTTTTTAATCATTTACAGGGTATTTCGGTTGCCTTTCTGATTGTATTCTCGCTGCTGTGTATTTACCGTATTGCAGACGGTTTTGCCCGGCGCCACCGGATTTAGCAAAGAAAGGTGGAAGCGACGAGCCGGAGCCCGGGAAGGGGAAACACTGAAATATTTGCCGTTGAACATAAACGGATTGCGGTTTACGAATTTCGCCAAACTTAAGACAAAGAGAATGGAAAACACTTTTCGCATAAAAATCAACAGCCGTCGCCGTACGCTGGTGGACATCGCCCGCTTTCCGATTGAAGATGGAAAGATAAATTTTCTGTTCGGCGAATCCGGTATCGGAAAAACTCTGATTGCCCGCAGTATTTTCGGGCTGCCGGCGCCCGAGGACCTGCAGATTCATTTCAACGAAAAATCTTACGCCGCTTACCGCTCCTCCGCCGATGCCGGACATAATCTTGAAAACGGGTTCTTTGTATTCCAGGAGCCGTCGTCCCATCTCAATCCCCTGATGCGCCTGTTTGACCAGATGTTCGAGGGCAGCCTGGCAAAAAAATATGATGACGCCGAAATATTGCGCCACCTGTGGAATAACGCGGAAGATGAAGCAATACGCGCTGTTTTGCAGGTATATCCCAAACCGTATCGTCCCAGCGGCGGTGAAAAACAGCGCATCCTGCTGGCCATGGCGTTCAAAAAAATCAACCGCTTTCTGCAGTCGGAAAACGGCCGGATATCCCCGCTGTTCGTGTTTGATGAACCGACGGGAAATCTGGATAACCGCCTGCGCAACCGGTTTCTGGAACTGTTGTTCGAAAAATATCGCCGGCATCCTTTTACCGTTCTGCTGATTACCCATGACTACTCGATGATCAGTGAAGTGCTGGAACAACACGCGGATATCGCCGGAAACGTGACCTTCCGGGAATTGTACCGCCATCGGGATCAACAACGTTGCCGCATTTTTTCACCGGAAATTTACACCTATTGGTTAAAACAGCAGAAACCGATGACCGGCAACCGGAACAGAAAGAAAAGAGATTTGCTCTTAAAGGTCGGAAGGGACATCGAGGTTTTCGGCAAACGTCTTGTATTCGAAAGAAACGGACCGTCCGACCTGGAGGTGCGAAGCGGAGAACTTGTTTATTTGAAAGCCGCCAGCGGCGCCGGTAAAACAACCGTAATGAAAATTATTATGGGATTGTTGCCGGCGGATAGGTTTTTTGCACAATTGGGACCCTGCTCGCTTTCTGAAAACCTTCCCCGGCAATTCTGGAGGGACAATATCTGGGCGAAACAGGCAGGCATGGTTTTTCAGCATGCCGATGAGGCGCTTAACCTGCAGGCCCGCGTGCAGGATGTCTTCAAAGGTCTGCCGCTGGAAAAAAGCAAAATCGATCCGCGGCAATGGCTCAACATTCTCTTCGATGAAAAGCGGGAACCGCTCCCTCTGCGACGGCAGGTTGGCTTTCTCAGCGGCGGACAAAAACAGCGATTGAACCTGCTGCGCAGCATGGCACTGGACACCCCGCTGTTGTTGCTGGACGAACCCCTGAATGGATTGGATTTTGAAAGTATCAAAAAAGTCCTGCGTCTGTTGCGTGACAAGCAGCGTGAAGGCAAGGGAATTTTGCTGGTTTCCCATAACGAAGAAATTTTTGATAAAATCGTTCATCCTGAGCATATTTATTATCTGGCCGGAAAATGAGATATTTAACGGATTCCGGGAAATAAACCCGAAACCGGTGGAGGCATCATGAACAGGGTATTTCGTATCTTTTTATTTTTACTATTGTTTATCGAACTGTCGACCGCACAAAGCAGTTTTGTTTCCAAAATCGGCAGTTATATCACCCCGGCAACACGGCAATGGAAAGTCCCCGGACTGGCCCTGGCCATCGTGCGGAACGATACCGTGCTGTTCGCCGGCGGATTCGGAACCCGAACCGTTTCATCCGATGAACCGGTAGACGAACATACGATGTTCGCCATTGCCTCCAATACCAAGGCCTTCACCGCCGCTGCTCTGGGAATACTGGTCGACGAAGACAAAATCAATTGGGATGATCCGGTGCGCAATTATCTGCCGCAGTTTCAGTTTTACGACCCCTACGTTACCCACGAAATAACCATCCGTGATTTGTTGTGCCACCGCAGCGGCCTGCCGCCCTATGCCGCCGATCATTTATGGCAGGGATCGGATTACAGCCGTGACGAGATTATGCGCCGCTTTCGATTCCAGAAACCGTCCTTCGGTTTCAGGGCAAAATATGCCTATTCCAACGTGCAGTTTCTGGCTGCCGGAGAGATAATTCCTGCGGTAACCGGACAATCCTGGGATGAGTTCATATCCGAACGATTTTTTAAGCCCCTCCAAATGTCCCGCAGCAACACGGATACACATTTGCTGCAAAAAATGACGAATGTCGCCACACCGCATGTCGAGTGGCAAGACCGGTTGCAAACGGTTGAATATTACAACCTGAATAATGTTGCACCCGCGGCGGCTGTCAACTCCTGCGTTGCCGATCTGGCCAGGTGGATTCGCATGCGCCTGGCCGACGGTGAATTCAACGGGAAGCAGGTACTGGACAAAAAAGTACTGACTGAAATGCGTACGGCTCAGATTGCACTCTCCGTCTCAGAAAAAACATCCAAACAACAGGGACGCCATTTTTCCGCCTACGGGTTGGGACTGGCCTTGTGGGATTATGCGGGTCGCAAAATTGTCAGCCACAGTGGCCTGATGGACGGCATGACTTCAATGATAACCGTAGTACCGGAAGAGAATATCGGCTTCGTTATCCTTACTAATAAATCTCCGCACAATTTGAACCGTGCTCTGACGCTTTACATTCTGGACCGCTTTTTCGGATTGCCGGAACGGGACTGGAGCAGGGAGTTTCTTGAAGAAAATGAAGATTCAAAGCGTCGTGCCGCAAAAGCGTGGGAGAAAAAACTGAAAGCACGGATTCCGGATACCCTTCATTCCCTGGCGCTCGAAAAATACTGTGGAAACTACGAAGATCCGTTATCCGGAGAAGCAAGGGTTTACATGGAAAACGGGAAACTGGTTTTTTATCATAATCAGAAATATATCGCCGATCTGGAACACTGGCATTTCGACACATTCAGGGCCAACTGGCGCGATCCGTTTATTGCCGGCTGGGCAGGTAAATTCATCGGCTTTCATTTAAATACCGACGGCGATGTCGACCACCTCGAAGCCGTATTCGACAACCCGGTTACGTTCAAACGCAAGAAATAACCCGTATTGATTTACCGGTCGAAAATTTAAAAATTTTGGTCCTGTTGCCGCACGGCTTGCACATAGTTGCCCGGACTGGTATCTTTGTTTTAACTACATATTCCGGCACAAACCTGACAGGCATTACTATGAATCAGCAGGTCGTTATCCGTGCGGCAAATAAAAGCGACGGACATGAATTAACCCACCTGACCAATCAAATGGGTTATCCCTCCAGCGAAAGCACGGTTTTTAACATTCTTGAAAAGGTGATCGGTCAACCGGATCAGCAGGTATTTGTCGCACAAATTAACGATACCGTAGTCGGTTATGTACATCTGGTTGTAACCCATAACCGTCCGGCGGCATCTGTTGCTGAAATTGCAGCCATGGTGGTTCATGAATCCTTCCGTGGCAGGGGAGTGGGTTCCGCATTGCTCCGGCAAAGCCGAAACTGGGGCGAAGATAAGGGAATCGGCAGCATTAGAATCCGCAGCAGAATCATCCGGGAATCTGCATACGGATTCTTCGAACATCATGGTTTCGGACACCTGAAAACACAGCAGATATTCATACAAAACTTATAAATCTCCCTTTGTATCCCTGAAAGTATAAGGAGGATTACTATGTATTCGTGGAGTAAGGCCCCGGGATTCGGCGTATTAATGTGGCTGATACCCTTCATTATCGCTGTGGCGGTTTTCGGCATTCATGAAACAAACCGCCCGCTATTCGAATCGATTATGGCTGTAACCGTAACTTCCTGTGCTGTTTTCCTGGGATTATCCTATTTGAATAAAGTCAAGGAAAACAAACAGAGAGAAGCATTGCAGGCCGGCATTCTCTGGCTTGTTATTTCGGTGTTGATCGACGCCCCTCTGATGTTATTCGGTGGTCCCATGTATATGACCACGGACAGTACGTTTCGGATATAGGTGTTACTTATCTGATTATTCCGGTGGTGCTGCTGGGGCTGGGAAAGGCCAAAACCTGAGAACCGTTCACGAAAACCTGGTCCGAAGTCGTTCGACATTAAATACCTGCGTCGTGGCCGGTGAATCATTTATATGTATCGAAATACCGGTAAGCGGCGGCGGGCGGGCGCAGGCATTTCGGCTTGCGTATATGAACAGTTACGTTTTGAAATAAAGAGCACAACTTTGTTGTTCAATAGATATCCATTTTTAACAGGGAAATCATGAAACGATTCATACCACTATTGCTTCTGCTCGTATTTATCGCCTGCGGGCAGAAACAGGAGAAGGCCGGCCGGCCGGTGTCCATGGAAGCATTCAGCAGCGGACCAAAACTTGTAAAAATACCGGTTACCGATCCTGCCCGGATTGACAGCCTGATCAGTAAAGGATTCGAAGTAATCGTTGCGGAAACAGGCTATGCCGTTGTGAGGCTGGACAGTGAAGGCGCGCAGGCGGTAAATGCAATGTCGCTGAATATGCAGGCTGTTCAGGAAACCGAACTGGTGCAACGGCTGATCAGAGTGGTAATGTCCGATCCCGCCGATCTGCAGAATATCGGAAATACCGGGGTTGATATCTGGGAGGTGAAAGGCGATACCGTTATCGCGCAGGCTTATGATATATATATTCGCAAGATAAAAGCTGCCGGATTTCCGGTGGAGATCATCGAGCAAGATGTCCGGAACCTGACCCAAAAACCGTAACCGATTCAACTGAAGAGACTATCCGTGAAAAGAATATTTTATTTTATCCTGACAACTCTCGGGGCGCTGGTTTTTATGTACTGCCCTCCGCCTCAACCGCCGTCGGCGCCCGACGCCGGTCTGTATCATACCTATGCCGAGATCAATGATGAATTGCAGCAGCTGGAATCGACTTTTCCTCAACTCGCTAAAGTGGTTGAACTGGGGAAATCAGTTGAAAACCGTAGTATACGCGCGATTAAGATAAGTGACAATGTAGCCGGCAACGAAAACGAACCTCAGGTCGTTTTTGTCGGCGGGCATCACGCCCGTGAGTGGATTTCGGTGGATGTACCCTTTTTACTTGCAAAATATCTGCTGGAGAATTATGCCGGAAATGCGCGCATCAAAAACCTGGTCGACCTAGGTGAAATCTGGATTCTGCCGATGCTCAATCCCGACGGTCACCAGTATTCGGTCGATAAAAACAGGTTGTGGCGAAAAAACCGCCGCAATAACGGAGACGGCTCGTACGGCGTTGATTTGAATCGAAACTACAGTTACCATTGGGGCGGCCCCGGTTCCAGCGGCGATACTTTCAGCGAAACCTATCGCGGCACACAGGCCTTTTCCGAACCGGAGACACAGATCCTGCGCGATTTTATCAACAACCGCTCATTCCGCGACATGATTTCTTTTCATAATTATTCGCAGCTGGTGTTGTTTCCCTGGGGGTATACCAATTCTCCAGCTCCCGATGCCGCCCTGCTCGGGCAGTTGGCCGGGAGCATGGCCGACAGTATTTTCAGCATCCACGGCAAACGATACACCGCTCAGCAAAGTTCGGCGCTGTATATCGCCAGCGGAGATGCCACCGACTGGCTGTACGGCACGACCAGCGTTCCGGCATTTACGCTTGAACTGCGCCCGCGTACATCGTCGCCCGGGTTCCTGCTGCCGGAGAGCGAAATACAGCCGACCTTTGAAGAAAATCTGCCGGCTTCACTGTATTTAATCGAATGGTCGCTGGCAGCCGCACCTGTTAATCGGCATCCGTAATTCGTCCCACCGGATAGATATTCCAGCGCCGGTCAAAGTAAGGCGAGCGCTCGTAAAAAAACATTAACCGGGCCGACGGACTTTTCGCGAAGGCCGAATCACTGCTGATTTTATTCAGGAACTCTGTTTTCAGATTCGCATCCTCAGCCAGCATGTTCCGCGCCAGTTCCTCCAGCACATAACTTTCTGCGTATTCACGACGTTCAAAAATTGCATCGAAGAATCCCCAGCTGACGTATGAGTCGGGCGCCTGCGGTTCAAGAATATTTATCGCAACCCTTGCCGCCGGTTGATCCAGCGGTATGATCACGCTTCCGGAAGGAAAGACACGCTCTTCATTAATCAAATCCGTTTCAAAAGAAAGCGGATGCCGTCCCTCGTACGGTGTCCGCCGCCATTCGGCATTTTTAAATTTACAGGTCTGAATACGATACTTTTTTGCCGAATGCAGCTGTTCCATTTTTACCCCGTGCAGCTGCAGGCGCTCAATCACCGTCCGCCATTCCACCGGTACGATATATGCCCGCGGCAGGCGGACGGTTACGGTGGGTTCCTGATGATAATAATAGGGAATGCGGAAAGTTTCGGGCCTGTCGGGATAATAACGGAACCAATCCCCGCCTGAAATATCGCTGTGTACTATTTCATATTCCACGCCGAGGAAGTCAATCATCACGCTGTCGTCAGTATCTTTCCAGCGCAGCGGAAAAGGCTCCTCACGAAAAGCATTCGAGGCGGTAAACCGCTCCGACTCCCGTACCGCCTGTTGCAGCTTTTCCTTTTGTCTATCAACGGTGCGCAGCGTGTGCAGCAGCATCTGATAAGTACCATGTACCCGTGTTTTATAATTTTTCAGCATGTGTGTCTCAATGAGCAGACCGGCGCGATTGTGCAGGGCGACATAGCCCTGTGAAAAGCGGGGCGACTCGGCCCAGCTTTCCAGTCCGCTCAGCACATCGTGTCTTTTACGGAAGAATATGTATTGAATGATCGGGAATCCCGCCTGTTGCATGGCTTGCCGGACCGGCGGCAGAAAATCGTTTTTCATCCAGCCGGTAATGGCCGGTGCGGCAGTGCCCTGCGTCGGCATTTTGTACGTAACCGTATACTGATAATCGGCACCGTCGGTGACGTGGCAGTCTACGAAAAATTCAGGCAGCCAGCGGGTATACAGCCGCAGCCAGGCCTGCATCTCAGGCGTGTCGGCTTTCAGATAATCTCTGTTCAGATTCAGGTTTTGTGCGGTAACGCGCCAGCCCGTTTCTTCCGGTCCGTTCTGATTGATACGGTTAAAGAGCCCGAATCGTTCGTGTCCGTCGACGTTAAAGATGGGAATGAACAGCAGGGTTATATTTTGCAATTCCCCCGGAAAGCGGTTCCTGATAATCCAGTCGCGGACCAGCATCAACCCGGCATCTTTTCCGTCACTTTCACCAGCATGAATGCCGGCCTGAATCAGCACAACAACATTTCCCGAAGCGCGTACGGATTGCGGATCGAAATTACCATTAAGATCGACGATCAGCAGCGGCAACTCTCTGCCCTGCGGACTGGTTCCGAAGGGTTTATATTCGACAAATGACGAAGCATCAGCGAGTTTTTTAGCGAAAGCAATGGTCTCGACGTATCGGGGGGTACGCAAACCATTTGATTTTTCGAACCGGGTTTGCCAGTCTTTGGCAGCTATAATTACCGGAAATGATAAAAAAATACCAAGCAGCAAGGTACGCACCATCATCTTCTTCTCCCGAATTGAATTTTGTTTTCAGTGACAGACGGTTATAGTATCAATAGCCGGTTCGGATAAAATTAGGCACCAGCGTAAAAGCATTCAACAGAAAATATAAAAGGCGCCCGGATGGAGCGCCTCTGGTTTCGAAGTATAATTGTTAATTAATAATAAATGTAACCGGTCCCTGTGTCCCGGTATTGCCGGCGGCATCGTAGGCAATAAGATACAGGGAATGCTGTGCACCGTCAGCCAGCGGTGAGGTATCCCACACAAAACCCCATGGTGCGGAATTGTCGGTGCTTTTCAACGCGCCGTCGACGTAGAATTCGACTTTGGTGACACCGGTATCGTCCTGAGCGCTTGCCGAGACGTTTACGATACCCGTTATGGTCGTTCCCGGCAGCGGATACAGCAAGGTAATCGTCGGCGGAGTGATATCAACCGGTGGTCCGCTGACTGTGTATGTAACGTTTCCGGTAGTTCCGACATTACCGGCGTCATCGAAAACTTTAACATAAACCGAGTGCAAACCGCCGTCGGCATAGGGTGCCGTATCCCAGTCGTAGGTCCATGGTTCACTGGTATCGTTGAACATGAATTCACCGTCCACATAGAATTCAGCCTGCACCACACCGACGTCATCATTGGCATCAACAAATATAGTTTGCACGCCGCTCAATGTCGATCCGGCCAGCGGGTACAAGATTTGCGCGGTTGGAGGAGTAACATCCGGCAAGGTACTTTCAACGGTGTAGGTAGCCAACGCCGCATTGCCGACATTGCCCGCGGCATCATAAATCTTGGCCAGAACGCTGTGCTGGAAACCGTCGGCATAGGGAGTGGTGTCCCAATCGAACGCCCAGGGAGCCTGCGTATCGGAAAATTTGAATTCGCCGTCCACGTAAAAATCAACCCTGGTAACACCGACATCATCGTCGGCATTTACATATATGGTGACCTGGTCAAATATACTGCTACCGGTGAGCGGATAGGTAATTTCTCCCGTGGGCGGGGTAATATCCGCCGATCCGGTTGCTGATACCGTAAAGGTGATCGGGGTGTTTATCGATTGATTACCCGCAGCGTCAATCGCTTTAAAATACAGCGTATGCTGCCCGTTGTCGGCAATGGGATTCGTATCCCAGTTAAAAATATAGGGGGCCTTTGTAACGCTGGTAACGGAATCACCGTCAACATAGAAATCCACGCGGGTTACTGCATGATCATCCTGTGCCTCGACAATCACTTCCACGGTATCGAAAAGTACCTGCCCCGGCACAGGGTAGATCAGTTGCGCCGTCGGCGGCAGGCGATCAACGCGGGGAAAGACAACGACCGTTACCGGGTTGGACAAGGCCCAGTTATTTCCTTCATCCCAGGCTTTTGCAACGATGGTATGATTGGTGGAATCCTCCAGATTGCCTACGGGCCAGAAATATTCATAGGGATAGACGGAATCGGTAATGACCGAATCTCCGTTTACAAAAAAGGCCACCTCGCGCACTATCCGTTCATCAAAAGCGGCGGCGACAACATGCACGGTATCTTCCACGGTTTGTCCGCTTTGCGGATGAATGATCTGCACCACCGGCGGAATATTATCTTCCGAATCGGATATAATCACCGAAACCGGCGCCGAATAACCGATGTTACCATCTTTGTCGTTGGCAGCTGCAACGATAATGTGGGTCTGCTCATCGGCATAACTGCTGACATCCACTTCGAACCGCGGCGCCCTGCTGGAGGAACGCCCCATGAATTCACCGTCAAGGTACCACCAAACGGAATTTATTTCTCGGTTGTCCCCCGATTCTACAACGACGGTTGAATTGCCTGCGATCACCGCACCACTGTAGGGATAAACGATCAATACGACAGGCGGAACAACGTCCGAAGGGGTCGGAATGGTACACTGTACCTGCAGAATTAAAAAAACTGTCAACAGAAAATATAGGATTTTCTTTATTCGCACCTTTGGCCTCCTGAAAATACCGGGTAGATTTGCAATTTTAGTTAAATTCTACAATGTTTGATTGTGATTCATATCAAAATTAAATTCGACCCGATTTTAATTTTGTTGACCTGAAATTTAAATATCTTCAAAAAAGTCGGAAGGCGGCGGATGGCATGGAAATAATCGCTGACGCACGAAACAGTCTGTTTTTCTGGGTCGGCTTTCTCGGATACAGCCTGCTGGTAACCGGTATCGGTTTGCTTGTCTGGTTAAAGGAAAAACGGAACGGTGAAGCACAGGACAATAAAACCTACTGGGCAGCCGGAAAACGCCTTGACGGTTGGTCGGTCGGTTTGTCGATCAGCGCCAGCATGATGTCCATCAGCTGGTCTTGCGTGTATGGGGTACAGCTGTTTTACTGGTACGGTACCGGCGGCATGTGGCTGTTGATCATTCCCTGGTTGTTCACCATGGCCGGATTCTATGCCTTTGCTCCGTTGTTCCGTACCTTAAATGCCTTTTCGCAACCGGAACTGCTGGAAAAACGATTCGGGCCGCTCGCCCGGCAGATGCTGGCTCCGGCTTTGGTCATCGTATTTATCACCTGGACCGGTGCCGAGATCTATGCCGCCGGTAATATTATCGCCCCGTTTTTAGGCATTTCCGTTCCGGCTACCCTGTTTCTGATTGCGCTGGTCGTGGCGATATATTCCTTTACAGGCGGCTTCGAGGCCGTTGTTTCCACCGACAAAATACAATTTATCCTGGTTGCCTTTTTCATCAGTGTCATTGCCTGGCTTGGTGTACGGCAATTGCCCGATCACGTCGACGTCCTGCGATTCCTTACGCCCCCGGCAGGTGCTCCGAAAGCGACGGGCGACAGTAATTGGTTTTCACCCGGCTGGGCCGTTATTATGCTTACCTTTTTTGCCTACCTGCCCGGCTGGCTGATCGAAACCGATGTGTGGATCCGGCTGCAGGCGGCAAAGGACGACCGGCAGGCACGGCGGGGAGTACTGATCGCCGGGATCAACTCGGCGGTATTTGTAGGCCTGATGCCGCTTATGATCGGGCTGGCGGCGCTGTATTTGTATCCGCCGGTTGACGGGGTTATTCCCGAACGCTTGCAGGACGGGGCGCTGATTTTTACCGTGATCATGCAGGATTACGCACCGGTCTGGTTGAGCGTGATACTCAGCGTCGGCTTGATCGCCGCGGCAATGTCAACCGTGGATACCTGCGGAAATGTTGTCGCTCTTTCTCTTTCCAGTGATTTGCTGGAACCATTCCTGCGTAACAGGATGACCCCTGCCGGCCTCAACCGCCTTGCCCGCTGGATGTCCGTGGCGGCAATTATGATTTCTTTTGTTTACGCTCTGTTCACCGAATCCCTTTGGGATATTTTTTACCTGTCATCGGGTATTTTGACGACTACGGTTTTTCTTCCGGTAATTGCTACTTTTTTGCCCGGTACCAAATCCCGACAGGTCTATTTTTCCATGAGCGCCGGGCTGTTCAGCACAATCCTTTTCTACTTTCTTGAATCGCGAGAAATGCTTGCAACCATAGAACCGTCTTTTATTGCAGACACGGGAATCGGATATATTCTGTGGGGGTTTCTTTTTTCGGTTGCCGGATATCTTGCCGGAAAATTGAAATCATCAAAATAAAATTGTTGACGATTTCCGAAAGCGAAGGTTTCATCTCCCCCCGCTCGGAAATTTTCAGTTTAAGAAATCATTTTATGCTTTTTGAGATTGCGCACATTTTTCCTGGTTCCAAAGCTGTAAATAACCGTTACCTGTCCTGAACGGAGCTTTAATGAAAACGATGATCAAAATTACGCTTCAAATTATCTGTCTGGCTTTTGCCGGCGGGCTGCAGGCTCAGGGATTTAATTTTCCCGTGACCGTATCCGACCAGCAGGGTACACAGGTACTGACCATCGGAACGTTTCCCGGCGCGACCGACGGTTTTGATAACAATCTGGATGTTCTGGCCCCGCCCTTGCCTCCCTCGGGTGCTTTCGGCGCCCTGATCCAGGGAACAGGGTTTACGTTTTTTACCGACATCCGGGACACTTCCTCACTGGAACGGTATTTCTATTTTCGGTATCAGCCGAACAGTGGTAATACGATACAGCTCAGCTGGGATAGTACCGATATTGATCTATGGGGCAGTTTTATTCTGACAGACGCTTCAACCGGTACCCAGTTTTCACTGGACATGTCCACCACCGGTAATCTTGACGTTTCACTGCACCCTGAAATCAGCAGCCAGTGCAAGATAACCTATATTCCCGGCCGGCCGAATCATGCGCCGGTTGCAGAAAATGATTCCGTATTGACAGATGAAGATGTTGCTTCAAATTTCAACGTTTTGCTAAACGACAGCGACGCGGACGGAGATTCGCTGAATGTAATAGTTCTCGGTTCCGCTGCCCATGGGAATCTGCAACATAACAATGGCGGATGGTTCAGCTACGACCCGCACCAGGACTATTTCGGTGTCGATTCATTCTCGTATTTGATTCAGGACCCGCATAACGAAGCGGATTCGGCAACCGTTTTCATTATCATCAACCCGGTGAATGACGATCCGGTAGCAGTAAATGATTCCGTGACTGCCATTGAAGATTCATTGAA
>JAJRVZ010000275.1 GCA_024277055.1 Calditrichota bacterium
GAATCGATTGAACTCGACAGTGTTACCATTGCACCGGGAGAGCGTTATGAATACATCGTGGATTTCAGCCAGTTCGCCCCGGGAACAGAATTTCTGGTTCTGAATGATGCCCGTTCACCCTATCCGGACGGCGATCCGGTGGATCCGAATACAACCGGACAGATTATGAAGGTTCGTGTTGTCGCGGATGCCGATCATCACGGCCGCACCGACAAACGCATCCCGGATGTACTGAACGATAATATCCCGGAACTCGGCGAAGCTACAAAAACGCGCACCCTGGTTTTCGTTGAAGAAGAGGGACCCGGTGGACCGCTGGCAATGTTCCTCGACGGAAAACGCTGGGGTGCGCCGATCTCAGAACTACCGGAACTCGGCTCCACGGAAATCTGGGAAGTTGTCAACATGACGGTTGACACACATCCGTTCCATATGCACCTGGTTCAGTTCCAGGCCATGAACCGACAGGCCTTTGATGCCGCAGCTTACGAGGCAGCCTATTTTGCCAATAATCCCGTCATCCCTGCCAATGTTACGGTAAACCCGGATATTGACGATTATCTGGTCGGGCCCGCTATAGCTCCCGACCCGACGGAGATGGGTTGGAAAGATACCTTCCGCATGAATCCGGGGGAAGTCTCCAGGGTTAAAGTTCGCTTCCAGCCGATTGATTCCCCGGCAGGCGTTTTCGAAGATTACTCTTTCGACGTAACGGAAGGTCCGGGTTATGTATGGCACTGTCATATCCTCGAACATGAGGATAATGAAATGATGCGTCCGTACAAGGTCGTTCGGCCGGATGATAAACGAGGTTTCAGCGGCGGGGCAACCGATGCGGAAATGACCTGTGAATTAGGTCAGAATTACCCGAATCCGTTTAACCCCACCACCGAGATACGATTCCGGATTGCGAATAACGAAATCGTTAAAATACGGGTTTTCAACACCCTTGGGCAGGTGGTCAGAACACTGGTTGATTCACCCTTCGAAAAAGGTGTGTACAGTGTAAACTGGGACGGCCGCAATACAGCCGGTATGCGGGTCCCGAGCGGCACCTATTTTTATCAGATCAATGCCGGCGATTTCAGACAGATTAAACGCATGATACTGATGAAATAGTATATGTTGAACCAATCGTGAACTACATGGAGCGGCCGGGATTTTACCCGGTCGCTTTTTAATTTTGACTTTCCAATAAATGCTTTTTGTGATTGTCCTGATTTTGCATAAATTCCCTCACAGTTATTTACAAACGACGGGAACAGTAAATGAAAAACAGCATAATCCGGAAAAAAATAGCCGAACTGCGGGGTGAATTTCCGGCGCTTAACCGCACAATTGACGACATACCGATTGCCTACCTCGACGGCCCGGGAGGTACACAGGTTCCGCAATCGGTGATCGACGCCGTAAGTGATTATTACCGCAATTGTAACGCCAATACACACGGATTTTTCAAAATTTCGCAGGATAGTGACAGGATTATTGAGCAGGCAAGAAAAGACTGCGCCGCTTTTCTCGGAGCCGAATCCGACGCATGTATCTCATTCGGGGCCAATATGACCAGCCTGGCCTTCAAGCTGGTGAAGTCCTTCGGCCGGATGCTGCAACCCGGTGAGGAAGTGCTGATTACACAACTGGATCATGAGGCCAACCGCGGTCCCTGGCTGACCCTGCGCGAACAGGGCATAACCGTACGGGAGGTTCGTTTATTGCAGAACGGCCGGCTGGATTATGAAGATTTCCGCAGTAAGATTAACGAACGAACGCGGCTGGTGTGTATGGGCATGGCCTCCAATCTGCTGGGTACCGTAAATGATGTTGAAGCGGTAAGAAAATGGACTTACGAGTACGGCGCCTGGCTGTTGGTGGATGCCGTACATTACGCACCGCATTTCCTGCTGGATGTCCGGGCGTCGGGGGTGGATTTCCTTTTGTGTTCGGCATATAAATTTTATGGGCCGCACGTCGGAATTTTATACAGCAAACCGGACCTCCTGAACCGTCTGCAAACCGATTGCCTGCGCACGCAGGATCAGAAAGCTCCCTGTCGGATTGAAACCGGTACCCTGAATCATGCTGCGCTGGCCGGTGTGTCCGCCGCTGTTGATTTCATTGCCGGAACAGGCGCCGGTACCTCGAAACGCGAACGGATAATTTCCGCCATGAAGACCATCGCCGAAGTTGAACATGATATTGCACAGCGGCTGTATGATGCCCTGTCCGAAATGAACGGTCTTACTTTCTACGGACCCGATTTCTCCGGGCCGGACCGTTCCCCGACCCTGGCGTTTACTTTAGACGGTTTTCATCCGGAGCAGGTGTGCGCATTTCTTGCCGAACGGGCCATCAATGCCTGGGACGGTCATTTCTACGCCATTCGCGGTGTGGAAGTACTGGGATTGTTGGAGCGTGGCGGCTTGACGCGTCTGGGCGTTTCAATATACAACACGGAGGAAGAGGTTACCCGTGTGGTGAAGTCACTGCACCGGCTGGTAACCAGAGGATGATTTCATGCGCCTGTTGCTGATTGGATTCGGAAATGTGGCCCGTACACTGGCGGAAATGCTATCGGTAGAAAAAAATAATTTTCCGCGGCTGAACCGGTTGCAGGCAATTCCGGTTGGAATTGCCACGGCTGCGCATGGAAATGTGTATAATAAAAACGGGTTGGATTGGGCCGAACTGTTACAGTACTTCGGAGCACATTCGGGATTTCAGGGTCATTCTTCCTTTACGAAAAACACAACCCTGCAATTAATAGAATATGCCGACTATGACGTACTTGTGGAGCTAAGTGCCCTTTCGGTGAGCGAACAGGGTGAACCGGCGGTGCGACACGTCCGAACGGCGCTGCAGCGCGGTAAACAGGTGGTTACGGCCAACAAAGGACCGGCTGCCTTTGCCTTTCGTGCATTACGGGAACTGGCAGGCGCAAAGGGGGTCCGTTTTCTGTTTGAATCGGCAGTGATGGACGGTGCTCCGGTTTTTAATCTGGCCCGAACTGCCTTACGCGGCGCAACCATTACCGGAATCCGGGGCATTTTGAATTCCACCGTCAATTATATTCTGCAGGAAATCGAACAGGGTGAATCGTTGGATACCGCCCTGGAAAAGGCAAAGCAACGGGGGATTACCGAAACGGATCCTTCCTACGATCTGCACGGCTGGGATGCCGCCGTAAAATTATGTGTACTGGGCAATGCATTGCTTGACAAAGAACTGCATCCGGGGAATATACGACGTGAAATACTTGATGAAACGGTGGCAGCTCAGGCAAGACAGGCCCTGTTGCGTGGCATGCGATTGAAGCAAATCGCAGAAATAATTCCGGATGGAGCTTTAATTACCGGGAAAGTCTTTTTCAGTGCGGTCCGTCCGGTGGACAGGTTTTATTCCGTTTCCGGAAGCGGTTCCATTCTGCAAATCGGGACCGATGTCATGGCGCCGATAATCATTCAGCAATCGGACCCGAATTTATATGATACTGCCTACGGTGTATTAAATGATTTGCTGGAGCTCCGGGAAAACAGGATAAGCCGGCATCTTTTTTATTCTGAAAAACTAAAATAGTCTACTTTACAATGGTCGCCCGCTTGGCCACGAAATTACTGCCGTGCATATGGCCGAGAATCTCGACAATATCAGCATTTTGAAAACCCGCCGGCGCCGGTTCCTGTAGCTGAACCGTTGCCTCTTCACCGTTCCGGTCTGCAGCTAAAAAACCGAGAATGTTGCCGCGTGCATCCTGATTGTACCCTTTGGCATGCAACACTTTCACCTTCACGTTCTGATTTATTTCACCGGCTGTACGGAGTTTTTCAAACGATGCCAGTTCATCGCTGGGGCTCATTACATAGAGGACATATAATATAAATACCGCAAGTGCGGCTAAAATAATCTTTGTTCCTTTGGTCATGGGATGGTATTCCTCATATTATTTCCGTCGGTTGCTCATCCAGTCATTTGTTGTAAAAAATACAGACGGGAAAAGTCTAATTCAAGATTGCCCGTGATAGAATTGCTTATTTTTAATATTTTATTTTATTAAATATAACCGGCAGGAGGGTTAAATGAAAAACCTGATTGCACCCGCTGCTTTCATACTTCTATTGATTGGCTGTGATGGCGTGACGGGTCTCAAAAGAGCAACTCTCAAATCTTCAAATCAAACTGCGTATGTGAATGAGCAGGGCATTCATCTGCTTTTAAAAGCGGAAAAATAAATTTATTCTCTGAATGACACCATTTCGGGGATATTTCAGGCTGTCAATCAGACCGACAGTCTGGTTAAGTCTGATCCGGTTAACGGCGGCACCAGGGGGAATTTTATGTCGTAAATGAGGAAAATGAGCTTATCTGGTACCCACAATATCAAACTCCGACATTCGTCGGTTTATATCTGGAAGCCGGAGATACCATCCAAAACAATTTTTTCTGGGAACAGCAACAAGAGGCTATCGGAAGATTTAATTTCATGAAAGTTTTTGCCGGCGATTATATCCTGAAATATTCATATGTCGGAATCAACACTTATCATCTTGGAAAGCGTATAACCATAACGGAAGAAGGCAATCCGCTGGATTGCAGATTGTACTGGTATTTTGCGATAATGGATTCCGTAAAAGTGCAGATGCTTGTCCGTAATCGGATATCCAGACCGCTGCATTACATGCTTCAATATCATCGTGCAATTAAACTTGAAGTAATTAATTCCTACGATGAGGTTGTCAAGAATACCTGGTTGCAACCGATATTTCAGGTAATCAATCTGGCACCGAAATCCGATCAGGCCCTTTTTACATTCAGCAGGGCAAAATCAGATGCTTTTTTCAATTCGTTGCCTGTTGATACTTATAAACTTCGAATGACCTTTTATACGCTTCAGGGGAGTTTTTCGGCTGCAACTTATGTCAGCCTGACGATTTGGAAATAGATAAATCATAAATTCCGTCCGGCCTTTTTTTGTATTCGGGTTACCAGCCGGGACAGGCGTTGTGGATGATCCGTCAATATTCCGTCCACACCCATACGGATCATACAACGCATTTCACGACGTTTGTTGATTGTCCAGCCCAGCAGTTTGCGAACCGGTTTTTCCGGGTTTTCGGCGTTGTGTTTCACCTTCGTTCGCACATCGTATTCGAGCACACGACGGAAAGTCGTCCATGGTCCCAATTGCAGGGCTGGACGACCGATGCTGGCATAGGCATTATCCAGTTCGATTGCTTTGTTGACTGCGCTGAAGGCCGGCGGATCGAGTACCAGCCCGAACGGAAGTTCCATATCGAAGGAATACAGCGGCTCATCGACGTAATTTTTCATGGTTTTAATCACATTTTCTTCGGGAGAGAGCAGGATGCAAGTGTAATGCGGAGCGGCCTCTTTCAAGGCGTCGAACAGGTTATGGGTGAACAGCGCTGCCAGATCGAGCAATTCCGGCGGAAGTTTGATATCAAGCAGCACACAGCGCAGTTGTTTTTTGTCCGCCGCCCATTCCAGAAATTCCCTGAAAGTCGGGATCTGAGCATCCAGTTTTTTTTCAGGACCTCTGCGCAGGCTGAAACCGTAGTGTTCGCGCAGCTGGTCCAGGTACAGTTGATGTACCGGTTTGCGCCACATTCCACCTTCCGGAACGAACGGTTTGTATTTCACATTGGGCTCCAGTCCCATCTGGCGGATTACGGCAACGGTACTGTCAGGCAGCCAGTCGTGCCACACAACGATGTGTCCCTCTTTGGTCATCGAAAGGTCAATTTCAAGCGCATTGGCGCCGTATTGTTTCAGTGCCTTTTCGAAGGCCGGGATGGTATTCTCAATTTCGTGAGCAGCTGCGCCCCGGTGACCGATAATCAGGAAATCATCTGCCGGTCGGCGAAGGGGTTTGAAAGGGCAGAAGCGAAACTGTTCGTATATCCAGACCGGTAAAAGACGCAGGGTTTCGAACAGAAAACAAGCGGAGAATTGAATCCAGTTCCACAGCAGTGAAACGAGAAAAATAACAACCGCATTCAGTCGGCAAAAAATCCGTCGCGCTGCGGTGTGTTTTTTACAGTAACGGAAATCCTTTTTGTACCGGTCCCGGATCGGTTTGCGCCGCAAAGCCTTTTTCTGCAGACATCTGTTTAATGACAAAATATTTCCTGATTATTTTCGGTGGATATCAGTTTTTTATTTCCGGTTTTCTTCCCGCCGGAACGCGTGATTTCGGCAGGATCACCTCATGCGGCGCGATTACAGCCTCCTCACCGATTTCCACGTCGCCCATGACCGTTGCCTTCAGCCCAATGGTTGCTCCCCTGCGAATGATCACAGGTTCGACCACAACATATCCCTGCGAGGCATAGTGGGCAATGACATGTGCCGATCCTCCGATGGTTACTTTGTCTTCCAGGGTTATCAGCGCCGGGTCGGAAATATTGGTGGTGTTGATGTGACATCCTTTGCCGATTTTCATTCCCATCATTTTGTAAAAAAGGATATTCATTGGAGTCGGTGTTATAAATTCAAGAAAGGTGTAACGCACAATATAAGTCAGAGCATTGTGAATGAACCAGGGTACACTTTGAATCGAATAATATTGCCCGCGATACGGTTTTACCCGCAACGGTAACAGAAAATTAACCGTCGGAATTACAAATATCAGCGTAAAGCCATAGGCAAAATACGAAGCTACCAATCCGATTGCCTGGGCCAGAAAATGCCAGTGCTGAACCCAGTTGCTGCTCCAATTGCTTACGAAATTGAACAGATAAACCCCCGGAAGCACGGCAACCCCAATCGCACATATACCAATCAGGTACAGAGGAGTCAACGCCACCAGGTAACTGGCGATTCGGAAGCGGCGCAATAAGGTCTCAAAAAACCCCGTGATACCGCCGCGGTCTGATGTCAGTTTGTAAACATCTTCCCGTTCTTTTTTTTCTGATTGATCCAGTCCGGCGTGGCCCATGGAAAGGTTTCCTCCGAATTGCATTGCTGCTTTCAACTATTTCTGTATAAACCTAAGCATCCGGCTTATAAATTTCAAATAGTGAAAAGCTATACGACGAAATGTTCTGCGACAATCATCGACTGTAAACTATGGGGCGTTGAGTTCATCCATTCAATAAATTAAAACAAAGCGTAACCATATTACACGGCAGCGTTTCATTTCTACACGAGTAAAACTTGAACACTCCTGTTTGTAAACGGATATTTAAGGTGTAAGTCATTAAAAAATAACGAGTAATGAAGATAAATATACAGTTTGGTTTTTCCGGCACCCGGTTTGCTTGTAATCAGCATGTCTGTTCAATCAACCCGGTACGCAATTATGAGAACCGTCGTGATCGGTCTTGGAAACCCGATTTTACATGATGACCGCGCTGGTATTTGCGTTGCTGAAAAGCTGGAAAAAATATACCGGCAGGACGACAGAATCGATGTGATGGACAGCAGCTGGGGCGGTTTCAGGTTATTAGATCTGCTCAGCGGTTATGAGCGCGCCATTTTAATCGATGCAATCCAAACCGGTTTGCGGCCTCCCGGCACGGTACGCCTGCATGCCCCTGACGAATTCATTCATTCCCTGCGTATGGTTTCCTTTCATGATGTGAATTTTCCCACTGTTCTTGAGTTTGCCAGGCTGATGGATATTCCCATGCCGAAATCCATTTCGGTGTATACGATAGAGGCTGACGACACAACAAAACTTTCTGAACAGATGTCCGAACCAGTTCAGGAGGGTGTGAAAAACTGTGTACACCTGATTATTGAAGATATCGAAGCACACCGGAGCGTGGCACATCATTCATGAGGGGTGTTTATGGTAAATGAAGATTTGACAGCACTGGAAGCGTTGGGCATTGCCATCCAAAATGAAATTACCGCACAGAAACTGTATCAGGACCTGGCTGCCCGCACGGAAAACGATTTGCTTAAGGACCGTTTTCTGAATTTGTATCAGGAAGAAAAACGCCACCAGAAAATGCTTGAAGACAAACACCGGGAACTCTTTCCGGATGTTGAATTGCAAATTCCGCCGTTGGGCGGTGTCGATTCGATCCTTGTAAATGCCACAGCCGGTCTGTCCCTGAAAGATGTGTTGAATATAGCCATAAGGGAGGAAAGGGGATCGAGAGAATTCTATCTCGATTGCGCAGCCACCGTTGCCGACCTGTCCGGTAAGCGCATGTTTCGTTTCCTGGCCGACATGGAATTTTCACATCAAATGATTCTGGCAGCGGAACTGGAGATTATTGAAAAATACCCTGCCTATTATGAAGGTGCGATCAAATGGCAGGCGGAAACGCGATCGAAAACCGAAAGACCCGGCAAAAAGAAATAATATAATAATCAAGGATAATTCTATGGAAATTAAAGAAATCAGTTTTCCGGGAAAACTAAGCCGGCATGAATATGAACTGAGAGATGCTTTTCTCGAGCAGGTGGAATTAATTCCCGGAGGAGAAAAGATCAAAGTCTGCATTCAGTGCGGCACCTGTACGGGCTCCTGTCCGGTTTCATATGCCATGGATATTACTCCGCGTGAAGTTCTGGCATTATTCCGGGCCGGCGATATTGACGCAGTACTGAACAGCCGTACCATCTGGACCTGCGCGTCCTGCTACGCCTGTCAGACCCGTTGTCCGGCATCGATCAAAATAACAGATATCATTTACGCCTTGAAACGCACGGCCATGGAAAAGCAAATTTATTCCGGCAAATTTCCGGTGCATTCGCTGGCAAATGCATTCATCAAAAGCATGTATCGTTTTGGAAGGGTAAATGAACCGCGGCTGATGGTCTATTATCTGATGAAAACCGGATTCTGGAAGGCCTTCAAATTTCTTCCACTCAGTATACGAATGGCAGCAAGGGGACGTCTTGAAATAAAGGCGTCTAAAATACGTGGACTGAAAGGTTTGCGAAAAATTATGAAGGCCGCTGAAAAACTGGATATACCGGTCAAAGCTGAAGAAAAACTCTACATGGAACAGGCCGTGGGCTATAAAGCTGTCGGCTGATCAATATAATTTTACCAGAGGAGTGATAGATGCGCTATGCTTATTATCCCGGTTGCAGCCTGCATTCGGCTCATAAAGGGTATGACGAATCGTGCCGGGCGGTATTTGAAAAACTTGGCTGTGAATTGAGTGAGATAGAAGACTGGAATTGTTGCGGGGCGACAATTTATATGTCTATCAAGGAAATTACATCGCTGACAATCGCTACCCGTCACCTGGCGTTGGCTGAACAACAGGGGTTGGACATCATAGCGCCGTGCAGTTCCTGCTATACTGTCCTTACCAAGGCA
>JAJRVZ010000276.1 GCA_024277055.1 Calditrichota bacterium
GCGGGCTGAAAGAAAAATATGGCATGAACAGCATGCAGGATGTGTTCATCGCAATTGTAAAAAGCGGAATCGATGCAGCATGAAAAAAAGTACACGAATTTCGGCCATATCAAGAAAAGAATTTTTTCATATCATACATGATCCCCGCAGCCTGATCATCATTTTTGTGCTGCCGGTACTACAATTAATCATGTTCGGTTATGCCATGAATCTGGAAATAGAAAACGTAGATCTGGCCGTGATGGATCACAGCAGATCGCGAATATCCCGTGAACTGGTACGGGCTTTTGACGGCAGTAAGTACTTCAGAGTGCACTACGATAACGGCGGGCCGTCGGGTATCGAAAGTCTTTTTCTGGCACGTCGTGCCCGTGCGGTGTTACAGATTCATCCCCTGTTTGCCGAAGAATTACAATCCGATGGCTCGGCGGATGTACAGATCATAATCGATACCGCAGATCCTAACGCCGGTACGATCATTCAAAACTACGTCACAGCTGTTTTACAGCAATTCAACGGAAAAATCGATAAACAATCGGTACAACCGTTCGAAATACGGCCGCGGGTGCTGTACAATCCGGATATGAAAAGCGCATACTTTTTTGTACCCGGCCTGATCGCCATGATCCTGATAATGATCTCGGCATTACTGACCAGTATCGCAATTACGCGGGAAAAGGAAACCGGAACTATGGAGCAGATTCTGGTTTCACCGGTCCGGCCGGCGGAAATCATTATCGGTAAGGTAGTCCCGTATATATTTCTGGCCTTCGCAGACGGTATGCTGATCCTGGTACTCGGTATGGGGCTTTTCAACGTTCCATTCACCGGCAGCGTGTTCCTGCTGGTACTGCTTTCGACGTTATACGTCGTTACAGGTCTCAGCCTGGGATTAATGATTTCCACCATAGTTCAGACGCAACAGGTGGCGATGATGATCGCTTTGGTAGCAACATTACTGCCGACGATCATGATCTCCGGTTTTATATTTCCGATCAAATCGATGCCGTGGCTGATTCAACTGATTTCCTACCTTGTGCCTGCGCGATACTTTATCGTGATCGTACGCGGTATAATGCTGAAGGGCAATACGATAATGGAATTGTATCCGCAGGCCCTGCCGCTGTTACTGATGACCGCTGTGTTGCTGGCCAATGCCATTCGCAAATTTAATCTGAATCTGGAGAAATGAAATGCAGGCAATACGGGCATTAATGCGCAAAGAGTTTGCACAGGTATTTCGGACCAAAGAAATGCTGGCGCTGATATTCGGTATTCCTCTGATTCAGATGACGGTGCTCGGCTTCACGATAACCAATGAGGTGAAACATATTTCATTGATCATTGCAGACCGTGACAACAGTGTTATCAGCCGGCAAATCGGACAGGCTTTCACACAAACGGACCGCTTCGATTTCCTGGGCTTCGAATCCGATTTCGATAAAATTATGGAAAGGGTTCATGATTGGGATGCACAAATGGCGCTGGTCATTCCACCGAATTTTGCCCGGGATATTCGTCGTGGACGGAAACCCGCCATACAGGTTGTCGTTGACGGCCTGGACGGTAACACCGCCGGAATAGCACTTGGGTACGCCCAGGGTATTCTGACCCGGCAGGCCGGTGAAATTGCAATCGGGTTGTTGCGTAAAAATCCGGTGACACCACAGCCTCAGATTAATCCGTTGTTCAGGTTGTGGTATAATATGAATCTCGATTCCGCACAGTTCATGGTACCCGGTATTGTGGTTGTGCTGTTAACCATCATTTCAATGATGTTGTCGGCCATGAGTCTGGTGAAGGAAAAGGAGATAGGCACCCTGGAGCAGCTGATGGTAACGCCGCTGCACAAATATCAACTATTGCTTGGTAAAATTCTGCCCTTTCTGTTGCTGGCATTTTTTGAACTGGGTCTCGTCATGTTCGCCGCCCAGTGGATCTTCAATATTCACATGCATGGCAGTTATGTTCTTTTATTTGTGCTGGCATTCTTTTATCTTTTTACAACTCTTGGTCTTGGGATTTTTGTTTCTACAATAACCGGCACCCAGCAACAGGCGATGTTCGTTTCGTGGTTCTTTATGCTCTTTCTGCTCCTGCTCAGTGGGCTGTTCATTCCGATTGAGAATATGCCGCAGGCGGTAAAAATACTGACCTATCTCAACCCGATGCGCTATTTCATGTATATCATGCGGGATATTTTTCAGAAAGGAGCGGGATTTACGCAATTGCTTGTTGATATTATTCCGATGACGGTTTACGGTGTTCTGATCTTTACGGTCAGTGTGCTCAAATTCAGGAAACGGGTCGCCTGATTTTTATTCGTTCGGAAACAGCAATAACCGCTTGATTTGCCAAATATGAGAAGTTTTTCTATTTTATTACTGACAATCCAAACGATATGTCCGGCAACTACAGAGAAGCATTTTGAAATCAAATTGTAAAGCAAAACGGTAATAAAAGCATTAATAAATGAAATCCATATGAAAAGGTTGGAAATAAATGCTTGGACAGTAAATGACAAGAACGAGGCGGCGGAGTTATTAATCAATGAGTGGATGGAATAATTACAGATTTTTCGAACCACTTTTCGCCAGAAACATTTATCCGGTAAATTCTCCAAAGTCATGAAAGCCGTACTGATGAGATAATTTGGGAGGCATAAAAACCCCGTCGTACTTTGCATACGATGGGGTTTTTTATCCCGTCTCCACTTGCTTTTCTCCCCGTCAATACCTAAATAATATTTTATTACATTTCTTAACACAGGAGACGGTTTTTGTTTTTGAAACGCCTGATATGGTTACTCCCGTTATTCATCTCGATGCCGCTTCTTGCACAAAAAAACTATAATACCATTGCAAACCGCCTCATCCGCCTGGCGCTTACCGAACGGCAAGGCTATCACCTGCTTGGCGAACTTTGTGCCATCGGTCCGCGGCTCAGCGGCTCGCCCAATTCCTACCGTGCCTACAGCTGGGCAAAGAAAAAAATGATGCAAATCGGACTGGATCGCGTCTGGCTGGAACAGGTAACGGTGCCGCACTGGGTACGCGGTCCGGTAGAGGTTGCGTTTCTTGCCGCAAGTGGCAGAAAACTTGCTATCTGCGCCCTTGGCGGCAGTGTCGGTACCGGGCCGGTCGGATTAACAGCCAAAGTACTGGAAGTAAGATCTTTCGATGAACTGCGTTTACGCATGCAGGAAGCCCGTGGTAAGATTGTTTTCTTAAACCGACCGTTCAATCCGCGTAACGTCAATACCTTCAGGTCTTACGGCGAAGGGGTGCGCTACCGTATGCGCGGCGCCATAGAAGCCGCAAAGGTCGGGGCGCTGGCGGTGATCGTTCGTTCGGTGACCGGAAAATATGATAACGTGCCGCACACCGGGGTAATGACCTATGAAGAGGGTATTCGAAAAATCCCGGCGGCGGCTGTCGGATTGAAGGATGCCGATTATCTGAGTCGTAAACTCATTGTTGAGCCGAATACTCTGATCACCCTGCGCCTTTCATGTGAAACACGACCCGACACGCTGGGCTACAACGTCATCGGCGAAATACAGGGCAGGCAAATACCGCGGGAAGTAATTGTTGTCGGCGGTCATTTCGGCAGCTGGGATAAAGGGCAGGGTGCGCACGATGACGGCGGCGGCTGTATGCAGGCGCTGGAAGTTTTAAGTCTGTACAAACGATTAAAACTTCGTCCAAAACGCACGATCCGTTGTGTGCTGTTCATCGATGAGGAAATGACGCAGACCGGCGCCAAAGTTTACGCCGACTGGGTGGCCGCTACCCGGCAAAAACACGTGGCGGCTATTGAATCGGATCGCGGTGTGTTTACCCCGCGCGGTTTCAGTGTAGATGCCGATTCAACAATCCTGAAACGAATCAGTGAATGGTTGCCTCTGCTGCGTAAAGCAGGAATCGAATGGGTCCGAAAAGGTGGCAGCGGTGTGGATATCGGAAAGATTAAAGCTGTGACGGCAAAAATCGGATATGTACCGGATAATCAACGCTATTTCGATTTTCATCACTCGGACAATGACGTGTTCGAAGCCGTGCATCCACGGGAAATGCAGCTGGGAACGGCGGCCATGGCTATACTGACGTGGTTGATCAGTGAGGAAGGACTGGGGGATTAGTTCAAAGGTTTATGAGTTTTAAAGTGTCGTAGCTTATCAATACATTCGAGTAGTTCCGAAATGAGAAAAAAATATTCTAAGCTGTTGACTACTGACCTGTTCAACCTTTAAACTGTTAAACAATTCAACTAAACAAATAGACAGGGGCGATATGCTACAAAAATTAAAGCAATTTTTCACCGAAAATATAGTAGTCGAAACGCAGGATGAGACGGAGGATGTGCGCAGGCGGCTGGCAGTGGCCACCGGTGCGCTGTTACTGGAAATGGCTTATGCCGATGATGACTTTTCCGATATGGAGAAATCAAAAATTGTTACCTTCCTGAGTAAAGATTTTAAATTGAACGAACAGGAAACAAGAAACCTGGTTGAACTGGCGGAAATGGAACGCAAAGAAAGTCTTGACCTGTGGCAATTCACGAATCTGATCAACCGGAATTATACAAATGATCAGAAAGCGCAGGTAGTGGAAATCCTGTGGCGGGTAATTTATGCTGATGGTAAGGTTGATAAATACGAAGAGGCGCTGATCCGGAAACTGACATACCTGCTCAACCTGGACCACAGCGTGATGATCGAAACCAAATTCCGGGCAAGGGAACATGCCGCCGATAAAGGGGAGGAGTAGTTATGAAAATGCTTTTTAAGGTACTGGTTTTAACGGCTGTTTTTAATTCACTGTTGCCTGCGCAAATGATCAATGGTGAACCGCTGACCCATACTTTCTCCATCGTCGCACGGGACGCAGAAACCGGCGACGTCGGTGTTGCCGTGCAGTCACACTGGTTCTCGGTCGGTTCGGTTGTGGCATGGGCCGAGGCAGGTGTGGGGGCCATAGCTACTCAGTCGCTGGTCAATGTATCCTTCGGCCGGCGCGGGCTCGATCTGCTGAAATCAGGCCTGTCACCGCAACAGGCATTGGATTCTCTGCTGGCTACCGACGAGGGACGCGAGTTTCGTCAGGTTGCAATCATCGATGTGCAGGGCCGGGTAGCCGTGCATACCGGCGAGGACTGCATCGCCGAAGCGGGACACGTTAAAGGCGACAATTTTTCCGTGCAGGCCAACATGATGTTGAAGGACACGGTGTGGCCGGCCATGGCCGATGCGTTCAAAAAAAGCAGCGGTCCGCTGGCTGAGCGTATGATGGCTGCCCTGGAAGCCGCGCAAAAAGAAGGTGGTGATATTCGCGGACAGCAGTCGGCGGCCATTCTCGTTGTTCGCAGTAAAAAAACCGACAAACCCTGGGAAGACCGGCTGATTGATTTACGGGTTGAAGACCATCCGAATGCGGTTGCGGAGATGAAACGTGTATTAAAGGTGCATCGCGCCTATGAGCACATGAATAACGGTGATCTGGCAATCGAGAAAAACGACGAGGCGGCAGCCCTGCGCGAATACGGCACGGCCATGAATATGTTTCCGGACAACCTGGAAATGAAATACTGGACAGCCGTCTCGCTGGCCAATATCGGCAAAGTGGCTAAAGCATTGCCTATGTTTAAGGACATATTTGACGGGGACGAGAACTGGCGGGAGCTGACCCGGAGGATTGTGGACAATGAATTGCTGAAAGTAAGCGAACCCGATTTAAAGCGCATCCTTGAGCAATAATTTTTTGATCATGGAACGGAAACGGAGAAACATTGACGGTTGAGGTTGAAGGAATCCATTCCAGTCTGGACATCAGGAATTTAACATTATCAAAATGCAATACAGGGATAAGTCTGATGTTGTCTGCCGGCATTGATATAATCGAAGAAAACCAGGTTATCAATTGCGGATACGGGATGTATTTTGAAAATGCTGCGCCGACCGTAACCGGACACAGCATTAGCCGTTGCTTTGAAACGGGAATATTTCTAAACGGCTCAGAGGGTATTTACCCAAATAATGCCAATAAACTCTGTGGTAACGGATTAACACACAGCAGTGGCGGATTTCTATCTGTTGAAGGTGTTAAGCATAAGCTAAAAAAACTCAGGGTACAGAAGCCTTTGATCATAAATATACTAAATCATTCCATTCCTTAACTAAATAATAAAAATTACCATGTCAAATTTTCGGCCTTCAATATACAAAGGCAGTTTGAATTGAATTTTTCCGTGTCCTTCCCCGATCCTTATTATTAATGAGATTCGTAGCCTTTCAGTCCTCCCCTGGGAAGGATCAGTTTAAACACTGCCGGCGTCAGTTTCACCTGTACGCTGCCGAGAAAGATCGATTCATCCGTGACAAGAATCCCCGCCAGCTGCAGCGTTTCCAGCACCCGCTCTTTCCAGTGTTCCCAATCTCTGTCGGTAATGGTTTCGATTTTCCCGTGCGTGTACTGCTCCGGTAACAGGCGGTCCTGCGGATAGAAAAACAGCATCCTGCCGCGTGAAGCCCCGCCGAGTAGTTTGGTCCCGCGGTAGGGCCGTTCCTGCAACTGTACGCTGCCGTCACCCGCAAACTGCAGACCCATAAACACGAAATCGCCGCCCATCAGCGATTCGCCGGCGTATTTGCTGGCGCTGCCCAGAATGTGCACCTGCAGGTCCTGCGAGCGGGAGTCGTTCACCGAATTGGTCCACGCCCGGTCGTTGATATTGCCGAGGATAAATACTTTGCCGCCTTTGCCGGCGTAACCGCATACCTTGCCGGCGTTTCCGAACACCTGCAGCTCGCCGTGGTGCATGCCCATGGCCGTGAAATTTTGTGCATTACCGTGTACCCGGATCAACCCGCCCTGCATAAATGCGCCGAGGTATTCGCCCGGAATTCCGTAAACATCTATTTCAACATCATCGGTATTGCCCCTACCCATCACGGCGGTGGAAATCAACCGCTGACCGTTGACCCGGTAAAGTATAAACCGTCGCCATCCGGCATCGTAAGCCGCGGATAAAAAGGCGGCCAGACCGTGTTGCGGATCGGTGCCTTCGGGACTGAAACCGGTTGCATCCAGCAGCAGGGTTTTGCCTTCCGCAGCCGGCTGCGGTTCACCGTCGCCGAAACGGTACAGGTAATACTTTTGCGGATCTATTTCCGCCAGCCTGTCCAGCAATTGATAAAGTACCCGGCGGGTAATATCCAGCAGCGAGCTGCGCGCTTTACCGCCGGTCTGCAGATGACGCAGGTGATCGGTCAGCCAGGTGAGCAGGTCCGTAATTTCCCGCACCGTTTCAGCGGTTGCCCGTTCCGTCAGCAGGTGCAACACCCAGCGGAACACATTGAAATCCCACTCCGGCAACTGCTCGACGATCCAGTCCTGCAATCGCTCGCGATTAAAATCCATGCCTTCCAGCAGGGTATCTTTTTCCGGCGGTTCGCGCAGTGCGGTACGCTGAAAACTGTAATGCCGTCCAGGTTCGACGATTTCAATCTTTTCCCCGTAGCGGTCGATAAACTCCACATCGGTCACTTTGCCGCTGTCATCAAAATGATAGCGGCTGATCATCCCGCTGCTGACGATGGTTTCATCGGCTGCGGCGCCGTCCACCAGCCCCTGTGCATCCAGTTCGTCCAGCATAACCTGCACCGCCTGCTCCTCGGAGGCGATCAGGCTGAAGACCCGCTTGCCGTCTTTCCAGAAGGCTGTGGTACTGGGACGCAGGTCGGCGGGGTCTTTCAGATCGACCCGTTCGGTGAAATTCTTTTCAGGCACATGCCGCAGACACAGGTACTGGTAAGGCCCGTCCGGACTGCTGCTGAATTCGACCCGCTGCACTTCTTCCAGCCGGGGCAGAAGTTCCTGCGGCGCCAGGGCCAGGTCGTCGCCGGTGGTCGGCGAGAAGCTTTCAAACAATGCCCAGTCCGGGTATTCCAGCTCGTCGGCCAGCAGATGAAATTTCAGCGAAGCTACTTCGGTATCGGTGGAAGCCAGCGGCGGCAGTCCGAACTGTTCCACCCGTTGTTTCAGGGTTTCGTAATTGGTGGTCTCGCCGTTGTGCGTCAGTGCCGTGTGCAGCTTGCCGAAGGGATGGGCATTCATTTGCTCGACCACGCTGCCGGTGGCCAGACGCACGTGGATGATGTTATTCGGCGCCTGCGGCGTTTCCCACGGAATCTCGCGACCGGCGGTTTTCCACACGGCGAAATTTTTACCGGCGGACATCACCGCTGCAATTTTTCGGCTGCGTTCCCGGTACAACTCCTTATGCTCCGTTTGCCGGTAGAGCAGCGCGAAATTACGCAGCAGTTCCAGATAGCGTTCTGCACAAATTTCAAAATGATCAACCGATAACGGATTTTCATTAATCAGCACCGCGGCCAGGTTTTTATCCTGCACCTGTTCGGTAACAAAACGGCTCCATTCACCGCTGTCAATCTGCCATACGTACAGTATTTGAGAGAGCAGTACCGTGTGGTCGAAAACGAACAGGTCTTCCGCTTTCCTCAAAAAGCGTTCGTTGTTTTGATAATTCTTCCGGTCGACCTTCGGAAAATACTCGCGGATGTATTCGTAACGCTTGCTCTGCAGCAGGTCGTTTTCGATAAATGTATGTAGAACATTTTTCTTCACACGCACAAAGTGGCGGAAAATGTCACCGGGATCGGTATCGGGATTTCCGAATTTGCGGTAGTCGTGTTCATTGCCGTTTTCATCCTTTTTATAGGATTCCCGCACCGTTTCACCGTGGAATTCAAAATAGGGTTGCAGAAAAACGGTGCCAATTTTGGCGGACAGCTTTTCCCTGTAATCCAGCAATAACCTGCGTGCTTCTCTGCGGAATTCTTCTTCGCTTCTGCCATTCATGGTCCGCAATTCGGCCTCGACCTCCGTTTGCAGGCGGCCTTTAACCATAATACGATAGGCGTAGTTCCGGGGATGGTCGGGAAAACAAAGCGTTTTACCGACGCCCACGCCGTCCATTCCGCGGTTTTTCATGGCATACAGCGCTTTGTCGAGAATAACGCTGGGTACCGGTTCGCTGCCGATGAGCGCTGCCACGCCGCAATTGGTCTGGCCGGTGGCATGCGGTTCAGCCGCTATCTCCCGGCTGCGTTGCTTGAATTCGCGCCGCTGCCGGATACGAAAATCGACACGTTCCTTTAAACCGAGCCACTGGATTTTATCGAAACGGCCGCGCAGCTGGCGAATATCATTCAGTCCCAGTCCCGCAAGTGCACGGATAACCTGCATCTGCATAATCACAAAAGCGTTGATCATCTGCTGAGAGTTCAGTTCGACGTCCCGCAGGTTCTGCATGGTCAGGTTACTGGTGGCAATGCCGCGCGAGCAGCCGTCGTGGCAATTACGGTTGCGGTCGCAGCCGATGGTCACCAGCGGGGCCGTTCCC
>JAJRVZ010000277.1 GCA_024277055.1 Calditrichota bacterium
ACACCGCAGTTCAGGCAACGGTCAGCTTCCATCATCGCCTGTTCTTCGCTCAGTCCCAGGTCTACTTCCTCAAACGAATTCCTGCGCTGCCGCGGGTTCAGCTGTTGCGGTTCCATTCTTTCCCGTACCGGATATTCTTTATAGGTGGGCGCGTAGGAATGCGGCCGGTAGCTTTCACTGCGCAATACTTCCGGTTTAACCATGTGGGTCGAATAGTTATCCAGCGGCTCTCCGCGCAGAAACTTGTCTATGGACTCTGCGGCCCTCCGCCCGTTGCCCATCGACGCGATAATCGTGGAAGGCCCCAGCACTACGTCTCCACCTGCGAATATATTCGGGACATTCGTTTGCAGTGTTTCCGCATTTGTGGAAATAGTATCCCATTTTGTCGTCTTGATTTTAAGGTTTGATTCTCCATTAAAACCGAACAGGTCCGGCACCTGGCTGATAGCGACAATTACGGTATCAAATTCCATCACAAAATCCGAATTTTGAACAGGTATCGGCCGGCGGCGCCCCGACGCATCCGGTTCACCCAGTTTCATCCGAACGCATTTGACAGAGGATATCCTGCCTTTTTTACCCAGCAATTCGGTTGGCGCTGTCAGATAAACGATTCTCACGCCTTCTTCTTCGGCATCATGAATTTCTTCGGGCGAGGCCGGCATTTCGTTTTTGGTTCGACGGTATAAAATGGAAACATTTTTGGCGCCCATGCGCAAGGCCGTTCGGGCGGCATCGATAGCCGTATTTCCTCCGCCGATCACAGCCACTTTTGTTCCAACCTTTATGTCCACCCCCAGATTAATTTTTCGTAAAAAGTCGACACCGCCATAAACGCCTTCGAGATCTTCACCGGGACAGTCAAGTTTGATGCTATTGTGAGCGCCGATGGCAATAAAAATGGCCTGGTAGCCCTGCTGTTTCAGGTCATCAGCCGTAATATCGCTGCCGAACCGGGTATTCGTCTTTATTTCCACTCCCATTTCCCTGAAATAATCAAGTTCCATTTTCAGCAGTTTTTTTGGTAGCCGATATTCCGGAATTCCGACTGCCAGCATTCCGCCCGCAACCGTATTCTGTTCAAAAATGGTTACCTTATACCCGGCAACAGCCAAATCATGAGCACAGGTCAGTCCGGCCGGCCCCGAACCGATAACCGCTATTTTTTCATCCCGTTTTCGTTCAATTTTTGGTGGAGTGAATTTGCCGTTGTTTTTTATTTCCCATTCAATAGCGAATCTTTTCAATTGCTGGATAGCTACCGGTTTATCAACATAGCCGCGGTTGCATTCGGTCTCACAGGGATGATAGCAAACACGTCCGCAAACCGTCGGTAACGGATTACGTTTATGGATCAGTTGCGCCGCCTCGTGAAAACGCCCGCTGCGGATCAGGGCTACGTACCCGGCCGCCTCCTGCCGGATCGGACAGGCTTCGATACAGGGCGGACGATCCTGCCGGTCTATCAGAAAGGTGTTCGGCACAGCCTGTGGGAAAGCCTTGAAAATAGCGCTTCGCTCCTGCAACGATTCATCAAAGTCGTTTGGGACACTTACCGGACAGATATCCGAACATTCTCCGCAGGATGTACATTTGCCGGTTACATAACGTGCTTTTTTACGAACTTTCACCTTAAAATTGCCGATATATCCGCTGACCTCCTCCACCTGGGAAAGTGTCATCAATTCTATTTTATCCCGGTGACTGACAGAAACCATTTTGGGAGTCAGAATACATGCGGCGCAATCCAGCGTAGGAAATGTTTTATCGAAACGCGCCATTTTTCCGCCGATCGTCGAATCCTTTTCAACGAGGTAAACCTGTCTACCGGCATTTGCAATTTCAAGAGCCGCCTGAATTCCTGCAATACCGCCACCGACAATCAGTGTGTTCGGATTAACCGGCGCGGTTTTACGTACTAAGGGTTGCTGATGCATTACCCGGTGTACCGCGGCATTCACCAAAGCGGTGGCCTTGCTCGTTGCCTTGTTCCGGTCATCGTGCACCCATGAACAGTGCTCCCGAATGTTAGCCATCTGAAACAGGTAGCGATTAAGCCCGGCCTGTTCGCAGGCGCTCCGAAAAGTAAGCTCGTGCATCTGCGGAGAACAAGCTGCAACTACCACACGATCCAGCCCTTTTTCCTTAATGTCATTTTTTATCATATTCTGTCCGGGATCCGAACACATGAATTTATAGGTGGTCGCCACAGCCACATCAGGATGTTTATCAAAGGATTCGGCTACCTGCTCAACATCCACCGTTTGTGCGATATTCACACCACAGTGACAAATATATACACCTACTTTGTGGTTGTTGGTCATAATCTGCTCCAGTACAATTTTATCACACAGTTTCTGTTGCCGGGTGATGCCCATTTCCTCCTGCGATCTCCATCAGTTCATGACAGGTCATCAGGTTTCGGGGTATGCCCAGTTTTTTTTCATTTATGCCGAGCGCGACACCAAGTGCCTGCGTAAAAAACAATACCGGCATGCTAATCTGTTTGCTGAATTTTCCGGCGATTGTTTTCTGATAAGCTTCCAGGTTCATCTGGCATAACGGACAGGTTGTAACGATACAATCGGCTCCGTTTTGCTTTGCACATTCGAGGATATCATGCGACAATTCTAGCGCGACATCCTCATAGGTAGTCATAAGCATTCCGCCACAGCAGCGCAGTTTATTCGGGAAATACACATTTTCCGCCCCAAGCGTTTCAAACAGGTCATCCATCGTAGTCGGATTTTCACGGTCATCAAAACCTTTTTCCGGACGGACAATCTGACAACCGTAATAATTGGCAATTTTCAAGCCGTCCAGAGTCTTTTCCGTTTTATTCTTTATGGTCTGCAACCCAACATCATTTATCAAGGCGTCAAGCGGGTGACGAACCCGAATGGTCCGTTGGTACTCAAGCCCGTCTTCCTGCAAACATGAATTAACTTTTTCCAGCAGTTCGCTGTTTTCTCCGAGAAAACGG
>JAJRVZ010000278.1 GCA_024277055.1 Calditrichota bacterium
CACCAGTTACCGGCGGCAGCCAACAACCTCTTTTCGGGCGGCGAGTGAATTCGACGGCAATAGAACCGCCTCGGCGTTGTCGTTGACGACCACCGCATCTTCGGCCCGGGTAAGCAGTTGCAGCAGCGGGACAACATGCTCCAGTCGATCCCCGCGCCGACCGCTTTTAAGATCTACTTCCAGATTACAATAGGCGGATAATGGATCCGGTGAGTGCGTCCGTCTGTCGCCCAGCGGAGCCCGGCCGAGGCCGGTATGCAAAATAACTCCGGTGGCATTCACAACCCGGCGCAGGGAAGGTTGAAACAGATCGCTTATTTTTCGTTCAATATCGCTGATTATCGCGACCGTGATCTGGCTACGGTCCCTTTCCGGCAGATGCCAGCGCAGCGGTTTGAAGCGAATATTTTCCAGCGTCTGCTCGACCAGTTTTTTCAGATAAACCCGGTCAATTTCTGACTGGTATTTTGTCAGCTTTTTCAGCAGCTCGTCGACGGACGGTATTTTTGCAAATTCTTTCGACATATTTTTCTTCTATAATTTTTTAATGTGGCGCCCGAATCCGCTACCCCTGGATAATGGTGTGGTACGTACTCTTCATCCCGTTATAAATACCGGTAATAAAAATTGGCCAGCAGTTTTTTTCCGCTCTGCGTCAGGATGGATTCGGGATGAAACTGCACACCTTCAACCGGATATTTTTTATGTCGTACCCCCATAATGATTCCGTCTTTAGTCTGTGCGCTGATCATCAATTCATCCGGCAAACTGGAACGATCGATAATCAAAGAATGATAGCGGGTCGCTTCGAAAGGATTCGGTAATCCCTGAAAAATGGTATTGTTGTCATGAAATATCATCGAAGTTTTGCCGTGCATCAGCCGGCCGGCCCTTACGATTTTTCCGCCGAATGCCGCTCCGATGGACTGGTGCCCGAGACACACACCGAAAATCGGAATTTTCCCTTTGAAGCGCCCGATAACCGGCACCGAAATGCCGGCCTCGGTGGGCGTGCACGGCCCGGGCGAAATGATAATGGCTTCGTATTTACGCTTTTCAATTTCATCCGGTGTGATGTTGTCGTTGCGGATGACTTCAAATTTGCGTCCGATTTCGCCGAGGTACTGGGCGAGATTAAAAGTAAAAGAATCGTAATTATCTATCAATAAATCCATTTTTTATCCCGGCTAAAATCCAAATTTAGACTCAAAACATGAACCATTCAACCCGTTGAATCATTCGAACAACAGATGGTAGCGGAATGTAACCAGAATATTCAATCCGCTCAATTTCAATTCGATATTTTGCGGTGCACCTTCGGTATTTACGGCAACAGTGGAAATCCCGGCCTTTCCGGTGGCAACCATGTAAGCGGCTTCAAAATTAAGTGAGATGTACTTATTGAGATAATAGGAAATTCCACCGATTGGTTTGAACGCAAAGGAAGATTTTCCGACATAGCCAGGAATGGAACCGGAAGTAAAATTAATAAAACCGGTTTCGAGGCCGGCCGTGAAATAGAGCGGTATTTCACGATGCGACGGAAAGGTTTGTTCATAGCCGGCATATAGAAAAACGGTAGTTACTTTCAATCCGAGGGCCGCCGTTGAGTTTGAAGGCTCGTATCCGGTCGTTTCATATCCCGCTTTCAAATAGCCGTTTGGAAACAACAGGTATCCGGCCTGTACGGAAAAAGGAAAAGCGGTGATCGATTCCAGGTTTTGAAAAACATTCTGCCAGGCGTCTGAGACGCTCATGTATCCCCCGCGCAACCCGATAAATACGTTTCGTTTCAGCTTTTGCCGCCAGATTCTTTTTGATTTGCTGGACGGGTTGGAGAATATCTTTCCGGTTTGCGGCAGCGAATTCAAAGTGATCGGATTGCCTGCAGCATAAAAAAATCTGAGGATGTCAATTTCGTTCACAGAAAGAATACCCTGTCGGGTCAGGAGTATTAAATTGGGAAATATACGATCGATGATTTTGCATTCGATTGTTCGTCTATCCAGCATGTGCACCAGATCCGACGCGGAAAATACCAGATGAACGATAAGGCTGTGCGGTACTTTGAAAGTGGAATCATTATCAGCGATGTAAACGGCCTGGTTATCGGAATACAATATTCGGCCGCTGATCGGCTTACCGTTTTTCAGCTGTATTTCATCGGCGAAGGATTCGCAGCCGATCAGCAGCAGCAACGTCATTATGTGGATTAATCGCGAAATTTTATTCATGGTCGCCTCAGAGGAACGGGTAACGGCAATAAATTACAAAGATACCCGATTAAGTAAAGTGGGCGCGGATACATCTTTTCAATTGGCTGCCGTGTGCTGTACCGCAATTTTCAGGGCGGCTGCTTTGTTTTGTGTTTCCTCAAATTCCTTTTCCGGAATCGAATCGGCGACAATTCCTGCCCCGGCCTGGAGGTAAGCGATACCGCCGTGAACCACAATGGTACGAATGGCGATGCACCAGTCCATATTGCCGGAAAAATCAAAGTAACCGACTGCTCCGGCATAGATACCGCGTTTCAGGGTTTCGCATTCGTCTATAATTTCCATGGCCCGGATTTTCGGCGCGCCGCTCACCGTCCCGGCCGG
>JAJRVZ010000279.1 GCA_024277055.1 Calditrichota bacterium
GATTGTTTATTTTTTCCTGGGGCTTTCCGCTCAAACGGGCGGAAATGTCGCCCTGGAAAAGACAGAGCTGCTGATGAGTACTCTGCAAAATGGGTTCCGTTTTCACTGGCTGTTGCTGCTGCCTCCGGTGATCACGCTTTATGCCGCCGTGCGCAAAAAACCGGTCATTCCCGGTATGCTGGTTTCCGCCCTGGTTGCCGTCGTGCTGGCGATTACTATTCAGGGTGCGGATTTGCATACTGCAGTCGCTTCGATGGTGAAGGGCTATTCCGCCTCAACCGGTCTGGATCTGGCGGATAAATTATTGTCCCGCGGCGGCATGGTTGCGATGATGCATGTAACCTTGATTGCTTTCTGTGCTTTTGCCTTCGGCGGTATCGTACAAACCGCCGGTATGCTGGATGTGCTGCTGGAACGCTTGCTGCGGATTGCGAATACAACCGGCAAACTGATCGCCTCGGCCGTCTCCGGCAGTATAGCCACAGCACTGATGACCGGCAGTTCTTTCCTTTCCATACTGATACCGGGAGAACTATTCGCACCGGCGTTCAAAAAAAATAATCTGGCAGCGAAGAACCTTTCGCGTACCACGGAAGACAGCGGTACGGTAGTAGTTCCGTTGATTCCCTGGAGCATTGCCGGGGTTTTTATGGCCGGCACTTTGGGAATTGACACGGTTGCCTACGCTCCGTGGGCGATTATGTGTTATACCGGATTCATTTTTGCACTGATTTACGGTTTCACGGGAATCGGTATTGCACCTAGGATTAACGAAGATGAGACGGTCCCGGGATCATAAAATCAGATCAGAGGATAGTTTTGTTCCGGGGAAAAGCGTTGAATTTGAAAAATTACAAAACCGGAAATTACGACTAAACAATTAAATCCGGATGATGAACCGGAGTTTAATCCACTTGGCTCAAAGCAGGATGGTTAATTATGAATAAAAATTTTCTATTACTTGTTTTCCTGGTAATCACAACAAGCCTTTCTGCCGGTGAAAAACGTGCGATGACCATGGTCGACATGCTCGAAATCCCCACGCTCTCTTCCCCGAGATTGTCGCCGGACGGCAGCCGTTTGTTATATCGGCTGTCCGGGGCGGACTGGAAGGCTAATAAGCGTATCGGTCATTTGTATTTGCAGGACACTGATGGGGGGGAGCCTCTGCAATTAACCAACGGAGAGAATGGGGAAAGAGAAGGGCTGTGGTCGCCGGACGGCGGTAGAATTGCCTTCGTCGCAAAACGCAGCGGTGAGAAAAAAAGCCAGATTTACCTGATCAGCGTTGCCGGAGGAGAAGCGCTGCAACTGTCACACCACAAAACTTCGACGGGCAGCATCGAATGGTCACCGGATGGCTTATTCATTTATTTTATCGCCGATGACGAAAGGAGTGTGGAAGAGAAAAACAGGCGCAAGAAAAAAGACGATGTTTATACCTTCACTGAAAATTTTCTGCAACGGCATCTTTGGCGAATCAATGTTAAATCCGGCCGGGAAGAGAAAATAACAGACGGAGATTTCTCAGTGCTCGGTTATCGATTATCGGATGATGGAACCCAAATCGTTTTTCACCGTGCCGATTCCCCCTTGCGGGATGAACGGGATAACAGTGAAATCTGGATAATGAGAAGCGATGGAAACGAATTGCGCCGCCTGACTTTCAATTCGGTTCCGGAATGGAATGCCCAGCTGTCGGCGGACAATTCAATGGTTCTTTTCATTACCTTCTGCAATGATAAATTTGAAAAATATTATAATAACAATGTATTCATCCTGCCGGCGGCCGGGGGTGAGGCTGAAATGCTGCTCGGTGAATGGCCCTTTGAGGTTCAGGATGCCGAATGGGCGGACGGAACCGATACGATTTATTTACTTGGGAACATGGTTGTTAATAATGAATTGTTCCGTGTTGATGTAAAGAAAGACACTGCCTTTCAGCTGACCGACGGCAGGCATTCCATTCGAAACTGGGACTATAACCAGGCTGAAAATGTATTTGCTCTCGGTGTTAATACACCTGAGAATGCCGGAGATATCCGGCTGTTTACACCCGGACAACCGGATCTGCAAAAACGGATTACCCATGTTTACGATTACCTGCGGCAATTCGATGTACCGCAGCAGGAATCCGTTCGGTGGACGGGGGAAGACGGCATCACGGTGGAAGGACTTTTACACTACCCGCTGAATTATAAAAAGGGCAATCAATATCCGTTGATCGTAATGACGCACGGCGGACCGCGTTCGTCCGATAAATACGGTTTCGGACGCTGGCGTACCAACGTACCGGTTTATGCAGCGATGGGCTATGCCGTGTTGATGCCTAATTATCGCGGCAGCACGGGGTACGGAGATGAATTTCTGCGCGATATGGTCGGTCACTATTTCAACCATGCGCACAAAGATGTTTTGGCTGGTGTTGATTACCTGATTAATCAGGGAATTGCGGACCCTGCACGACTGGCCAAAGCCGGCTGGAGCGCCGGGGGACACATGACCAATAAAATTATAACCTGCACGGACCGATTTGCCGCTGCCAGTTCGGGAGCCGGCGCGGTAAACTGGATTTCCATGTATGCGCAGAGTGATACCCGTGTTCAACGGACGCCCTGGTTCGGAGGTACGCCGTGGCAGAAAAACGCACCGCTGGATATTTATATGGCACAATCTCCCATCACTGAAATCTGGAAAGTAAAAACCCCGACGATCATTTTCGTAGGTGAAAACGATCCGCGCGTTCCGATGCCGCAATCGGTTGAATTGTACCGTGCGCTGAAATCGAACGGCGTCCCGACGAAACTATTCGTGGCTCCCCGCGAAGGGCACGGTTGGAGAGAATTACGACATGAGCTGTTCAAAATGAATGCCGAAATGGAATGGTTCGAAAAATATGTCAACGGCCGGGAGTTTGAATGGGAAAAGGCGCCGGAGGAGAAAACGAATGAAAAATATTAATTGTGAATTTCCGATTGCACTGATATTTTATGAATAATCCGGCCATGCCGGTTTTTCGGTTTCGAGTTTGACACGTACCGGTATTTTTAAATTTGGATTAGTTGCATGTTGCACTCAAAAAACTTTATAACGGCATTTATTTTTTGTCATTTCTTTACTCTGCTGCCCGCGGCGCCGCAGCCGGATACTTTGTGGATGAATCTTACAGGGGAACGTATCGGGCTTTTATATTTTTGTAATGGCACTATTGAACATAGCGACAGCGCTTTTACCCGTGCCGTTGTGGTAGTGCACGGAGCGGACCGCAATGCTGACGGCTATTATGATCGAACCTATGAAGCGGCGCAAATGGCCGGACAGGCACAGCAGCATACAATTATCGTGGCCCCTTTTTTTATGATCCCCGAAGATAATCCGCCGCCGGGCGTGATCTATTGGGACTACAACAGCCAATGGAAGCAGGGAGATGCCTCAAGCGTGCAACTTGCCAGACGCAAAAGTTCCTTTGCCGTGATGGATAGTATTATCCGGCGGTTATTGCAGAACCAACCCAACCTGCAGCATATCGTGATTGCTGGCCATTCAGCCGGCGGCCAATTTGTAAACAGGTATGCTGCCGGAAACAGGATACAGCAAATGGCGGATTCTGTTTATCAGGTTGATATGCGCTATCTCATAGCCAATCCCTCATCCTATGTTTACCTGAATAACAAACGCAGGGTCCAAGGCACAATGAATCAATTCGCCGTTCCTCAAAACAGCGGTTGTCAATCCACTTATGATAATTACCGTTACGGACTTAAAAACCTGAACAGTTATATGTGGTACAGCAGCGCTGACAGCATTCGGGCATGGTACAGGAAGCGTCGTGTTTACTATTTGCTGGGGGAGGAAGACAACGACCCGAACCATTCGTCGCTGGATACCAGTTGTCCGGCTGAATTGCAGGGAGCGCACCGCCTGGAACGCGGGCTGATCTATTACAACTATATCGGTAAATACTACGGACAGGAAGTTTACGGAAATCACTTTCTGGCTACCATTCCGGGTATCGGCCACAGTTCAAGCGGGATTTTTCAATCCTTTTGCGGCAGATATGTGCTGTTCGGTTGGGGACATTGCGACCCCTTGTCAATCAGGGAAAAGCCTCACCTTCCCGAACAGACACTGTTGTTAAAAGCCTGGCCCAATCCGTTTAATGCCCGCTTGCGGATTGAATTCAATTTGCCGGAAAGGAGTCGGATTCGGTTATCAGTTTATGATCCTGGCGGTAAACTTCTTACTGATCTTGTGAAGGACCAGCAGTTTTCAGCCGGAGAGCATCGGTTGTTCTGGAGTGCAGGCCGGATCGCTTCGGGCATTTATTTTGTGAGACTCAACCTTGAAAACGGGAAACAGCAAAGTAGTAAAATCATACTCCTGAAATAAAATGATATTTTCATTAAAAGCTTTATTTTATATCAGAGTCGAACACGCAACCGACAAACACAGGATCTGAAAATATGGCCGGTCAGAATATATTTGTTTTAATTCGAGGTGCACAGGTTTATACTCCCTGGTCGCTGGGGGTAAAGGACGTACTGCTGGCAGGCAATAAAATCGCCTTCATTGACGATGGTATCCGACTGCCGCGTAAACTGGGCGGGGAAGTAATCAATGGGAAGGGACTGAATCTTGTTCCCGGCTTCATTGATTCACATGTTCATATTCTGGGTGGGGGCGGAGAGGGCGGTTTCAAAACCCGTACTCCTGAGATATTTCTTTCGCAGTTGATCAATGCCGGCACAACTGCCGTTGTCGGTTGCCTTGGTACCGATGCCGCAACCCGCACCATGAGCAATCTTGTGGCCAAGGCCCGTGGGTTGACCGATGAAGGAATCAGCTGTTATTGCTATACCGGCAATTATCGTATACCGGTTACAACGCTGACCGGATCGGTAATTGAAGACCTGGTGCATATTGACCGCATCATCGGCGTAGGCGAAATCGCCCTGTCCGACCACCGTTCTTCCCAGCCGACCTTTAATGAATTGGCACGGCTGGCTGCCGACGCACGCGTGGGGGGCCTGCTATCCGGGAAAGCGGGAGTGATCAACGTACACATGGGCGCCGGTAAACGAAAACTCGACCTGCTGAAAAAAATTGTATCTGAGACTGAGATTCCTACGGAACAGTTTCTGCTGACGCATGTGGGGCGAACGGCGGCCTTGCTGGAATCGGCTATCCAATGGGCAGGGGAGGGCGGTAATATTGATTTGACAACCAGCAGTCCGCAACAGATCGGGCAAGATAAAATCTGCGGTGCCGCAACCGGTCTTTCCTACCTGCTCGAAAAAGGAGTAGCCATAGAGAGAATAGGGTTTTCATCCGATGCGCAGGGGAGTTTACCGGTTTTCGACGAACACGGAAATTTTTCCCGTCTCGGCGTGGGAAAGGCTTCGACGCTTCATGCGGAATTCAAAAAAGCAATACTTGAAGAAGGCATAGCCGTGCAAGATGCTTTGCAAGTTATTACCGCCAATCCCGCCCGTTTTCTGAAACTTGAAAACAAAGGCGGAATCGCCGTCGGGGCTGATGCTGATTTGTTGCTGCTTGACCGGAATTACGATATCGATACCGTAATCGCCGCAGGAAAAATCCTGATGAGGCGAAGTAAACTGCTCGTAAAAGGCACTTTTGAAAACGATTAATACAGTTCATGCTGTGAAATAAAAACCGGGTTGCTCCTGTGAAACCTTCATTAAAAACAGCAGCCGAAAATGGAAATAAATAAAAGAACTGTGGACTATTAGGGACCGTATCAAAATGAAATCATTCATAATGTGCTTAAGTTGCTTAATGATGTATTTTAATCCTTTTCCGAAAGCCGCTGCTCAAATATCGCAACCGAATGAAATTCATGCCTGCAGGATTCAAAACAATATCGAAATTGACGGAAATCTGTCTGAAGCGGAATGGCGGGAGGCAATGCATATTTCCAATTTTACCCAGCGGGAACTGGAAGAAGGGCACCCGGCAACAGAAAAAACCGAAGTTGCCATACTTTATGATGAAGAAAATTTATATATCGGTGTTTGGTGTTATGACAGCGAACCGGACAAGATTACAGCCAGAAAAATGCAACGTGATTTTCGATGGAGCGGTGAAGATAATTTTGAAATAATCATAGATACCTACCACAATCTGCGGGACGGTTATTTATTCGTAACAAATCCTAACGGCGCTCGGGCCGATGTTTTGGTTCAGGACAACGGCCGGTCCTTTAACAAGGACTGGGACGGTGTCTGGGATGTCGAAACCGGCCTTACGGCACAGGGATGGTTTGCAGAATTCAGGATACCTTTTTCAACCGTCCGTTTCAGTTCGCAACGGGAACAAATCTGGGGTATAAATTTTGAGCGGAATATCCGCCGCAAACGGGAACAGGTTTTGTGGCAGGGCTGGTCGCGCGATTCCGAACTTGAACAGCTGAGCCGGGCGGGAATTTTGCGTGGGCTCAGGGGAATCAATAGTGTCAACCTCGTAGAATTCAAACCTTATGCCATCGCGGGAATCGAACAGCATCAAACGGAAAAAAACTCCGAGATTGCCGAAATGGGCGGGGACCTGAACTACCTGATCACACCAACCATGAAATTGAATCTTACCGCGAACACGGATTTTGCCCAGGTGGAATCCGACCGTGCCCAGGTTAACCTGACCCGCTTTTCCCTTTTCTTTCCCGAAAAGCGCGAGTTTTTTCTTGAAGGGCGTAATTATTTTGATTTTGGTCTCGGTCACTCTATTCAACCCTTTTACACCCGGCGCATCGGAATAGCGCCGGACCGATCGGAAATTCCAATTCTGGCCGGGGTTCGCCTGCTTGGAAAGACGGGAAACACAACGCTGGGTGGAATGAGTATTCATACGGCGAAAAGAGATACCATCGCTTCCACAAATTATTCCGTGCTTCGCTGGAAACAGGACATCTGGCAGCAATCCAGCATCGGATTGATCGGGGTCGGTAAATTCAATCGGAATCGCCGGAACGGTGTTTACGGTGTGGATTTTCTTTACTCCACCTCAAGTTTCATGAAGGATAAAAATCTGAGAATGGGGGGTGCGCTGGCCCGAAGCTATACCTCCGATTCCGATAAAAATAAAGGAGGAGCGCATCGTTTTTTTCTCAGCTATCCGAATGACTTTATGGAATTTGACGCTGTATGGCAGAGAACCGGTAAATACTTTAACCCGGAAACCGGGTATATCCGACGCAAAAATTCACAGATGTATTATGCGGAACTGCAGTTCAATCCACGTCCCGACTTTATCCCCTGGATCCGGAAGATGGAATTCAAGCCGATGGATTTTAATTATTACCTGAACGATGAAACGGGAGAAATGGAAAGTCTATTTACGGAATTTCGCCCGCTGGGATTCTCGACCAAAAGCGGGGAGTTTTTTGAATTCAATATTCAGCGAACGGCGGAAAACATAATCGATTCGTCGGGGTTTGAAATCTTTGACGGAGTCATTATTCCGTGCGGAGAATATTGGTTCACTCATTATGAAA
>JAJRVZ010000280.1 GCA_024277055.1 Calditrichota bacterium
ATACCCATAAATATGCCATCAATCATTACAGCAGCGACGGCCAGCCACTGGGCCATTGGGCCGGCCCCAATTCAGAAGTATGGTATGTGCACTTGCGCAAAGACTGGCACAAACGTTTCCGGACAGGAATTAAATGGCAGCGGTTTAAACATGGCAATAATTACCCAAATGAGAACATTGGCGGAGATTTACTGATCGGCCATGCTGATCTGCTGGGTTCGCAGACTACTCCACGGGAAACCCGCAAATTTCTGGAAGGTATCTTAACTACTAGCAAAACAACAGAGGTTTATATCGTATTTGAACCATTTAATGATTTGTATGTCAGCAGTGGAATTCGCTTTTTAGAATTGACTATTGATAAAAGAAAACGGAATACGAATGAACTCTATTTTAATGTACAGTTTGATTATTAGTTAGATCGAATTTTCAAAAAACCAATTAGTAATTTAACTATTCTTTTTTATCTTCGTTTTATTGTTCAAAAGTGTCGTAAAATTGAACTATTGAGGTAAATGTATTAAAATTATTAAAATAATTAAATAAGAAATCGAAATTGAACTTTTTCTGGCTCATCATATTTTTAGTTTCTCTCGGTTTTTCTTTACTCGGAACCAGAGCAATAAGACAAATTGCTATTAGGTACCAAATAGGATCGTTTCCGGACGCCAATAAGATCCATACAGGTTTTATTCCTTTACTGGGTGGATTAGGAATCTTTGTCGGATTCATTTCGGCAATAATTATCAGCCTGTTTGATGCTGAAATATTTAATACCCTGTTTACAATAGAATTCGCCGGAATCGCAATAGGATTACTTCTTATCCTGCTCGTTGGTTTGATTGATGACTTGAAAAAACTAAGCCCGTTGCAAAAACTGCTCGGTCAATTTATTGTTGTTACAATTTTAATTCTTTTCGATTGTCGTTTAAAATTTCTTGTGCTTCCGGGTGGAGAAATGCTGACTCTTGGTGTATGGTCGGTGCCTATTACTTACCTTTGGGTAGTTGGTATCAGCAATGCGATAAACCTGTTGGACGGTCTGGATGGATTAGCCGGGGGGATCAGTGTCATCATTTTAATCGCATTCTCGCTGATTGCATCACAAACCGGAAATATTAATCTGGTTATTATAATGATTACATTAACCGGCGGAATTGTCGGCTTCCTGCGCTATAATTATCATCCGGCAACAATTTTTATGGGAGATACCGGGTCACTTTTCCTCGGCATGTCTATCGCCATATTTTCTTTGAAATTGATGAATAGCGCAGGGAATTTTTTCGCTTTTGCAGCACCAGTGATCGTCCTGGCCTTACCGATTGGAGATATAATTGTTTCATTCTTCAGGAGATTGAACAAAGGGCGTCATCCTTTCAACCCGGATAAAGATCATCTGCATCATCGCCTTTTATATCTTGGGCTCACTCATCGTCAAGCTGTTCATATTCTTTATTTGACAACTTTTTTATATGCAATTGCAGCTTGGATGATTATTTCACAATCTGAATTTATTGGTACTATACTACTCGTCCTGTTAGTAGCCGCTTCTGTAGCAGGATTAAAAAGGATCGGTTATCTGGAAACACAGCGGTTCAAAACACATCTTGGAGACAGTGCTGTATTCAGGGCGAAAACAGAACCGGCTCCTCTATTTATGAAACGTTTCTGGCATAAATTATTTTTAATCATTGCAGATATACTGGCAATAGATTTGTCAATTATCATGACCTATTATTTTCGGTTTGAATCCGGTTGGTTTCCTGTGACAAGAACATTGTCACTTGACTATTATATGCTGTCTGCAGTAAATCTGGTAATTGTTTTGGGATTTGTCTTTTTATTCCTGTTAAACAATTTGTACAATCTACGCTGGGATATCTCACGTTTTGATGTAATGATAAGAACAAGCAAAGCGATCCTGTTTGGTGCATTTGTGTTGTTCCTAATTACATTTGATCCTGATCGACTCTTCTCTGCAACTCGTCTTACGTTATTCGCATTTACTATTTTTCTACTAATTTTTATTAATTCAGGTCGTCTGCTGCTTATTGGTATTGAAAAGAAATATTCTGTTCTCGAATATTCCCCCCATAATTCGCTCCTGATTGGAAGCGGTGATAAGGCAAAAAAAGTATGGAAGGATATTCGAAAAAATCCACATCTTCTTTATCACATTATCGGCGTTGTTTCGGCAATTAAACCTAAATTTATCTTTGGCAATTTACCATGGCTAGGAAAATATGATCAATTACCTGAATTGGTTCGTCAGTATCAGGTTGAAGAGATTATAATTGCCATATCAGAGCGCAGCCGGGATGAGATTCTTAACATAGTGGCCCATCTTGAAAACTATAAGGTATCTTTCAAAATAATTCCACAGATGTATGATGTTATTGCAGGTCATAAAACTGAAGAGGTTTTAGGACATCCCCTGCTGAAATTATTTCCGACACAAATGTTGCTGTGGCAATGGGTAGTAAAGCGATTTATTGATCTTTCCGGATCGTTATTTATTTTAAGCATAACTCTACCACTTTCATTAGCCATTATATTCTTACAGTTTATCAATGGTATTTACCCTGTATTTAAAATTGAAAACAGATTTGGCAAAAACGGTGAAATGTTTGGCTTACTGCTATTTAATTGGGATGAGAAAAGAGTCTTCGGCAGATTTCTACGTAAAAGCTATTTTAATCGGCTTCCTGCTCTGATTAATGTTCTGATCGGAAACATGTCTTTGGTTGGTCCTCGGCCGGAAACAAAAGAAGTGGTTGAAGATATGCGCCGTAAAATTAAGTTTTATAATAGGCGATTTATTATTCGGCCAGGAATGACTGGTTTGGCACAGCTGAAATATCGTTATTCAGAGTCATTGAAGCAAAGAAAAGAACAATTTAAACAAGATCTATTCTACCTGGAAAACATGTCGATATTGTTTGATTTACGAATTCTAATTCGCAGTATATTTATTTTTTTCTTTAGATTAAAAGCATGAAACCATACATCAAACTCTCCGTCGTCATCGTTAACTACAACGTGCAGGATTTTCTGCTGCATGCCTTGCAGTCGCTGAAAAAAGCGCTGCGGCAGATTCCGCATGAAATCATCGTAGTCGATAACGCTTCGGCCGATAATTCCGTATCCATGCTGCGCCGCCGGTTCCCGGAAGTGATCCTCATCGCCAATGAGCGGAATGTCGGGTTTTCAGCAGCCAACAACCAGGGGCTGCAACAGGCAAAGGGTGAATACTTGCTGCTGATCAATCCCGATACGCTGGTGCAGGAAGATACACTGACCAAATTGGTTGAATTCATGGATAATACCCGCGACGCCGGCGCCGCCACCTGCAAAATCCTTAATCCGGACGGCAGCTTTTCCATCGACTGCCGGCACAGCATCCCGACGCCGATGACCGCCTTCTGGAAGCTGATCGGGTTTGCCCGGCTGTTTCCGAAAAGTAAAGTCTTTGCCCGATACAACCTTACTTACCTCGATCCCGACGAGACTTACGCCGTCGATGCCATTTCCTGTTCGTTCATGCTGATTCGTCGCGAGGCCTTCGAACAGGTAGGGATGATGGACGCGGATTATTTTATGTACTGCGAAGATGTCGATTATTGTTACCGGATCAATCAGCATGGATGGAAACTTTATTATGTACCGCAATCGAGCATCATTCATTACAAAGGCGAAAGCACGAAAAAAAACAATATCGATTACGTGATCAATTTCAACAAATCGCTGTACCTGTTTTACAAAAAACATTTCCACAGCCGTTACTTCTCGGCCTTCCGCTGGATTATTCTGCTGGGTGTGTTCCTGCGGGGTGTGATCGTTTACGGTAAAAATTTTCTGACTGCTTCATGGACGACACTGCTCGATCTGCTGCTGCTTAATCTGGTTATTCTGGTCACCTTTGTAATTCGCTTCGAAATGAAATCCGGTTTTTACTGGCAGGATTTCTTCGGTTCTTATATTGTGATCAATGGACTGGCATCGCTCATTTTTCTGGGCGTGGCTTTCTTTCAGGAAATGTACGAACGCTACCGCTTTTCCATTTCACGAATATTGCGGGTGAATTTCACTACTTTTTTCATCCTGGCAGCCATGACCTTTTTTCTGAAGCAGTTCGCTTTTTCCCGGCTGGTGGTTGTCATTGCGGCTGTGGCAAGTATTATGGTAATGACCGGCTGGCGGGTGCTGTTGCGGGCTATGGGAAAAACCCAGTCTTCTTCTCCGGGACACGATCTGTTCCGCAAACGTACCCTGCTGGTCGGGTCCGACGATGCCACCGCCGAACTGGCCCAGAAAATAATACACTCGGTGAACAGCAGTTTCGACCTGGTCGGACTCGTTTCCACAGACCCGGCTCCGGCGGGCCGCCGCATCGCCGAAGTACCGGTCGTCGGAGATTTGCAAAGACTCGGAGAACTGGTGCGACTGGAAAAAATTGACCAGGTCATATTCTCAACCCATGACATATCCTACGAAGAGATCCTGACAACCATGTCGCGCCTGAACAGCGCCCGCGTTGAATTCAAAGTAATTCCGGAAAATCTTGAAGTAATCATCGGAAAATCAAGTGTCGAACGTATCGACGATTACCCGCTGGTGGAAATCGATTACGCCATCGGGCGTGTGTTCAACCGCTTCAGCAAACGCTTGTTCGATTTAGCCGCTGCAGCAGTGCTGCTGTTGCTTTTACTGCCGGTATGGTTGTGGCTGTTGCCTGTAAAATGGAGAAGTACGAAGGTGCGGGAAATTTGGGGTGAGAGGGGCGAACCGGTGGCTTTGCGGCAATCACCAAAGGGATTCCTGAATGGAATACTGTCACTGATCGCCGTACTGCGTGGCAGGTTGTCACTGGTCGGCGCACCGTTGCGCTCCACGGATGAACCCCGTCCCAAATATTTTTACCGACCGGGTATTACAGGCTTGCGACAGATAAACACAATTCCCGGCAGAGCCGAAACGGACCTGGAAAAGTTTGAATTATTTTACCTGAAAAACCAGAGCCTGTGGCTGGATGTAGAGATACTGTTTAAGGCGCTGCGCAGGGGGTAGGGCCGGGATGGCGAATGCTTGTTTGTGTCTAAATCCGGTTCGCTACTTTACGAATGTAAGATTTATGAAAGGAAGATAGACGATGGACATGGGCAGGGTGTTTCGGGCCCTGCACGTCCCCGGCATAAATGCCGGGGTTAGCATCCTGCCATCTGCCCTTTGCCTCTTCGGGCACACGCTACTCTTCACATTTCATTTATATTCTTTTCTTTTCAAATCAATAATGCTTGTTCGATAATCAAAAAGATGCTTCGCTCACGCTCAGCATGACAATCTTTGCGCTTTCGCCGCTCAGGGCACTCGTCACGCTTCACCCGGTCACTTCGTCCCCTTGTTACGTAGTTACTTCCCTGACAGACTTGCACCGCAATCGGCAGAATTTTACATTCTGCATCAGATTCGGAAACAATGACTATGAAATCCATAATTACATTATTGCTTCTGGTTGCAGCCTTCGCCCAACAGGGAACCCGGGAACTGGGACGTTTCGGCGGAACCGGCACCGCCCCCGGAATGTTCAAAAATCCTGCGGCTATTGATATAACCGCCGACGGCAAGGTATTTGTCTGCGACCGCGGCAACAATCGCATCCAGGTATTCGATCTGAAAGGTAATTTCCTGATAAATATCGGTGGTTTCGGCTGGGAGGCGGAACAATTCGATGAACCGGCGGATGTCTGGGCGCGCTCAACCATTAATATCTGGGTGGCCGATTACAACAATCAGCGGGTGCAGCGCTTTGACAAGGATTTGAATTATATCGGCGAGCTGCGTTCCAATGAAGGCGATGATGAACGTTTTCAGTTCCGGGAAGTATTGAGTGCAGCCTACTCGCCGCAGGGGGATCTTTTCGTTCTGGAAGCCGGTGAATACAAGGTCGTCAAATTCAATTCACGGAGCCAGGCCGAAATCGCCTTCGGCTATTATGAATCGGGCAGCGGCGAACTGGAAGATCCGCAGCAGATCGATCTGGGCAGCGGCAATCGCGTCTTTATCAGCGATGGGGCGGGAACAGTGCATGTTTACGATTATTTCGGGAATTTCATGTTCGATATTAAGATCGAAGAATTTCAGCACCCGGCCGGAATTGCCACGGATAAAAAAGGAAACCTTTACGTCTGCGACCCGCCGGCAAAGAAAATATTCATTTTCTCCGAAAGCGGACAGTATTTGCGAACCATTGAGCAAATCAGCGGATTGCCTTTGCGTAACCCGACCGACCTGGCCGTACTTGAAAAGGCAAACGGCGTCAGGCCTCTTTATGTTATCGATGGAGATGAAATCCGAATCGTTGAAACCGTCTTTTCCGCAAAACAGGAGCGCTGATCGTTGCCGCTCGCAAAACTATTAGGCCTCGCTTCCGCTATTCTGTTACTCTGCTCCGGTACATTCGCTCAGAACCGTTTTACCTATGATCCGTGGCAGATCGACACGTTGCTGGTCATTACAAAAAAATCTGAAGTCATCGATCTGCCGGAAAACCACCGGGTAATACCACAGTCTCTTTCCATCCTTTTAAACCGGCAGCCGCAGCTTTCGGAAAGGGATTACCTGTTTAATCCATCTGACAATCGAATCAGTTTTTTTGCAGCCTTGCAAACAGGCGACAGCCTGCAGCTGCGTTACCGTACCCAGCCGCTGCGCCTGAAACGGGTGTACCGGTTCCTGCGACCCGATACCCTCGTTGTGGACAGCAGCGGGGCGGATACCATAAAAAAGGTTCGTCGCGGTTTTGAAAAT
>JAJRVZ010000281.1 GCA_024277055.1 Calditrichota bacterium
CGCATTTTTTCCGTGCTTGTCCGATCCTTTGCCGTGTTCGCCGCGTTTTGCTTTATACTCGCGCCGGTAACGAAAATCGATCAGGGTGCGCAAATTACCGTCGGCTACGAGAATCACACTGCCGCCGTTACCGCCGTATCCGCCGTCGGGTCCGCCTTTCGGAACGTATTTTTCTCTTCGAAAGGACATGCAGCCGCTGCCGCCCTGCCCGCCTTTTACATATATTCGAGCAAAATCAATAAACATAGATGTGTTTTATCAGGGAAACAGGGTTTACTTCTGTCTGATTACAAACCGGCACTGATTCCGAACCGGTGCGTGTTGCCAAGATCGCCGAAGGATGAAAACCCGTAATCCAACCGGTATTCGTTCCAGTATAACCCGAAACCGATGTTCACCCCGGAAAACCCGGCGCCGGAATCGGTTTTCAGGCTGCTGTGCAATTCATTATCATAACCCAGGCGCAAACGCAGCATTTGAGACAGCGTAAATTCGCCGCCAACGGAAAAGCGGCGCAGGTGTTCCCACACCGAACCGGCATTCACATTGACATCGTTCAGGCTGGCGTTAAACTCCAGCGGCAAATGTTCCAGTTTTTTGGCAAATCCGATTCTCAGCGATGTGGGCAGACTTTCTTTGGTGTCCACAAAGGCCGTAAGGGCTTTGCCGATATTAAATAATGAAATGCCTATGAAAAGATCATTTTCAAAAGGTACTTCATACAACAACCCGAAATCGAGCGCGAGGGCCGAAGCATTCCATACATCTATGCTGGATCGGGCATATTTTACCGTAACACCATAGGCAAGTCCCTCCTGCAGGAAATTGGATAATGAAACGGCCAGCGCCAGATCGGAAGCGCCATAGGTTCTGCCGGTTTTTTCAGCGAACTGGTTGGCCTCGTCGAAACTTCCGTAATCCATATAAATGATTGAGGCCGTAATCTGACCGTAACCGGGCAACCGGTCCGAATAGGCAGCTACGCCGCCGCCGATATCGATAACATAATCGGTGTAGCTGGCCATTACCTGCCGGTTTTCCATATAAGCCATTCCGGCCGGATTGTGAAACAGGCTGGTGATATCGCCGCGCATGGCCACAAAAGCCCCACCCATGGCGCTGGATTTGGGACTGAAATCGGTGCGCAGAAACTCGAAACCGGAGGCGCCGTTACCTGCAAATATATTTCCCGTTAACAGTAGTAACAGGCTGCTCCATACAATAAATCTTTTCATACCGTACATCTCCGGAAATAACTTTGTTTAACTGCCCGGCTTATTATTTGTTCAGCGGTTCGTAGATCTTTTCGCCAATTTCCATTAAAAAAGCATCAAAATCAACCCGCCCGGCATTCACAACCGGCTTTCCAAGAAAACGCGTTCCGACCTCGTCAAATTTCTGCGGAATGTCACTAACATAAAATTGTGTCTGCGGCGAATTATTATCAGCGTTTGACAGATCCAGTTCCTGTAGTATTTTCCGTGTTATTAAAGCCGCCTCCTCTCCCGAATCGATCAGTCGTACCGATGGCCCGGTCACCGAAGCTATGGCTTCACTCAAAACAGGAAAATGTGTGCAGCCGAGGATTAACGTATCGATGTCATTCTCAAGCAGGGGACTCAGGTAGTGCCGAATGGCAAGCCGGGTTACTTCCCCTTCAATCCAGCCTTCTTCCACAAGGGGGATGAGCAACGGACAGGGCTGTCCGAACACCCGCACCTGCGGCGCCCGCTGCTTTATGCGGGTATGGTATGCCCTGCTGCCGATGGTCGCCGAAGTACCGATCACGCCAATTTTGTTCGTCTTCGTGGAGCGAATGGCCGCTTCAACTCCGGGAATGATAACGCCGGTAACCGGTATGTCCAGTGACTTCTTCAGCAGATCAACCGCCACGGCCGAAGCCGTGTTACAGGCGATCACCAGCATTTTTATATCGAACTGCTGTAAAAAGGCGGCGTCTTCAAGAGCATATTGTTTTATCAGTTTGTCGGAACGGGTACCGTAAGGCACACGCGCCGTGTCGCCGAAATAAACAAGGTTTTCATTCGGCAGCAGGCGTTGCAGATGTTTGACGACGGTCAAGCCACCGATACCGGAATCGAAAATTCCGATCGGATTTCCGCGCATCAGCCCCCCCGTTCCATTTCATTTTTGAATTGTTTAATGCCTTCGAATATGGCTTCGGCTATTTTTTTCTGCGTGGTAGATTTTTTCAAAAGGCGCGATTCATGCTTGTTGGAAATATAGCCGGTTTCCACCAGAATGTTCGGCATCGTTGCCCCGACCATTACCCAGAACGGTCCCTGTTTTACACCGCGGCTGGTCATACCCAGCCGCCCCAGTTTCGCGTTCAGTGAGGTTTGAACTTTCGATGCCAGCAGCTGGCTTTGTTTGATAAACGCACTCTGTGCCATGGTTGCGAGGATAAAATTCACCCCTTCGTATCGTTCGCGGTCATGCGATTCTTCGAAATCAATCACCGCATTCTCTTTTAAAACGACTTCTTTAGCCCTGGCATCCTTATCGGCGCTCAGAAAATAGGTTTCAAACCCGTTCGCCCGTCTGCTGGTACTGCTGTTGCAGTGAACACTGATAAAAAGTTTGCCGTCAACTTCGTTGGCGATTTTTGTTCGTTTCCACAAGGGAATAAAAACATCGCTTTTACGGGTATAAACAACCTTTACTCCCGGAAAATCCTTTTCGATTATTTTTCCGAGCTTCAGTACGATGGGCAGGACAATGGTTTTTTCATAAAGTTTTCCGTACCCGATAGCCCCGGGATCTTTTCCGCCGTGCCCGGCATCGAGGACGATGGTATCAATGCGCCATTTATCTTTTTGTTTCTCCAGATCCTTCCTGACCGTTTCGTCGGTGTCCGTTTCCTTCAACAGTTCCTTTGTCCGCAAATTGACATAAAAGTCATTCCCGGAAGAACTTTGCACCAGTTCCCGTGACAGTATCTTGCCGCGCAACTGAAAGGCAATAGATGCCGTTTCCCCCAGTTGAAACCCCTGAACTTTTCTGATGATACCGGCGCCGGGTATTTTGGCGATGCCGGCGGTGTCAATTTTGCCACCGTACACATCGATGTGGAACCAGCCGTTGCGGATATCGAGGGAGATTTCCTTTTCATCAAATTTTTTCTGTGAGTATACATGGATCATTGTGCCGTTGTCCTTTGGCGCAATGCGTACCCCGGTAATATTGACATCCGGTCTTTCCAGGTCGATGCTGCCTTTGTTTGAATCAAAGCGCAGATTCAGCGCGGTAAAGCGTGTCAATATCCGTATCAACTCCTGCAGAGGGACCAGCACCTGTCCGTTAAACCATCCGCAGCGGTATTCCATCTGGATCACATGATCGTTAAACAAAGCGAATGCATTTTCGGCGGTAAACGTTATCCGGTCTTTATCCAGGTAGAGAACAGTTTTTCTGCGTTCTTTATTGGTATAAATACTGAGATGTATCGCGCGGGCGAATTCGGCAACAGAGACATAATCGGTGTTACGGCTTTTATAGCGTACAATATCGCGCGGTGCATTCATTGAGGGCGCGGAGAGATTTATTTTACCGAATGCCGTGAATTCGATTTCCTGAAAAATGCGGGAGAAAGCTTTAAGCGGTGAGACGAGGGCAATTGCCAGAACAGAAAAAATATTTTTCAGAACGTTTCTTCGCAGCATATCAATTATAAACCGGTTTCGTAATTGTATGGGTTGAAATTAAAAAAAAAAGATATTCTGTTCAATGCCGCAAATAAATCGGACCCGATAAAAAAAGCCCGTTGTGAACGGGCTTTGAAAATCATCTCTGTATCGTCCTCAGATAGGATATAATATAAATTATTTCCTGGTCTTTCAAGGCAGGATTTCCGGCTTTCGGAGGCATTGCGATTCCGGTAATATTCAGCGGGTCGTCTACAGCTCTGCCCTTAATAACATATTGCAATAATTGTTCATCCGAATTTTTCTTGATGAATTCACTGTGCACCAGGTCCCGGCCCAGACCTTTCAGTCCTTTGGCATCCGGTCCGTGGCAGGCAGAACAGTATTGCATATACATTTTTCTTCCTGTTATCGGATCGCGTTTGAATTTTGGCTTTTGAACCATTGTGGTTGTTTTTTGACTGCTCTGTGTTCCTTTCTCTTCCCTGGAACCGCATGCAATTATAAATACCAATATGAATAGAACTATCAGTAATTGTTTTATAAACCTCATTACATCACCTTTCGTTATAATTAGTTTTTGCTGTTAACTATCTTTTCCGCAATTTCAGCGAATGTCATTGTCTGGTATCGTAATTTCAATGAATCTGGGATTTGCGATTCGTCGGCAAATGCCAGAATTCCGAACCCCATGGGGGTGGTAATATTTTTGTTGAGAATAAAATCGGCCTTTTCTGCGGGCAGCCATTGTTCCGATGCAAAACCCGCTACCCAGACCCTGTAATCTTTAAGTTCGTTTTTGTTCATAAAATTCACCAGACACCCCACATCATCAAATCGAAAAGTTTCACCCTCCCTGGTTTTTATCGCTGCTGCAAACCGTTTCTCGTTAATGATCATATAACATTCGGCGCAGGGGTCCTGTCCGTACAGCACTTTAGGCGCCTCATTAAAATTATCGGGACTGCAATTAAAATAACCCGCCGCAATTATAAGTATTACGGTCAATATATTCCACCCCCTCATGCGATACCCTTATATTTTAAAATCAGCCAGGAAATTACAAAAGGGACTACAATCCAGAATATCAGGATTGCAATTAAAATATAAGCAAAGGCGCCACCGAATACATGCATGGCATAGTTGCCGGCGGGACCGAATATTTCAAGATTATCCCGGAGAATCAGGATCGATAACATTTTAAATGCCTGCAACGGATTGATCATGGTCAGAAAAAGAATCAAACCGATATTTAATTTAAAATTGGCAATGGTTCCGATAAGTCCGAGATCACCTACAAATACTACAGCCAGCCACACAAAAATTGCAATCCCAAGCGCCATATCCGCTTTGCGCAAGGCACTGGATATCAACATGCCGATGCCTATGCTTATTAATGCCAGCAGGTAGGTTAAGCCGAGAAAGACGATATAATTCTGCGCCGAGAAGACGTCGGTGTTCAAGCCGATCACCACACCGCTGATGCCGAATCCGAACATCAACGATGCCAGTATCGAAAGACTGAGTCCAAAATATTTTCCGGTCAGGATTTCCAGTTTCGACAGCGGCTGCGTAAACAGGTACAGCAGAGTACCCCGTTCGCGCTCACCGGAAAGGCTCATGGCACCCATCGTAATTCCCATCAGGGGAACAATCAGCATGACAAGATTTATCAGGCTTGCGGTTGTTCGACCAAAACCGGCGAGTCCGTAGCTTCCCAGACCGGACAGTCCCAGCCATGACAAAGCCAGCGCCAGTAATGCAAATATGGCCGTATAAAGAATAAACCAGCGATTCCGGCGGGCATCGGAAATTTCTTTCCGGCTCAGAATCCGAACATTCCGGAATTCAAATTCCTTTATCGGCGTCCCGGAAGTGTTGTCATTCGATCTCATAATCAAAATTCTCAATGGTTATTCCGGAATTGTTAAGCAACGTAATCGGTTTCGCCTTCGCCTCCGCTTGCACACGAACTTTTATACCTTCCCCGTTGGGAGATATTTCGAAATCATGCTCGGCCAGAATTTCACGGGCACGCTGCCTGTGTTCCTTGTTTACAAAAAGTATAACCGAAGGATGCTTGCCTAATATTTTAAACACCTGATTCGGGCTTTCATCGATAGAAACTTTACCATTTTCCAGCACAATTATTCTGTCCGCAAACCGGTAAATTTCTTCCAGGCGGTGCGAAGAAAATAAAATCGTTTTACCGGCATTTTTAAGTTCGATGAGCAAATGCAGGAATTCACGCCTCGATTTAATATCCAGATTGGATGTCGGTTCATCCAGGAACAGAAAAGGCGGATCGGTTAGCAACGCAATTGCCAGTGCAAGACGCTGTTTCATTCCACCGGACAGCTGGTTCACCTGAAACCGCTGATATTGAACAAGGCCGGATTGCTTCAGCCATGAATTGTTCCAATCTACTTCTGTCTTTTTTATGGCTGCATAAAATTCCAGTGTATCTTCAACGGTAAGATTATCGTGGAATTGCAATTCCTGAGGAACAAAACCGATTTTTTGACGAAGATACTTCCCGAATTGTGACACCGGTTTGCCTGAAATATTTATACTTCCTTCAAATTCGAACAGACCGAGAATGCATCTCAAAAGAGTTGTTTTGCCGGCTCCGTTCGCTCCCCAAAGAACGATCGTTTCACCCGGAGCAATTTTAAATTCAACCTGGTCCAATACGACTTTTTTGCCGAAGCTTTTCGTTATTTTCACCACATCGATAACGGTGTCATTCGTTCCGGATAGTTGCATATTTTTATTATTCCCTGCACGGCTCACCGGCAGATTAGCTGTTTTTTTTCTCTTCCAAGTGATTAAAAACGTACAATACAATAATCCCAGCCCTGTTGCAAATAAAAACCAATGATTATTCCCCGCCGGCAGGGGAACCGAAGCGGTGAATTGCGCCTCCATCAACGGACTCACGTCGGCAAGACGCTTCTTCGGTTCAACGACAGGAAAGAGCCTCGCCGCAAAATTCAATGCCTGGATAGAGGGACTGTGGATAAACAATCTTAAATCCGGTTTTCTTGCGATCAGGTCTTCGTACAAAACCCTGGATTGATACGGCAGATCACCGATTCCGTTCTCATTTTTGTCAAAGCCGGTATAGTCACTCCAGTAATTCCCGATGAAAGTACTATCGGTCACCTGGTTTCCACGGGAAACCGAAACCTGCTCATAATTATCGATAAAGCTATTCGTTTTAAAATGACTCCGCTCCGGCGAAGACATGAATGCAATACCCTGATCATTCAGTGCTATTATATTGCCGGTGTAAAACATTGAACTGGTAATCTCGCGCGGGGCGTTGTCCACAAAGATTCCGATTTTGTTATCCGCAATAAGATTCGCCTCGATGATCCCGTCGTCGAAATCCTTTATTCCGATTCCAAATCCGCTGGGTCCACGATTCAGGGTGAAGGTATTATTTATCAGGTCGATTCTTCTGCTGTACATGAGATACGTGCCTACAGAATTTCCGGTAATAAAATTATCTTCCACCCGGCAGTCGTTACTGTACATAAAATGCAATCCGTATCGCGCGCCCGATATATTATTGTTCCTGATGACCGAGTTATTTGAGAACCAGATGATTACATCCCTGCCGGACTTCAAAATATTGTTTTCGAGAAGCAACTCATTACTGTACCAGGCACGAACCAGGTCTCCCCGACGGGCAATTTCCAGCCGGATTTTGCCCGTAATCCGGTTATTGCGAATGATGCATTTATCCGCCTGTTTAAGGTAGATTCCAAAAAGAACGTCTTCAATTACCGTATCCTCGATTCTCGCACCGGATGCGTTAACGGCGATTCCGGCATCCTCGTTCACCAGCTGAGCCCCGCTTCCGGAAATCTTCAAGCCCGACAGCACCACATTATCGGCTGATATGGTCAGAACCGTCCCGTTTTTGTCGCCTGCAATTTCCGGCCTGTTTTCACCCAGCATAAAAATGGATTTATTAATTTCCAGCGGCGCACTATACCTGCCCGCTGCGAGCATTATCGTGTCGCCGGCAGCAGCGCGGGCAAGCGCCGTTTCAATCGAATGACCATTTTCGCCGGGATTGACATTTATAATTTTTGAAGCCAGATTGGAGGAGAGCAGCAAACTGACAACCAGAATTGAACCGATCTGTTTTAAATATTTTAGCAGGTTGTTCAGGATCATTTTAAGGATTTGCCCGAAAGTAAGAATCAATCAATGGTTTATATGCCTTACGATGAAAATAAAGTCCTATCAGTATTAATATAGAAGCACCAATTGACATGAACAACCCGATGTCCCAATAGGCGATGGTCTTGAACTGCCCCACATATCCTTCCCCCAACAGAGGCGGGACAAAGGGTTTTACCGAATTGCTCAACGGCGCATGCGGATCCAGGTTGGTTCCGAAGCTGTACATCCAGAAAAACAAATCCCCTAAAAAGATCGCAGGAAAAAAGATAGCCGGAATACTCAGTAAGAAAGCCAGGGGATTGTGAATGTAAACCGACGCGAAGGTCAAAAGTGCGATTCCGACAATCATAAAAATACTCAGCGACCTTTCGAGCGGCGCAGCTTCCGTCAGAGAACGCATACCTATATAATGATTCAGAGAATCAATTTCATTAATATCACCGGCAACTTTGTTGATGTATAGTTTTACATGCAGCCCCTGTGGATATTGCGGGGCCTGTAATTCCAACTCCCAGAAGGGAAGAAAAATGGAAATAAGGAGGAAAGAAGCAGCAATGATCAACAGGATAGTTGGGATCATAAACCGGTTACGTTCTTTCAGCAGAAGTTCTTTAGGTACACGTGGACCCAAAATATAATCTAATTCTCTCATTGACAACTTCTTTTCCTCCCTGGGATGATGGTTCTTTTACCAGTTACTAAATTTTCAATTTAAGGTTTGACCAGAAAATATCCGGCCATTTCCAGATGCAGAGCCGAACAGAATTCGGTACAATAGAACGGAAATACTCCCGCTTTCTTTGCCACGAACTCGATGGTCTGAGTTTCACCCGGCTCTATACTGAGATTAATATTGTAATGCGGTATACAGAAGCCATGGGTTGCATCTTTGGCACGTTCAATATTTGTAATATGCCAGATTACTTTGTCTCCCCGTTTGACCTGTACCCTTTCAGGTGTATAATGACTGCGAACCGCACTCATCCAGATTTCAACTTTTTTACCCGACCGTTTTATCTTTTCTTTCCCTGCCTGTATCGCGTTTTTGCTCTTGCTCTGGGTTGCAGGGTCCCATCCGACTTCGGGATACACATCCCACGCTTTTATTTTATCTGCTTTGATAATCTGAGCATAATGCGGCTCACCAATTCCTATCGGCATGTCATACAGCAACTGCATGGGACCATCCGGATCGGACACATCAACCAACTGGAAATTCTGCGGCAGAAGCGGACCGACATTTGAGAAACGGTCAATCGCCCATTTGTTCAGTGAAACCAGATATTTCCCGTCCGGTTCGACATTATCTCCCTCGGCCATGGCAATATGCCCGACATTATAATGAATCGACACTTTGTCAACAAGTGCCCATGGTTGTTTTTTATGCTTTTCAGCCCACGGTCCGCCGAGCGTCCAGCGGGCGACTTTACTTTCCAGAAAAAGGCTTGTATAGGCAAACCCATTGGGATCAAACTGCGTATGCAGCGGCCCAAGACCCAGTTCTACCTGTTTTTCGAGCACGTCATCAAAACCCAGGATAGGAATACCGTAGTCATCTTTTCCGGCGAATTTTTCATTCTCGATGGCTTGTTTGATCTTTGTAAAATTAAATATCGTGACATGAGGGTCCAGTTTTCCTGAAATTACAAGAAAGTTCCCATCCGGAGTTACATCTACGCCATGGGGACTCTTTGGTTCCGGTACAAAATGCAGAATTTTTTCTTTAACGGTGGTTGCCAGTGTAATAACCGGGAAACCATTGATCTTTTTCGTTTTACCCGCCTTATAGGCAGCCTCTGCTTTTTTCAGGTTTATGACGTGTAAATAGTCCATGTCCCTCTGCGAAGCACCAGCTTCAAACGGCGGATTTCCGTCTTCAACACCGCCGGTGCTCATTTCCGTGTTGAAGGAATTAATAAAAATCCATCCTTCACTCACCAATTTGCCTGCATCCGTCAAATCCTGCCAATAGGGAGGCAGTTCCATGGCAAAAGACTGCTCTGGAATGATCCGGCCTTTTTTGCGATCGAATTTCCATAAGGTAACCATGCCGCGGTATTTTTCTTTGTACTTTTCAATCGAAGCGTACTGACCGCTCCAGGGCATGGCATATTGCGAACCCTCAATCACATATTCCGTATTCGGTGTTACAAAGGTTCCGCCATGATCACTGTACGAAAGCGGATTTTTTACGATTTGTTTGGTCTCGAAATCCTTCAGATCGATGACCGCGACCCGCGCATTGGCTTTGTCATTGATAAAAACAAATTCCCCGTCGTAATTACCGCCGGTTTCCGAAAGTGCCGGATGATGCGTATCACCCCATGATAATTCCTGCCCCCTGGGATTACCCTCGGCGAGTACCTTTTTCGTATCCTTTGAAAATCCCCATCCCTGCCATGGTTCCGGAGTATAAACACCCACAACCTTCAACAATCGCATGGAAGGCACACCGATTACCAGCAACTGACCGGAGTGTCCGCCCGAAGCAAACATCAGGTATTCATCGTACTTTCCGGTCGGCATATAGGTTTTGGCAGCTGCCACCAGATCCGCCGGTGTTAACCCCCTGGCTTTTGCCACAGATTCCAGATCCTGTCCGGAACCCAGACTTCCCGACTGACCGGAGTTGCCGTTACCGCATCCCGCAAATAACAACAATAAAATAACGCCTACTGCGATCAGCTTAAAACGAACAGTGAATAGAAACATAATTACCTCCAATTATGTAATAAAAAGTTGAAAAAACTGTTCATTAAATTTCCGTATTATATATTAAACAAAACATGACCCCATGGGGAATGAAGATTTGGATTCTGAGCAAATCTAACTCATAATTGACCCCAATGAAAGTTATTTTATATTATTTAAGACCATATTGTCTTAAATATATTTAGCAAATTTATAATTGTCAATAATTTTTTAGGTTTTCTCCCTTCTTTTCCGGTTGTTTCCACCCTGTTTTTTTTATTGAATACCGAAATGCTATTCCGGCTGCTGATTGACACCGTATCATTTCCGGGCATCGATGAACAAAAATTTTTATTTTATTGAATAATATTTGCAACTATGTGTACTTTTTGTCGTTCCCTTTACATTTATTGAACTATTCGAGGTAACTATGACTGTGCTTAATGTGAACAATATTTCCAAATCTTATGGGAAATTCATCGCTGTCGATAAGGTATCCTTTACCGTCGACGGCGGGTGTATTTACGGAATACTGGGTCCGAACGGCGCCGGTAAAACCACGACAATCCGCATGATTATGAATATCCTGTTGCCGGACACCGGCTCGATCACGCTGTTCGATCAGGCTATGAGTGACAAATTGAAAAGTCGTATCGGCTACCTGCCGGAAGAGCGCGGCTTGTATGCAAAAATGAAAGTACTTGACATGCTGGTTTTTCTGGGAGAACTGCACGGCATGAACGCCGGTAAGGCAAAAGGCGCCGCCCTGAAATGGATGAGCGAGCTGGAAATTGCCGACTGGGCCGAAAAGAAAATCGAAGACCTTTCCAAAGGAATGCAGCAGAAAATACAATTTATCGGTACCGTCATGCACGATCCGGACCTGTTGATTCTGGATGAACCTTTCTCCGGCCTTGACCCGATCAATACTCAGTTACTGAAAGATATCATGGTTCGTCAGCGCAGTGAAGGCAAATCGATCATGTTTTCAACCCATATGATGGAGGCGGCTGAAAAACTTTGCGATGAAATTCTGCTGATCAATAAAGGACAGAAGGTGCTTGACGGAAAAATGGTTGATATTAAAAATCGATACAGCACAAATGCCATCCAAATCGAATTTGACGGCGACGGGCAGTTCATCAAAGATTTGCCGCAGGTTGCCGGCTTCGATAATTATTCCAACTATGTCGACATTCGCCTGAAGGACGGGATCGCTCCCAACGATTTCCTGAAACTGATTGTCGGTCGGGTTAACATACGCCGGTTCCAGGCAACGGAATCTTCGCTCAATGATATTTTCATCGAAATCGTCGGAGGGGAAAAAAATGCGTAATATATGGACGATAATAAAACGTGAATATAAAGACTCGGTTTTCAAAAAAAGTTTTATAATCGGAACGATTATCGGGCCGGTTATCATGCTCAGTTTTATCTTCGTGCCCGCCCTGCTGATTGAAATGGAGGTAGAAAAGCCCTACCATATTTCCGTGATCGATTTCTCTGGAATTATGTTTGACAGGCTTCAGGAACGGTTGAATGAAAAACTGCCCGACGGACGACAGAAATTCAATTTTGTAAAAATAGAAACAAGCCAGGACGGATTGCAGGCGGTGAAAACCGATCTTAAAAAGGATATTATCAGCGAAAAAATCGACGGCTTCCTGATCATCCCCGCAGCAATAAAAAATGCGGAGAATGTTGAATACTATGCCAAAAACGTTGCCAACCTGGATCTGAACCGTCAGCTGCGCAGTGAGCTCAACGATATTATCATCAATATGCGTATCGAGGAAAGCGGTCTGGACGCCGACCTGGTGAACAGCATCACCAAACGTGTGGGTTTTAAAACGATTAAAATAAAGAAAGGGGAAGAAGAAAGCGAACGTGGCTTCGGGGAGGAATATCTCGGTACCTTTGCCTTTGTATTTATTCTGTACCTGACGATCCTTCTATACGGCGCGGCGGTTATGCGCAGCGTACTCGAGGAAAAAACGTCACGGGTTATTGAAGTACTGCTTTCTTCCGCCAACTCTTTTCAACTGATGGCCGGCAAAATTCTCGGCGTCGGCAGTGTGGGCCTTACCCAGTATCTCATCTGGTCTTTATTCGGTATGGGACTGGTTTTTTACGGCAGTTCCATGGTTAATGTCGAAAGCAGCTGGTTCAGCTTTTCACCGATGATCTTCCTATATTTCGTGATCTTTTTTATTCTCGGTTATTTTCTGTTTGCTACTCTGTATGCCGCCATCGGCGCCATGTCCAACAGTGATACCGAAGCACAACAGCTGTCCATGCCGGTTGTGTTTCTATTAATCATTCCGATCCTGATCATGAGTATGATGGTGAAAAACCCGGACGGTACGCTGGCAACGGTTTTATCGATCGTACCCTTCTTTTCACCGATTCTGATGTTTTCGCGTATCAACCTGACCACGCCCTCACTGATAGAAGTGTGGGGTTCTATCGCTCTGCTGCTGCTGACTATTGTCGGGGCGATCTGGGTTGTAGCCCGCATCTATCGTATCGGTATTCTAATGCACGGTAAACGTCCAACGTTGCCGGAAATTCTGCGCTGGATCAAGGCGAAATGATGCAGACTGAGTGGTGCGTAGTATGAGATTTTCCCGGTAAACCCGGAATTTCCTTAATATTGCGCGTCACTTATTCAGTCTTCAAACTGCAAGGACACCAACCAGCGGAAATCAAAATTTTCGCTGCCGGAACGAACCTTATCCAGCCACAAAGGCAACTCCAGCCTGATGGCTTTCAGGTTGAAAATATAGTCGAGATAACTGAAGCGATCGTAGGTTAAACTGATACCTGCACTTTTCCGGAATTCATCTATCCCCGGGAATCGTACATCCCATACCATTCCTGCATCAGCAAAAACACCTGTGCGGATGTCCTGCAGGATCGGTATGAACAGGTCGGCAAGCGGGTTCGGTATCTGCACATCACCGTTGAAAGCCAGTATACGATTGCCCGTCGATTGTCCTCTGGCGTCGGCCAGGGCGGTGCCACGGACGTTTCCACCACCCTGCAGGTACAAATGTCCTTCCCGTTTCCACGGCCAGGGCAGCGCGCCCCGGGCACGGTAAAATTCATAAAAGAACTCACTCCAGCCGTTTGCCCCGGCCAGATTGTACTGCATTTGCAGTGGTGGTCGTCCTTCGCTGTAAGCACCGAATGCGCGTAATTGTAATTCCCAGTCCGTGCGCCGGCTGTAGAAATTGCGCTGCCATTCAACACTGAACTGTGAAAAATTGAAATCGCTGCCGAACAGTGAGGTTTGCATGTCAATCTCAAGTACACTTGTTTTGCGCCAGCCACGGCCGCGATTACTGCGCCGCCAGTTGAAATAAACGGTATTGACTTCACCGGCCGACCACAGTGCGGCAGGATAATCTTCATCAAACAATCGCTGGTTGGCAAGCCCCATTTCTATGCGGTATACCGGTTGCTCAAATCTCTGCGATTGCAGTTCCCGGCTCAGATGTATTTCCGCCCCCTGACGACCATCCAGCCGGAAGGCACTGATTGAGAACATGCTTCCATTTCCCAGCCAGCCTGTCGGTGTATGGTAGCGGAATTTAAAATCCGCTGCCGGCCGGTTGCTTTTCAGCCACAGTTCCAGATCGATACGGTGATCGGAATCGAGGTAACTCCCGTTCAACCTCATCCCTGCTTTCAGTTTATCAATATCATTGTACCCGATCTGCGGCCAGGTTTCCCACAGATATTTGTTCAGCGGCGGCGCGCGGCTTTGCAGGCGCATGAAGTACCACTCCTGCCCGGGCAGCCAACCGGTGTAATTGTTTAGATAATTCACATCCATCAGGCGCAGGCTGGGGTCGATCTCCACCCGTTCGATGGCTGCGGGCAGATTCAATTCGGCCGTATATTTTTTTCTGCTGAAATGCCAGTAGGGCAGCATTCTGCGCCCACTGACAATCCCGGAATAGGGGTCAACGGGAATCCGGTATTTTAACACCTCTCCGTTCTCCAGTGTCACATCAAAATCAATGGGCATGAAGATCTGTTCGATACGTTCAAAATATACCCTGGCCATAAAACGACGCTTGCCTTCCACCAGTACCCATTCACCGTCAAAATCGCGAACCGCATAATCAAGTTTACGATTGGTGTTCAGCCACTGCTCGAAAAACCAGTCCAGATCGTAACCGGCGGTTTCTTCCATTACGGCCATAAAATCTTCGGGATAGGGATGTTTAAAATGCCACTGATCATAGTAATTCAGTAATCCCTGCGCGAACAGGCTGTCGCCCATCACGTATTCCAGCATGAACAACACCATGGCCGTTTTTGAATATTCCAGCGTGTAACCGTTGCGACTCATATAGTCGGAGTGCATGTTAATATGATCATCATCAAAACCGCTGCGTGCCAGTTCAAGATATTGCAGAGCATTGTCCAGCCGGTCATCGTTGGTGTAACCGAAGTGGTTAATGAACCAGCCGCGGTCACCGGGACCATAGTTATTGTATCTGCCGAACAGGGCTTCCATGGTTTTAATCTCGGCAAAGGTGGTGAACCCCTCATCCATCCAGCCTTTTTCGGTCTGATTGTTGCCAAGCAGGCCATAATACCAGTTATGCGCCATTTCATGAATTACTACGGCATTGAAATAATCTTCCTGCAGATCCGGTGCGATGAAATCGTTAATCATCACGATCTGAGGGTATTCAATTCCGCCGGCGCGAATATAGGTGTCGGCGATGGTTAGTTGCCTGTAGGGATATGGGCCGAAATTTTCATACATGAAACGGAGGGCATCTGTCCCCCACTCCAGTATTTCCTTCCATCCTCCGGCGTTGTAATCCATGGCCAATATATTCAGGGTAATACCGTTCCATTCATCCTGGTACCAGACATAGGCAGGGTCGGTGGTCCAGGCAAAATCGTGGACATTTTCGGCGCGGTATCGCCACACCGCCCGCGTAGTATCTTCGGGGTATAAAATGTGCCAATCTTTATATTTATCCACCGTATCGGCCAGCGCGGTTTCGGGGTTTATCAGTTCACCTGTAGCCCCGACAATAAAACCGTGCGGCACTTTTATGGTAACGTCATAGTCACCCCATTCCTGGTAGAACTCATTATCAAGGTGCTGGTGCAGATGCCAGCCGGCCCGGTCGTACACCACCGGAGTTATATACCAGTTACCCAGGTCGTAATGATCGCCCTGGTAGCCGTAACGTCCGCTGGCCGGCGGAATGATAGCCGCAAATTTGAAATAAAACCGCACGGAATAGCCGGGCGGCAGGGGATTGTGCAACGGTACTTCCATCAGGGTTTCATCCACATGCCAGTTGACATTCAGCGAATCATTCTCCTTCATTTCGAAAATACGGATGGCGCCGCGGTCATAGGTCAATTGCGGATTCACCAGCGAGCGGGCCTGGTATTTATTTAGATACAGGTGAAAGAACAGTGAACGCAGCGTATCGGGCGAGTGATTGGTGTACAGCAGCGTTTCTTCCACATCCAGCCTGTGCTGATCTATCTGCAGTTCAACAGAGATATCATAATCGACATACTGCTGAAAGTATTCGGCATGATGGGGAATTGCGGCTATCAGGTTAAATGCAAAAAGCGCAAAAATCAGTATTTTCAACAGGAGTCTCCGCTAGTTTCCAGCCGTTCCGGATTTGATCTTTTCAAGCATACGTTTAGCGTTTTCGGAATTCGGTTCCAGTTCTAAAGCCTTTCTGTAAAATTCTTCCGCCTTGACCCTGTTACCCTGCTGAAAATAAAATTCGCCGAGACTGTCGTGCAAATCGGCATTTTTCGGAAATAAAAACACGGCTACTTTCAACAGGCTCAGGCCCTGTTTAAAAAATCCTTTGTTTTTCAAATCATATGCCATGGAATTCAACCGCAACGGGTTGATAACCCGTTTATGATCGATGCGCTTTACGGATCTCAAAATATTTGAGGCCTGCGCTTCATGCCCGGCACAAATTTCAGCCAGGGCAAAACTGATGTGTACATTCATATCTTTTGAATAAAACTTTGCAGCCATTGCCGCTGCATTCAGCGAACGTTTACGTTTGTCACCCAGCGCTGCCTGTACGATAACATCCGACAGCCGTTCGCTGTAATCGGGATATACGGATTTCCCGTCAAAATGCTCCTCAAATATTTCATAGGCTTTTTTCAGATCGGGGAATCCTTCCAGTGCCAGGTTCCTGATCACGGCTTCGTTCGTTTGTTTCCATTCATCCGCCAGAGTATTGATTCTTCCGCCAATCGCTCTGGAAATCCGGTACTCTTGATTTATTTGAATTTTCAGATAATCGGAGAAAAATACCGGCATTCCTTTCACGTAGTATTCCTTCAGCGCAGAGACTCCGTTTGTTTCAGCCAATTGCTGCGCCATATATGCCCCGGCCAGCAGCCAGGCGTTACCGCTGACAGGATGCAAACCATCCTTCAGGTGCTGTTCCAGTTCCTCGGTCTTCATTGCCAGGGCTTTCGGATTGAGCCATTTATTCAGATAGGCGAACGCCTTTCCGACATCGCCGTCCGGCACCTCCTGCCGAAAGATGTAAAAGGCGAGACCGGATTCGAATATTTTCTGTAATGTATCCAGCAAGATACGGTCGGATTCGTTTTTTGCATAAACCCTGTTTTCGAGTAATTCACCATTGAGTAATTCAAACAGTTTCTGCAGGTACGGTGCCCGGCTGCCGCCCTCAAGATTACAGGCTGCCGCCAGATGCAGATCGAGTGCCGGAAAGCTCCACAGCAGTGTTCGTGTCTCGGCCTGCCCTCCGGAATGATGTGCAAGGAATCGTCCTCCGGAATAGGAAATCGCCCAGCCCATTCCGTAACCGGTCTGACGACCATCCTTTTTCACCATCGGCGTCCACATCTTTCGTACCGTTTCCTTTTTCAACAATATTCCGGCGGATACGGCTTTGGCGAAGCGCACCATATCCAACACGGTAGCGCGCGTTCCGCCTGCGGCAAAACGGCTGCTGATATCGACGAATTCGGAATTTTGCCATTGTCCGTCTTTCAAAATATAACCGCTCACACGATTCGGAATTATTTTTTGCGGATCATCCATCACAATCGTTGCCATTCCCGCAGGATTCCATACCTTTTCGCGCATGTATTGTCCGTATGACTTGCCGGATGCGCCTTCGATGACGGCACCCAGCAGGTTATACCCGTAACTGCTGTACTGATATTTACTGCCGGGTTCGGCCACGAGATCAAAATCCTCAAATACAGCGATTGCTTCCCGGGTGTTTTTATGAAATTTGAAATGCCCTTCCTTGTCATAATTCCGGTAATGACTGATTCCCCCGAGATGTCCCAGTAACGGACCTATGGTTACCGGCCATTTCTTTTCGGGAAAATACGGAACATATTTCCGTGCTTCGTCTGCCAGTTGCAGTTTACCCTGTTCCATCAACTGCAGAATCGCCACGGCGGTCATCGGTTTGGTCACCGAAGCCAGGCGGTACATGGTTTCCGCCTTCGCCGGTACGCGGTTTTCGATATCGGCAAATCCGTAGCCGTCCGCCCATATATAATCCCCCTGAATGAAGGCGATGGACATGCCCGGAATGTGATCCACCCGCAGCCGTTGTTCCACAAATTTTCCGAATTTTTCAACCGTCGCATCATTCCATACCACCGGCCGGGCGGCTAAAAATGGAGCAAGGCTGAGAAATACCAAAGACAGAAGCATTGAGAATCTGCGCATAACCGTTTCCTTTTTTTTGCTTTAAACGAAATTTAATAAACTCGGGAAATTTAATGAACGGGATAAACAATTCTACGAAAATTTTCCGACAAAGTTATGGGTATTAAAATGAAAATCGGATATAAAAAAACCGGGAACTAACGTCCCCGGTTCTGGTGGGAGTTTTCAGCGCAAAAGTGTCATCTTACGTTTCAAAGAGACTTCACCCGTTTTCAGCCTGTAAAAATATACGCCGCTTGCCAGGTTCGAAGCATCGAAGGTCGCTTCGAAATTACCGGCGGGCAGCAGTTCATTATTGACAAGAGTAACAACCTTTTTACCCAATATATCAAAAACCTCCAGCAATACCCTGCTCTGACGTTTAAGGGAAAACGGTACGGTAGTCAACGGGTTGAACGGATTCGGATAATTCTGATCCAGCCGGTACTCCTCCGGCAACACACCGGCAGATAACGGTTCTATCGCGGTGACCACAGAAGTCGAAATATTTCCGCGAATTTCACCCGAAGGATTGGCCTGGCTGTGAACGTTTACATATAAATTGCCGTTGATCAGTTCGCTGATCATTGAATTTGTCAGCGGCAGGGAATCACCCGAATCCCATACTCCGGATGCCGTCTGACCGTTAAAATCATCGGTGAGTGTGCGAACGATGCCCCCGTTTTGCCCGGGAGGAGCATTGTGAATATGCGCCCCCGTAAAATTGACACCGTCTACCGTGGCATTCATGATCAGACCGGCATCGGTAAGGGAAAAAGCACCGGTTCCCGATGCGCTTGTCGTGACCGGAGGTACTTCCTGACTGCCGTCTATTTTGGTCTCGAATCCCCAGCCATCATTTAATAAAACCTGGCCGCGAATCTCGCCTCCGGGATTAGCCGAAGTATGCACATTCACATAGATATTACCGGCCAGCAGTTCATCGCGCAGGCTATCGGTTAATACTTCGCCGTCGTCAGCGCTCCACAGCCCGCCGGCGGTATTGCCGGAAAAATCCGCTGTAAGCGTTCGTGCCACGCCACCGTTAGCACCGATCGCAGCATTATGGAAATGCACTGCCGTGGCCGTAATATTGTCCAATGTAATTGCAAATTGTACTCCTGCCGGTGTCAACGTGAAGGCGCCTGTTCCGCTGGCGGAACTGGTAACGCCGCCAGGCTGCTGAGCGCCGGTAAGGTTGGCGCTGAACGCCGTACCCGAAGAAAGGATTACCTGTCCGCGGATTTCCCCGCCGGGATTTGCCGCCGTATGTACATTCACATAAACTTTATTCTGCATCAGATTTTCAATGGCGGAATTGTCCAGCGGCTCCCCGTCGCCTGCCGTCCAGACACCTGTTGCCGTATTACCGGTGAAATCACTAGTCAGTGTGCGCAGGACGGTTCCGGTTGCACCGATTTCCCCTTTATGAAAATGAACCGCTGTAAAATCCACCCCCTCAAGGGTAATTCGAAATTCCAGACCGGCGTCGGTCAGCATAAATATTCCGGTTCCGGTTGCCGCGCTGTTCACACCCGCGAATTGCTGGGCTGCATTCATACGAGCGGTAAAACTGGTTCCGGTATTCTGAAAAACCTGACCGCGTATTTCACCTGACGGATTGTCTCCGCTGTGTACATTAACATAAATGTTACCGGCAAGTAATTCGTTCATCATTTGATCAGTAAACGGCTCACTGTCAGACGGTCTCCAGACACCCTTAGCGGTGTTTCCGGAAAAATCCGCCGTCAGTGTGCGTACGACACCTCCGTTTAAACCAATCGGAGCATTATGAAAATGAACCGCGGTAAAATTTACACTGTCGACCGTAATTGAAAAAATCAGGCCGGCCGGGGTAAGGGTAAAGGCTCCGCTGCCGCTGCCGCTGCCGGATACCGGCGGGACCTGTTGCTCGCCGTTGAGCTGAGCCCCGAAACCGATACCACCGTTTACCAGCACCTGACCCCGAATCTCCCCGCCGGGATTGGCGGCACTGTGAATATTCAGGTACAGACCGCCGGTCAGTAATTTCACGACGAGCGAATCGACAAGCGGTTCGGTATCGTTGGCAGTCCAGATTCCCATTGCCGTATTGCCATTAAAATCCGCCGTAAGCGTTCGGGCAACACCGCCGTTTTCACCAATCCCACCCATGTGAAAATGTGCTGCGGTCGGCGTTACACCATTTACCGTCACCATGTATGCCAATCCTGCATCAGTGTACAGCAGGGAGGCCGTACCCGTTGCAGTGGTGATTACATCATTTACCTGCTGATCTCCGGTAAGGCTCGCCATCAGGCTGGTTCCCGATGCCGGAACGATCTGCCCGCGGATTTCTCCGGTCGGGTTGTCCATCGAATGAACATTTACGTACAAATCACCGGCCTGCAATGCCTTGATCAAATCATCCGTAAGCGGTTCACCGTCGGTACTGCGCCACACGCCGTGAGCCGTATTATTGACGAAATCCGCCGTAAGCGTGCGAACGACCCCGCCGGTTTCGCCAATGGCGCCCTGATGAATGTGAACGGCGGTGAAATTCACCCCGGTTACCGTAACGATAAACTCCAATCCGTCATCCGTCAGTGAAAACACTCCGGTCCCGGTTGCAGTACCGGAAGTTGCCGGAACGGACTGAGCGGCGGTCAACTGTGCCGTAAAATGTGTGCCCGCAGAAACGTAGCACGATAGCAGCACCAGTAAAACTACTGCCTGTAATAGATAACGATTCTTCATATTTCCCCCTGAAATAATTATATGACTAGTAATACGTTTATTGTCTTAAAAATTCCATTTTCAATATTTGCGCTGTTCCGATCCGGTTTTAAGGTTTCCCGCCGATCGCGGGTGAAAACAGAACCGGAGGGCGGTATTTCGGATTTCGGGCCGGCAGCTAATCCGCAAACGGGCTTTGTCACCACCTTCCAAAAAGGGAAAGCCTCCGCCGCTTCCGGTTAAAAAAACAGAAATTCAAAACGCCGGGCGAACCCTTTTATGCCTCGTTTTTACGGGTTGAAATTCTGAACGGAGCATATATCGGGCACCAGCCGATCAGCGCCGTCAGCAGCGGGATCAATCCGATTGCACCCCAGTAGCTCCGGAAATAAAATCCGGCAGCCAGAATAATAACACCCAGAATGATCCGTAAAAGACGATCCGCGCTTCCGATGTTCTTGTTCATTTTTTCCTCCGATGGTTTATGTGATTAGTCCTTTGATTATTATTAGCCTAATTATACAAAAAAAATAATTAAAGGTCTGTGACTAAATCACTTATGGGTTTCGTACCCTTCTCTTTTTAACCCCTCCGGACGGCATACCTGTATCATACCGCGCGACTGTTTTATTTTCCCCTGTTGCTCAAACTCTTTCAATATTCTGCTGACCACCTCCCGGGCACTACCCAGTTCCAGGGCAATTTCCTGATGTGTGATTTTTAACGCACTTCCGTATTTCCGATAACGATCAAACAAGAATTCCCCGATACGCTTATCCATGCGCCGGAATGCAATCTCCTCAACCGTCATTATTATTGACGCCAGCCGCAAAGAAAGTAAACTGCAAACAAAACCCCGCCAGACCGGATACCGGTCCACCCAACCCCTGAAAACTCCGGCGGAAATGACCAGGGCCTCTGTGTCCTGTTCAATTTGAGCCATGGCCGGAAATTTTCCGTCGCTTAATATGCATGAGACGGTAAGCATACAGCCCTCACCCTTTTTTATTCGGTACAGCGTTATCTCGCGGCCGCTTTCTCCGATCTTATAAACCCTTACCGTGCCCGATACCAGCAATGCCAGGTTCTGGCAATGATCCCCTTCCCAGAAAACATGGTCGCCTGTTTTTAACGAGGTGAAGATCGCATTGTTTTTGAATTCCTCAAATATTTTCGGATCGGTTTCCTTTAAAAAGGGAAAGGTGGCAAGAATTTTGTTCGTAAGTTCATCCGACCACATGAATTCATTCCTTCAATACTATTTAACTATTTTACGAGCAGAAGTTTTTTCAGCCTGTATTGATTATCAAAACGAAGTACAGCCGGATAAATGCCGCTTGCCAGGCCCGAAGCATCAAATTGCACTTTCATCCAGCCTGACCCGACCTGTTCCGTAAACAGCGTTTGAACCAGTTTACCGCTTACATCAAAAATTTTTAATTCCGCATAGCCTTTCTTCGATACGAAAACGTCGAAGGTTGTGACCGGATTAAACGGATTCGGATAGTTTTCCAGAACAATGTGCGATTCAGGGATAATCTTCGTTGCCTGCGGTAAAACCGTGTTAACCGAATTATATTCCACGATCATAACCGGTCGGGTACTCTCATCCGCATTTTCGCGGCTGCTGAACCTTTTCGCGCTGCCGGCCGGACTTTCATCCCCGACGAGCATATAGCCGAAATTAATCTCGGGAGATTCCAACCAGTTCTGTACATCAGCGACCATTCTTTCCGTCGAACCGAAAACATAATCACCGGTTTGTGATACCTCCAGTTCAGCAGACCAGATTGTATCATAGTCACCCCCCGGGGATTGCCAGAAACTTTGCGGAAAACGGTTATGAAGCCAGGTAGCATCCAGCGTATCCGCATTTGCCCCGCTTCCCTCATTGCCGGTTGCATCGGAACCACCCTCACCCCAGTCAGCCGATACCCGATGCAATCGAACCAATCGTCCCCCGGAAATTGTCCGTGACATGTGTAATATAATTCTCACCGAGACGATTTGTGCACCGAAAGGAAGCTGAGCAGCGGCATCAAACCTCATCAGCGCCCTCCTGATTTGATTTGCCGAATTGGTACCGCAAAACAGAAATTCCCCGCTGCCATTGCTCAGCGAACCGCCGGAATCCTCGTAAATCGTATTATCGGAAAGTGCATATAGAGTATCTGCAGATTGACCGGAAATCAGGCCAATGAAAAATAACAGAAACAACAATGAATATATAATTTTGTACCCGATGATTGAATTTTTTTTCATAATCTTTAACCGGATCCGGTCATAAACAATATATTTAAATCTTTGAATTTAAAAAAACATCCGCTTTGTTGTCACCCGCTATAAACAGGATTTTAACCCGATCTCTTCGGGTATTTATTTTTCCGAACTGATAATAACCTGGTATCTTTTCCTTCCCGGGGCTGCAGGTATTTCAAACTTCCCCGGCCTGATTTAAATTCCTTATACAAACAGAATAAACCGTCCGGAATTAATATACCTTTAACCTGATGTCAGAAACCGGCCACGGTCGGGACGATCGGTCCGGGCAGGAAGCGTAAGCCGTCGTGTACCGTAGCCGGTAAAATTCCCCGGCGAGACAAAGGCGATTGATCTATTTAACGAGCATCATTCGCCTGGTGGATTTGAAGGCACCCGCCTGCAAACTGTAGAAATAGACACCGCCGGACAATTGTGATCCGTCAAAATCGATACTATGTCTGCCCGCTTCAAGAACTTTTCTCTGTAGCGGTTTTGCCACAACCCGTCCGGTAACATCGAATACCGTGATACTTACCACACGGTTTTCAGCCAGTGTGAAATCAATCCGCGTCGTGGGATTGAATGGATTCGGGTAGTTCTGATTCAGAGCAAAAGAGTGCGGCGCCGGTGAACTACTTCCGACCGGTTTTCCGCTTTTGAACGATACATTAATGTCATAGGACTGTGACGCCGTCGCCTCCTCCGCTGTTTCAACCGTCACCTTCACGGAATGTTTTCCGGCATCGGATATATCCGGCTTCCCGAAAATCAAACCGCTTTCACCGTTAATCCTCAGCCATGATGGCGCCGATTTCAACTTGAATTTCAGATTCGTTGCCGTAGTGGCAAAAGTAATTACCTGATACTTATAGGGCGCCTCAACCGAGGCAACGGTAACAGGATCGGAAACAATCAATATTCCGGAATCTCTTTTCTTATCGGAAACGGAAGGTCTGAATGATAGCGCTGCATCTTTTCCCTTTTGCCCTTTTCTGTGCACCGGAAGCTCGAATCTTTGCGTATCGAATATACCGCTTGCAGCATCCACGCGGATTGCTACCTCATGAACGCCCGTGTCTCCGGCGGATGGTTTGGCGATTACCAGCCCGTTCGTGCCGTTGATCTCCATCCACGACGGCGCTTTCTCCAGCCTGTATTTGATCTGTTCCGCTTTTTCCGTGAAAACAACAACCTGGTACGCATAAAGTTCATCCGCCACAGCCAGCTTATTCGGCTGCGAAACAATCAGTTTTGCCGACGAATCTATGGATCTTTTCGAAGCGAAGGGTTTGCCCTCCCGCTCATTATTCCCCTTGAATACGGTCAGTTCATATTCCTGAATATCATGAGCGCCGCTGCCGGATTCCACGCGAATTGCGATTTTGTAACTCCCCACATGTTTGTTCTCCGGTTTTCCGATAACCAGCCCGCTGCTGTGATCGATATCAATCCAGGCCGGAGCCGTAAGCAGTTTAAATTTGTATTCGTCGTGCTGCGCGGCCAATAAAATGATCTGGTAG
>JAJRVZ010000282.1 GCA_024277055.1 Calditrichota bacterium
CCTCAATTTTACCGATATAGGATGGTAACGGTTTAATTACCAGCTGTTTTTGACCTATCAGTTCATCAACATAAAAACATACCTGTTCATCAATACTACTTGCAACCACATAAACCCCCTCATTCGGATGCAATGGTTTCTTGCGACGGATTCCGTGCAATTCGTCTATTTTTATTACCGGAATTAATTTGCCGCGAATATTCGCGACAATCTGACCATCCATCAGGCAAGTCAAATCGTCGGATTCCAGCTTTAAGGTTTCTTTAATGTCAAGCATCGGAACTGCATACAGTGCCGTATCAACACGCATCAACATTCCATCCACGATGGCAGTGGTTAACGGAATGCGCAGGGTAATTGTTGTTCCCTTTCCCGATTCACTCCGGAGTTCAACTCTTCCCCGAATTTTTTCAACATTTCGTTTTACCACATCCATTCCCACCCCGCGCCCTGAAATGCTTGTCACCTCACCGGCAGTGGAAAACCCTGGTGTAAAAATTAACGACCATATTTTGTCATCACCGGGCCGGGAATCCTTTTCGGAAATCATTTTTCTTTCCTTTGCCCTGGCCAGAATTTTTTCTCTGTCCAGACCGGAGCCATCATCACTTATTGCGATCCTGATCTCCCCACCGACTTGCTTTGCCTCCAGTATAATCTGACCGTTGCCGGGTTTCCCCTTTTTTTCTCTTACTTCCGGTAATTCAATACCATGATCAACCGAATTTCGTAAAATATGTACCAGCGGGTCGGATATATGCTCTATTACGGATCGGTCAACTTCTGTCTGTTCTCCCCGGATAATCAAATCAACCCGTTTATTGCTTTTTGATGAAATATCACGCACAAGCCTTTTCATCTTACGAAACAACCCGGCAAGAGGTATCATTCGCATCGAAGTTGCCAGCTCCTGCAATTCTTTTATATTTTTCTGCAGATGTAAAAGGGATTTTTCAAACTCCGGGACATCATGTTCGGCAGAATCCCCGTACCGGGTCAGCATGGATTCGGCAATAACTAGCTCTCCTACCAGATCCATTAATGAATCCAGTTTATTCACATTAACCCGGATAACCTCATCGGTTTTCCGGTTGGGAAAAGAAGCAGCGGACGCTTGTGGCCGGGTATTCAAGTCATTATTCTCACCGTTTTTTTTCTGTCCGGAATCAATCGTTCTTTTTGAATCGGAAACACCCGATTCAGGTACAGAAATAGTTTCCTGCATCAGATCTATCAGCGCCTGTTTGCCGGGAATGCTTGCAGTTCCTCCACGGGCAACGTTTTCGACGGCGTTTTTTATAAACTCGAGTATCTCCAGCATGAAGGCAAAATTCTCTGCTGTTGCTTTCCTTTTCCCGCTATGAACAGAATTCAGGAATTCTCCTTCATGCCGGCAGATCAACGCAATATCCTGTAAATTACAGGCTTCCGAATATTCTTTCAGGTTATTCATAGCCCGGAGGGCAACTTCACAGAATTGTGGATTTTCAGGCTGTTTTTCAAGTGCAAGCAGATTCGACTCAATTTCATCCAGTAATTCCCCGGCTTCCGGAATAAACTGCCCAACCCTGTCCGGTTCGAGTTGCGTGCCGTTGTTTTCCCCCTTTTCAGAAATTTTCTTTTGCTTATCCGATTTAGATTTTTTTTTAAGTGGCTTTTTCCTTTTCCCCTTTTTTACCTGTCCTTCCTTTTCCGGAATTATGAATTCATCGAGTCGCTGTATCAGCTTTTCTGAAGGGGTGTTAAATCCACTCTCCGAATGCTTTTCGGAAAGATGATCTAACAAACAATTAAATAAATCGCATACTTCAAGAAATACACTGATATGTGTTTTATTCAGTTCGGTTTTACCTTTTCTGAGTTGGTCGAGAACCGATTCGGTTTTATGCGTGATTTTGCTCGTCAATGGCAGACCGATAAACCCCGCACTCCCTTTGATTGAATGAAAAGTTCTGAAAATCCTGTTTATGGCATCTGAATCGATTTTATCCCCGGCAATAATCACTTGTTCCAGACCGATCAGGGTTTGTTCAGCCTGTTCGATCGATTCTTTGCTTTCCTGAACAAATTCATTCAGGATTTCCAGGTCGTTTTCCATATATTCATAATCCATTGAATACTCTTTTAGTGAACCGGGTATAAAGCATATTTCGGCTTCCCGGCATAATATCTTTATTTTAAATTATGCTGATCGATTCGGGACAGAGGTGCTGTTTCACATATTTCACCCGGTTAAATTCAAACCGGTATTATTCGTTTCATAAACCCGGTCGCTGTTTTCCCAATATGATGCACACAAAAGTCCAAATCTAAAGAATAGTTCCTCATGCCCGAAAATGTCTTTTAGAATTCCGTGCTATTCATGGAAGAAGCCAATAACATGTACGGTTACCAGGAAACATGTTTGATATCATCCAATTTATCCTACAAATACTACATCCGGTGTATACTGATTGCGGAGTCTGGCAATGATTGATCGCGCTTTGCAAAATGTGCTTCCACAATCCGTGATATTCAATTTCTTTGAACTGACAAATGAAAAATCTTTATTGTTTGAAATAAATGAAAATCAGCGTCCGGGAGATATACTGAAAGTTTCGACCGTACTCTGTGAATTTCTGGGGCTTTCCGAGGAGAAAATTGTCGGTAAACCCTTATCGAATTTCTTTCCCGAATTGCAGTCCGTATTGCTTTCGAAAACACCGGTGCGGTTCAAAAGTATGCTGATCCTTCAGGGCCAAGAAACGATGAAAGTTCAAATCAAAGCGGTTGTTGTTGAAGAAAACGATTTTCCCTTTGGCTTACTGGTGATCCGGCCCGACAGCCAAATTACGGATATGCAGCAAATGGAGAAACTGGAAATCATCGGCCAGATGTCCGCCGGAATTGCTCATGATTTTAACAATGTGCTGGCGGGAATTATTGGATTTGCGGAACTTGCCCAACGGCAGTCAGACCCGGGACATCCGGTTCAAAAGCACCTGAATGCCATCATCAAGAAAGCCGATGGAGCAGCCAATCTTGTTCGCCGATTAATGTCTTTCAGCAGGAATCAGACTCCGGCGTTTTTCCCGATGAACCTGAACGGAATAATTATCGAAATGCAAAAATTTCTGCAACGTTTCCTTGGTGAGCACATTGAACTGCAATTATCACTTGAGGAAGAGCTGCCCCTGGTACTGGCGGACCAGACAATGATCGAACAGATTTTGACAAATCTCTGCGTGAATGCACGGGACGCTATGCCCGACGGCGGTCAATTGATCGTGTCGACCAGGACGGTTACTGCCACGGATTCCCACCG
>JAJRVZ010000283.1 GCA_024277055.1 Calditrichota bacterium
CAGCAATCCGAAATCCCGGCCCATGCTGAACAAGAACAACGGCAGGGCAAAGGCCACTCCGCTCCAGAATTTCAGAGTCTGGCTGCGGATCTCCCGCTGTCGGGCGATGGCCTCGGGATCTTCATCACTGCCTGCTGCGGCAGTTTCGGCAACACCATAACCGGCTTTTTCTATGGCGCTGACTATAACTTTTTGATCGGCGATTCCGGGCAAATAACGCACCACGGCATGTTCTGTGGCAAAATTAACACTGGCTTCCAGCACACCCGGCGTTTTTTTGTTCAAAGTGCGCTCTATGGTCAGCGCACAGTTGGCACAGGTCATTCCGGTTACCGGAATCTCCACTTCTTCGAGGGCAACGTCGTACCCGGATTTTTCTATGGCCGCAATAATGGATGGTACGTCCGTACTGTCCGCATCGTAGGTGACCGTCGCAATTTCAGTGGCGTAATTAACGGCGGCGTCGGAAACCCCCGCGGTTTTTTTCTTCAGAGTGCGTTCAATGGTTGCGGCGCAATTGGCGCAGGTCATTCCCCGCACCGGCAAAAGAATCTGTTTTTCAGTCATATTTCATTACTTAATCGAATCTGGAGGGATTAATCTTCAGGAGGATAATTGATCTCTTCCATTACTGCTTTTATCGATTCCCAGGTCTGCGGTTCATTCCAGGTTACGCTTACCGATTGGGTTGGTAATTCGGCATTTACGGAAATGACCCCTTTTAATTCTGATAATTCCCGTTCGATGGTATCCACACAATGTCCGCAAGAAATATTCGGAACTTTTACAATTTTCGTCGGCATTTTTATCTCCAGAAATTTGATTATTTTTAAACTTCCTTAAATTGGTAACAGATTTAATACAATTGAGTCGTAAAGTCAAAATTTTTTTTTTATTTTCCAAAATATTTTAGATATTCCTTAATGACATTTCGGGACATTTTTATTTAAAAAACTGAATTTGGCTTTTATAGAAATCTCTGAAAAGTATATTGCCGAATTAAACAATAAATTAACAGAAAGTTCAAAATAAAGTGAGGAGGCTGAATTTGAAACGAATTATACCGGCATTTCTTGCAGCAATAACAATTCTTGTCGCCTGTACTCCCGATGCTTCTCCCGTGCAGTCAACGACAAATGACGCCCGCCTGCGTCTGGTTAACCTGAATTTTGACCAGGCACCGGTTACACTTTCCCTGAACGACAGAAAGATCGTGCAAAGTCTGGATTCGTTTTCATCGTCAGGATTTGTTTCTGCACCATCGGGTACGAGGCTTTTAACCGTTTCTTTCAGCAACACCAATGCGGTGTTCTTTTCGAGCAACGTGACTTTGAACAAAAACGGGCAACACAGTCTGTTCATTTCCCTGCGCAATAATATTGTCCTGCAGTACTGGTTTCCCGGCGAAGCCATGACGGCTGACGGAAGCACCCATATTCGTTTTCTGCATCTTTCACAAACGGCCGATACGGTCGATTTCAAACTGCGAAATGCATCCGATTCAACCGTATTCAGCGCTGTAGCCTATAAAAACTTTCGTGAGTTCCAGCAGTTGCCGGCAGGGGACTACCATGCAACCGTCTTGCGCCGCCCGGAAAACCAACTCGAAACATACTCCTCCACGCTTTCGCTGCAAAGCGATCACTATTACACGTTGTTTATAACCGACAAAGAACAATTGGCAGGCCACTTCCCGCTTCAGCTCTTTTGGGTCGATGACAGCGCCGATGACCAACCTTTACAGGAATTGGACTGATCCCGAAATCGCGTTTGCATATGACAGAAACCGTTAATATGATCTGTTAAGAATATCTTCAAAATATTCGTATTTTAAAACACTATTCGCTTTTAAAAGGCCGGATTTTCAGATATTTTAAATTTTGACCCTTTTGTAATCCATTTGGATGTCCCGAGATATAACCAGTGCAATGCGCAGGGTAGTAGTGAAAATGGAGATTGTAAAAGCAAATATTAAAAATACCGGTGACAGTAATAATCGGGAAATAATACAGAATTTAATTATCATTTTCGTCTATTACGATAACTTTGACAGGGACGGCAGGAAAATGTCGTTTTAGCCGTTCAATTTCATATACTAATTGTTCGTTTTTTTGAAAAAGATCGGGTTGTTTTTTTATTGACTGAATGCGTACGGTTTTGGGAGGTTTATTTTTTTTGGGTGAATTTGGATCGAAGATATCTCTGTCCATTGGTCGAATCTTGACTAATCCCTTTTCCGCCGATTCAATTCTCGATTTCGTGATTTCAATATACTCTCTCATTAGTTCTGCGCCCATTACATGTCGACCATGAATTAATGATGCTATCGCCGTTGATCCAACTCCCATAAAAGGATCAAAAACCCAATCTCCAATATCGGTTAATGAAAGTACTGATCGCTCAATCAATTCAATCGGGAATTGGCAAGGGTGAATAGTTTTTCAATATGATTGGCTTTAACATTCGAAATCTCCCAGATGTCGCCTGGATTTTACCTAAAGGATTCCCGGATAACATTTCCTTTTTCGGCCCTTTAAAATGCTTTTTTTCAGGATATTTCTGAGGAATCCGAATTTCGTCAAGATTGAACGTATAGGTATCCGACTTCGTAAACCAGAGAATAACTTCATATCTGCCTGAAAATCTTTTCGAAGCATGTAATCCATGGCCAAAATGCCAAATAATTCTGTTCCTAAGATGTAAATCGAATTCTGTGAAAATAGGATACAATAAAATGTCCAATGGAACGATCTCCCCGTTATCGACAAAATTACCGACTTGCCAGCAGATACTTCCATTTTTATCCAAAACACGAACACATTCCCTGATGATTCATTTTTGTTGAATTAAATATTTATCAATATGTAATTTTTTTTTCATAAGCTTTTCCGAGATTATAAGGTGGGGAAGCTACAACCAGTTTGGCAAATTCATCCGGAACATTTTTTAATAAATCCGGAACATCCCCTGCGTGAAAAATAAAATCGGAATCCGGATCAAATATATTTTTATTTTGCTCATACGGTACATTTACAAAAATAGATACTGGCCAACAAGGAATATCACTGTGCTTCAGACCTGATTAATAAACAGGTTGGGATTCATTTACGAAAAAATTACGAATCGTAAAAAAGTTTAAATATGCTCTCATGTCTTTTCCGTTCAGTTTTCTTGCTGGTCTGATGAGATTTGATCTTTTATTTTTTTGTGCATTTTGTACGACGACTACTTTTGTCGCCGCTTTCTTCTCTTTGTTTGGCGTATTCCCTTTTCCGGGAACCCCGGAGAGCGAAAGCTAAATACACGATTATCGGGCATATTCGTACCCGATTCGCCGGATTCTTCCGCGCCAGTACGGTTTGGGTTTATCCTGCAGCAGCCAGGCCACTTCCGCTTCAAGTGGAATCAGCATGCCGTCACGCCGTTCGTAATCCCAGAAACGTCCCTGCCACGGGGTTTTTACCAGTTTTCCATCAACTTCACGAAAGCGGCCGTCGGAATGTACGGTGCTGATTAATCCCTGCTCATCGAACCGGAACACAAGGTTTATATTCGTATTACCATCGCGGAGTATGGCACGTGCCCGTGCGTCATCGATTGCTTCCCAGGTTACCCCCTGACCGGGGAGAAGGGCGGTCGGATACCATGCAGCCTCCGGAAAAAAGCGCATCAATTCCCCCTGCGCCAGTTCCGGTGTGTCGGGTTGTTTCATAACCGTCAGCAAACCGAATAGCTTCGCTGTAAGAACAGCTCTGCCTGCCACATAGGCATCGTGAACGTGTACGGTCATCAGTGGTGCCATTTGAATACGGGCATCCCAGACGAAACCTGGACGCCGGACAATTACACGCTGGGTTGACCTGAAAACTTTCCATTGCTCTCCGGACTCGCTCATATTAAAAGTGCCGGTGTGCTCCAGGTTTACTGCCGTAACCAACGACTGTCCCTCTTTTAAAACGGTTTGGAAGAACCGTCGTACAGGTTCGGGCAGGTCGTCCGATATACGTGAATCATACGATTTCAGCGCAAGCGATTGGCGAGCCGCTTCCATTTCTGCATACAATTCCTTCGTTTGCAAACGCCAGTTGTTTTTGCCGTAGAATACCGCTGCCGTGATCACGAACGCAACAATGACAAGTATAAATACAACTACTTTCAACCACATGTCGGATTTTCCTTTCTTTCCGGATTTGTCGTTAATTCTTTCCTCCGATGACTTTTCTATCCGGTAATTTCAGTTGAACTCACCAACGGATGAAACATATTCTAATTTAATGAAAAATTGATTTACGTTGCAGTGAAACCCTGAAAGAATATATCGGTCACCTTTGTGTTGTCGCTGTTTTTGACCTGTCCGGATACATAGTGCCATTCGGTCAAATATCATTAATACCCCGTACTGCGACGACAGAAACATGAGAGGCGGTATTTTTATGTCTGATCGGATCGAAACGGCGATATCGGTTTGGTATCTCGGAGGATCACGCTCGTCATTTTTTTGAAATATTATATGCCAGCCGGCCGGCAAGTGGCAAAGCATTCTGTTTCCCTGTCAGTACCATCTTTCCTTAGCATATCGGTATTGGAAACAGCAAATCAGAAGGAAATCCCGGCAGGTTGTTTATATGCGAATTGTGACAAAGCTGCGGGCTGATTAGCATGCCGTCTGTTCCGGACGAAAGCAGGTGGTAAATACATGGTTGCTAACTGCCGGGCGGGTTCCGGTTATATAGCGGGAAAGGTCGATAGGGGACGCCGATCACCTGAATAGTAAAATGACAGCCGTCGAAGCCGTTTGAAGATGCGGTCGAATCGGTGATCAAACGGGAATATTTCGGGATTAAATTGGATTCGTCGATTACATAATGGTAATTCAGGCTCTGCATTCCATATAACAAAAGAGGATAAATCGTATGCGTCAATTGAATACACGGTACCTGCCAGAGGGAGTCCTGAAGAGTGTTGAAACGATTCATTATGTAGAAAGTGAGAAGTGTATATGAAAAGGTATGTAAGCATTCTGGTGGTAATCGTTGTATTTGCCGTTCCTGCAACGGCTCAGGAGAATCTTCTTTTCGAGCATTTTTCAGTTAAAGACGGTCTGTCGAATCCGGCGGCAAATTGTATATTGCAGGATAAATACGGTTTTTTATGGATCGGAACGGATGACGGCCTGAACCGATATGATGGGTATGAATTCAAGGTGTATAAGAATATCGCGGGTGATACGACAAGTATTCCGATAAATACGGTATATAGTTTAATGGAGGATCATAAAGGCAGGTTGTGGATAGGAGGAGAAGGAACCATTGCAATTTTTAACCGCGATAAGGATAATTTCAAAGCGATTGAAGTTGACAATGGCAGTGTTTCAGCCACGATACAAATCTGGACTATTTTTGAAGATTCAAAACACAGAATCTGGATCGGCACCCGGTTTCACGGCGTTTATATTATTGATTCCGAGGACAATGTGGCACGGCTGTTATATAAAAACGGCAGCATTGCACAGACTGACTGGAATTGGCCGCAGGGAATTATTGAAACGCATGATGGCAGAATTTTAGTTACCGATTCGGATGAGGGCATCTATTTTTTCGATGAAGATAAATCGGAATTTTTTAAAGATGAAAAATTATCAGTTCCGGGATCGAAAACGGTTTTTGCCATTTATGAAGATGAATTTAATCGAATATGGATTGGGGACTTTTTCGGGGTTCGATTGATTGACCCGTCTAAAAACACAATCACAGATATTGATTTATTCAGTTCCTATAAAACACCTCCAGAAAATGCGTTGACCCTCAGAATTATAAATGATCAAAACGGCTATCTCTGGTTTGCAACCTGGAAAGAAGGTTTGTTTCGTTACAACCCGGTATCCGATGAAAAACTGCATTTCATGCCGAATACCACTAAGCCCGGTTCGATTGTCGGTTCGCAAATTGTCGCGTTGTATGAAGATAAATTCGGCATTATCTGGGCCGGTACGAAAAACAACGGCCTCAACAAGGTAGATCCCGAAAAAGAGCCGCTGAATATTTATCAGATTCCGCCTGAATACAAAAACAATAATGTTTCGGCCGACATGATTACAGCCGTTGTAACCAGTGAAAAAAACAGGGATGAACTCTGGGTCGGGACCAGGGGAATAGGTCTGTTTAAATATGATATTAAACAAAACAAAACGGAGCATTTCCATTACCAGCCGGAAAATTCCAACTCTTTAAGCTCCGATAGAATCGATGTGATGACCATTGATGTGAACGATAATTTGTGGATTGGAACGGATAGCGCGCTGGTCAGGTTCGATAAAAATCGAAAAGTATTTTCAAGTTACCTCAAAGAAAACAAAGGGCTTACATATATCTTCAGAATCAATGATATTCAGATCGATGCTACCGGAAGAATATATCTGGCCACGCCCCATGGTGTGGATTTATTTATACCCGGCGGTAATGTTTTGAGAAGAATTCCGTCATTAATGAACCGGAAATACAGTTCGGAACTTCTTAACGGGATAAAATCACAAATCGGTAAAAATACACTGGCGTCAATTCTGAAAGTGGGTGAACGAAAGGACATAGAAAAACAATTTGAGGTTGCTGAACAAAGCAAAGTCTTAATACTTGCCGCAGGGGAAGGTTTGTCTGATACCGATATTTTAATGTGGGACTGGGGCTGGCTTCAGGATTCCGCAGGTGATACGATTTGGTCCATGAAAACCATACGCAATACCTTTTATCTGGGGGGCGGAATAAAAAACAGAATAGAAGCCGCATGCCTGACCCTCGAACCCGGCACTTATACACTGCGTTATCAATCGGACGTCGGACATTCGTACGGTGCATGGAACGTTGGAGCGCCGGCGGATTCACTTTTGTGGGGGATACAGGTCGTACAAATCGATGATAATCAATTCAGGGAATTGTCAGACCGGATTGACAGTGAAAACAGCAGAAAGAACTATATCCCTCTGGAAAATGTCCCGTCAATTTTCCTGAGTAAAAAATTTGAAAATATATTATGGATCGGAACCGTTACGGGAAATATTTTTAAATATAATTTGAAGGACAATTCATATAAAAAATATAATTTGAACAGCCTGTTCGAAACCGACGGAAATTATCAAATCAATGATATTCTTGAGAATAACAGCGGAACGGTGTGGTTTTGTACCAACAGAGGTTTGGTGGAATTTTATACCCCGTCGGATAAATTCACAATGTTCACGGATCAGGACGGTCTGCCCACCAATTCAACACTATCCATTCAGGAAGATAATTATGGGAATATGTGGATGAGTAGTATTGCCGGTCTGACAAAAATTATTAAAACGCCCGGAGAAAGTAAATACACATTTATCAATATTGATGTGGCTGATGGCTTGCAGGGATATAGTTTCACGAGGGCCGGCTGGAAAGCCGCGAACGGCGAAATGTTTTTTGGCGGATTTAACGGTTTGAATTATTTTTACTCGGGAAAATTAAACCGATCCCTGCCGGATGTCGTAATCAATAATTTAAAAATATCAAACCATTCCGTGAACGCTAATGCCGATAATTCACCCATTAAGAAAGATATTAATGAAGTTGATGAAATCACCTTGTCATACGATCAAAATGATATTTCATTTGATTTTGCCGTGATACATTTTTCCAGACCCCAACGAAATAAAATTGCCTATAAACTGGATGGGCTGAATGATGAATGGGTTTATGATAACAGAAGATTCGCTTCGTTTACAAACCTGGAACCCGGGGAATATGTATTTCGGTTAAAGGGCGCCAACGGTGATGGTGTATGGAATGTTAATGAAAAGAAAATTGCCCTTACGATATTACCACCATGGTGGCGAACGACCATGGCCTATGTCTTTTATGTTGTAATTCTGGCGCTCGGAATTTTCAGTGTGGATCGGGTTCAAAGAAGACGGATACTGAAAAGGGCAAAAGAAGCGGCAAAAATTAAAGAGGCTGAACTCCGTGCGCGGATTGCCGAGGCTGAAAACGCGCGAAAATCAAAAGAACTGGAAGAGGCGCGCCAGTTGCAACTCTCCATGCTGCCGAAGGAACTGCCGCAATTACCCAATCTTGATATCGCCGTGTATATGCAAACCGCCACCGAAGTCGGCGGCGATTATTACGACTTCCATGTTGGATTGGAAGGTACGCTCACCGTAGTAATCGGTGACGCTACCGGTCATGGCATGAAAGCCGGCACGATGGTTACCGCCGCCAAATCACTGTTTAACAGCTACGCCCCCAACCCGGATATTTTGTTTTCCTTTAAAGAAATAACCCGCTGTATCAAGCAGCTCAATATGGGCAAAATGTCCATGTGCCTGACCATGTTAAAAATAAAAGGTGATAAAATGGAGATGTCCACCGCCGGAATGCCGCCGTCTTTTATTTTCCGCCGTGATACGCGGGTGGTGGAAGAGCATCTGTTCAAGGCCATGCCGCTGGGTACGATGGAAACATTTCCCTATGAAATAAAGGATACCCTGTTAAATCCCGGTGATACCATTTTGCTGATGAGCGACGGCCTCCCGGAATTGAAAAACGGCAAAGGAGAAATGTATGGCTACCAACGTATTCGCAACGGGTTTGAAGATGTGGCCGAAAAAGAACCCGCAGAGATTATCAGTTTTTTTACAAGTGAAGGAACGGCCTGGGGCAATAACTCGGCCCCGGATGATGATGTGACTTTTGTGGTAATAAAAGTTAAATCTTAACTCCTGGTGGAATCGGCCACCTGGTTTTTTCGTTAGTCATGTCGGAAGAAATAGTTATGAATAAATCCCTTTAAAACAGGAGTCCGGATGAAAGAAAACATCAAACTTAAAATGACCCTGCCTAAAATCCCCGATATTGAGCTGGTAGCCATCGAAGGTATGGACCGCATGGCAAAATTTCTGGGTATTGCTGATGATAAAATCAGCGAAGCACACATTCTGGTAAACGAGGCGGTAATCAATGCCTTTGAGCATTCCGGGGAGAAAAATCCGCGTGTACGGATTGAATTCACGATGACGCTGAAAAAACTGATCATTTTTGTGCGTGATTACGGTAAGGGATTTGCGACCGGAGAAGTTGAGGAGCCGGATATCAGAAAAAAACTGGGAACCGACCATAAACGCGGTTGGGGACTTAAACTGATGAAAACCATGTCGGATGATTTTCTGATTGAATCCAATGACAATGGTACAAAAATAACATTAATAAAAAATTTGGCATAACAGGAGCAAAAATGGAAGCAAATTTTAAACTTACTTCAGAACTGAAAGGCGATATCCTTGTTCTAAATACTTTCGGGTATGTGAACAATGAGGGAGGGGAAACGATTTTAAAGGAATTTGAGAAGCATTTTTCCCGGGGGATCAAAAAAGTCATTATCAATCTTGAGCAAAGCAAGGTTGTTAATTCGATCGGTATTTCTTTCCTGATTGAAGTCATTGAAAAACTGAACGATGTGAAAGGCAAACTGATTTTCACGAACCTGGAACCGGCTATCGAAAAAACCCTGACCATTATGGGGCTGTTTAACTTTGCCGGTAATGAAAAAACGGTCGACAGCGCCGCTCAAAGCTTTACTTCATAATAGGAACCACCTGTGCAGAATATACTGGAACGCCTCGAATTGCAGGCAAACTCCTTTCAGGAAAGTTTTACCCATCTGAGCAAATCGAAGTCGTTGGAACAACTGGCGAAAAGTTTTTTTCAAATTTTGCGCGGCAACCTGCTGGTGACTGATGCGGCGGTTTTTTTTAAGGCACGAAACGATAAGGATTGGAAAAACCTGTTTTCCAAAAACGGCTGTTCGGAGGAGTGTCTGCATTACTTTGCGGAAGAAAACAGTTTCGGTATCAACACTATCAATTATAGTAATTTTGAAATTTCCATCATTCTACCTGTTTTTGACCGGGGACGGTTTGGGATTCTGATCGGGAAAAAACTGGATAAGACTTCTTTCTCGGAAAGCGACAGAATTTCATTACAGTTTTTTTTGCAACAGCTGAACAGTGCCTACCAGTTCATCATGTCCCGTGAAAAAGAAAAGCAGCTTATTTTTTCGCTGAATCATCGGGTGCTGCAACTGAACAGCCTCATCGACACCGGCATTGAAGTGGCGCGTCTGCGGGAGGGTAAGCAGCTGCTGGAACTGGCACTGGAACGTGTTTTGGCGCTGACCAATGCTTCACGCGGGATGCTGCGCGTGAAACAGGGGCGACGGGTGGTGGAAAAACTCTGGTTCCCGGATGCAATTATATCCGCACCCGTGAATAATGAAAGTTACACGATTTCGACGAGTTTTAAATTCGGCGGTAAAAAATACACTTTTTACCTGTTTGAAAAGGAAAGCCGCCGTGGCATCATTGAATTTGACGGCACCGATCAATTACTGCTGGACGCTTTTGCCCGGCAGGTACATGTTTCGCTTGAAAATCATTATCTTCACCAGCAATCACTGGAAAAGGAATTAATCGACCAGGAAATATCCGTGGCCGGTTCGATTCAAAAAAAACTCATCCCCGAAGAACTGCCCGACATTGAAGGCTATGAGCTTTGCGGTATCAACATTCCGACGAAATTTATCGGGGGTGATTATTACGATTGTATCCCTTTGAAGGACGGACGCTTTCTGCTCGTTATGGCCGATGTTTCGGGTAAGGGTGTGGCGGCGGGTTTGCTGGTCAGTACCCTGCATGCCTCCGCACATGCCTATGTCGAAAGCCCTTTCGAGTTGGAATCGCTTGTACAACGGTTAAATGAAGTAATTTTCGATTCGGCTACGGTTGAAAAATATATCACCGCTTTTTTCGCTTTGTTCGATCCGAAAACCGGTACGGTTGAATCCGTTAACGCCGGACACAATCCCACCTATATTTTGCGTAAGAACCGGACGGTTGACGAACTGAAAACCGGCGGCATTCCGCTGGGTATGATGCGTATGGCCTTTCCCTATGAGGGAGCGAAAACAACGCTCGGTCCCGGAGACAGTGTGTTGCTCTACACCGACGGTGTAACCGAGGCAATGAATGCCGCTGAAGAAGAATATGACGATATCCGCCCGCTGAAAAATTTTCTGTTGAATAACCACGGTGTCTGCGCCGGAGATTTTATCGAAGGACTGATAGAAGACATCAATGATTTCACCGGTGATACACCGCAGAGTGACGATATAACCGCGCTGTATTTTATTCGTAAAAGCTCATGAAAAAAGTGACCGTCGCTTTGGGTGTGAGTGGAAGAGGCCGGAAGCAGATGACCAAGCCGGGCGATACGAATTGAAGTATCTATTGCCGGTCCGAGTTGTTACGGTTGTCAGGGCTTACTTCCTTCAGTTTTTTTAATTCTCTGCAATATCTCTATCATTTGCCGAAGCGGAAGAATAACCAGCGACCATTAACATAATTTTAAGAAGACTTAAAAATCGGTTTATATTTTGTTCATTTCGCCCTGATATATCGATTAGATGCCTAATCAAGACACAAATATGTTCCCATATATATGAAAGCCTTCCTGTATACTTGAAACCTTTCCTTATATAAAAAAATTCTGGTAATTTCACCTGCCGGTTGTTGCTTCTCAGCGTATCCGTCGGGCAGACGGTGACGCAGATGCCGCGGCCGATACAAGAAAGCGTCCGGGGGGGTAACCGGCAACTTCCTTCAGCCGCTCCGCCAGCCAGACTTTGATGATCGATTGTCGGGTCACCCTGATCTTCTTCGCCTCTTTATACATCAGGAGGATCATCCAAAAATTAAAATCAACATTAACCCGTTTCGATTTCTGTCCGGAGTGTTCATCAGCAGACCTATCCGTGCATTATGTTTTTGTTAAATTTATTGTCGATTTCGCGGGGATTTATTTGTTTATTCTTCATTCGGTTTTGTGTGATAAATGCAATATAGTTTAAACAGACTTGCCGTTTATCCAGAGTTCAGATTCACTTAAGTCCAAATGTTCACTCCAGATGATACCGTATCCGAATTTGTCTGTGGAAACATTTTTAAACAGAATTTTGTCCTCAAGCGGCTTAAAAGATTCATCTGCCAATAATGGCTTGCAGTCATATATTTTTACAATTCCATTCTCAAATGTTATTTCAAGTTTATAATCATCTGATGCTTTTACATTTTTTATTTTTGGAAAATTCATAACGCTATTCCAATCCTGGTAACTTTTTGTACTTTTGTTCGTTCCACATCAAAAGTAAATCTTTCTGATAGTTTTTGGCCCATTCCTTTACTAGTTTTTGTGCTCTAGCCGGAAGATCTCCTTCGATCATTTCCAGCGATTCGATTTCGAATACCCCGTTATATTCGCTATATATTGCATGGAAATGAGGAACACCATGTTCTCTGAAATACATTTTAATTTAATCCCATAAAATCTGCATATTTCCGGCCTTTCCGATCTCCCGTGCCAATTTTCAATAAAATACAGTCAATATTTATCGCTGTAAATAGATTTACTTTTTTTCTTTTCCGGTAGTTCCTTTTGCTTCGAAATACAGCGTATCCATCGGGCAGACGGTGACGCAGATGCCGCAGCCGATACAGGAACTGGTTTCATTGTCCAGCACTTCCTGTTTCAGTGCGTAGGCCATCACATCGATGCCGACCTGGCAATAACGCGAGCATTCGTTGCAGGTAATACACTTGTCATTGGATAAAATGTGAAAACGGCTGATACCCGCTTTGCTGTAAAATTTGGACATGATGTGCATCAGTTTGGCCAGCGGACACCAGTAGCGGCACCACACTTTGCCGCCCAGAAAGGGATAGACGGTAACCGGTAGAATACCCACCAGCCACACATCGGCCAGAATGCGGTAGAAATTAATGGAAAAATCGGCCGTGTCGTAGAAAATGCCGTGAAGGTCTTTTACCAGCATAACCGCCGTAACCAATACGGCAAAACCGAGGATGAGGCTGTTCATCCATTCCCACTTGATCGCTGTTTTGCCCTTGGGCGCCAGGTGCCGCCAGCGGTCGCCGAAGGTTTCGGCCAGACCGCCGCAACCGCAAATCCACGAACAGTAGCGTTTCCCGTTGAACAGCACAAAAACCGGAATGACCACAAAGGTCAGCAGCACGCCCCAGATTACCCATATCCGGTGCGGGTCGTAGAAAAAAGTGTAAAAAAACAGCGGCCAGGCGTAAACGATGCCGTAGCTGCGCCAGGCCTGATCGGCAAAAACCGGGTCCTGTGCCAGGCTGCCCAGCCACTGGTATTTCACCGCCCAGCTGAACAGAAATTCGGGTATCATGAAAAAGAATATCCACTGGAAACCGAGCAGGCTGATATAGCGCCATACCTGGAAACGGTCTTTGCGGTCCAGTCCCCAGCGCTTCAATGCCTGCAGACCGAAGCCGGTCATCAGCGCTGTGTAGATCACCGTGTACCAGAAACTCCACGGCCGGTCGAACATCGACAGAGCGTGATAGCCCCAGCCGCGGAAAGGCCAGAATTCTTCTCCCTTACCGACTTTAATTCCGTAGATCGAATACCACAACAGGAAAGAAATCGCCAGCCATGCCCAGCGGTCGCCTTTGCGTCCGAACTGTATCAGCGTCGCCAGCGAAGCCAGCGCCACGAAAGCCCCGGCCCAGGCGAAGGCCGTCGTGTTCATTTCGGAAATCAAACCGGTGTTACCCCCGGCGAACCAGACACCCAGCAGCGCGCAGAATCCCAGCGTAAGCGAACGCCACAGGCTGCCTTCCCATTCGTTCTCCAGTTTGATGCCCAGCGATTTCAAAAATTTCACCGGAACATCGGCGCCGATCATCACAAAAGCGTGCCGCATGGGGAATCCCTTTTCCTGCACGTGTCCGCCCTGGTCGATTTTGATAACGACCCGCTGCTGTTCAAAGCGTAATACCTGCGAATTGAAAACGATCTGTACTTTTCCGGCTGCGACCGCCGCGTCCAGTTTTCGCCGGTTGTCCTTGAATATGCGTCCGAATTCGCTGCCACGGTACGAAAGCACCACGCGGTTGTGCTCGCTGAGCGTGATCGCCGCTTCCACGGCACTGTTACCGCCGCCGACCACGACGATGTCTTCGTTTTTATATTTGCGGGGCGAATAGAGACGGTGGTAAACATGCTCCTGCTCTTCGCCGGGCACGTTCAGTTTGCGCGGATTGCCCCTTTGCCCGGTAGCCAGCACCACGAATTGCGCCCGGTAGTTGCCTTTGTCCGTTTGCACTTTGAACAGCCCGCCGTCTTTGCTCAGCCCGGTTACCGCTTCCTCGCATTTAATGTTCAGATCATTTTCCTTCACAATCTGGTGCCAGCGGGCAATCAGGTCTTCTTTGGTGGCGCCGTCCAGCCACAGTTTACCCTTGGGCGGAATTTTATCCGGTTCGGCATACACCCATTTACCCTCGGGAAAATTCTCGATGGTATTGGCGATTTTGCCTTTTTCCAGTACCAGGCAGGATAACTGGTGCTCCTGCGTCGCGAGGGCGGCGTTCAGCCCGGCGGCCCCTGCGCCGATAACAATGATATCGAAAACACCGTCACGGTTTTTATTTTTTATCAGGCCGGCAATAAGACCGACGGTTTCATACCCCTGTTCCATGGCCAGTTTAATCACCGGAGCGCCGGCCAGGTCGCCGACGATGTACAAACCGGGAATGTTGCTTTCGCGGTTTTTATTCAGTGCCGGGCGGCGTGTGGGGGTGTTGGCGGTTTCCAGTATGGCTTTGAATTTATTTTCGATGGTCTTGAACATAATCGCCTCATTCTTTTACGGGCAGTCCGACCCGTTTTACTTCCGATTCCTGAACAAATGTTTGCTGCTTACCGCAATCCGGGCATTCTTCGGCGGATGGGTGTAATTCCGCTCCGCAGCCCTCACAGTTTTTGGGCGGATTAGTTTCCGGTATCTTTGAAAGTCCCGGCGGCAGTTGCGTCGCTTTTTCAGCAGGACGGCTGAGCAGGTAAAGAAAACCGAACACATTGCCCAGCAGGCCGATGAAAAACCAGCGGAGCGGTGAAAAGCCCTTTTTTAAAGCGACCGGAACGCTCAAACCCCCGAAAATCAAGGCGAACAGTACCACAAACGACAAGCCGAGCCAGCCTCCGGTCAACGGCAGGGCGGCAGTGGCATCTTCCTGGAACAGGGCTCCCCGCGCCTGCAGTTTTCTGAAATAGATGTCGGGGTCCTGCAGAAAAAGTTGCAGTTTGTCGTGATTGAACAACGGCACGCGTCTTCCCTTGAATAAAATGACAATGCCCTCATCGCCCAGTTCCATTCCGCAAACTATGCAGCGGTCGCCGCTGCGCAACGGCAGAACCGGAAAACCGAGCGTATCCCTTCTTGTTTCCTGCGCCGGAATATTGGCGGACAGCGTGATTGCCAAAAACATGATTGTAAACGATCTGTATTTCCGGAACATATTCCCTCCGCTATTTGCGTACCGGTTTTCCTTTACTCAATTGATAAATACGTTTTTTTTATCATTTCGGCAAACGGGGTGCCGGTGTTTTCAGGTACAGTTGTAAAACGGCTTACCAACCGGCCTGGAAAAACGCCGGAACCGGTCCGCAGGATTAACCGACGGACATCTCCGGGCCGGTGAACGGTCCGGGGATAAATTACGGCTGCAAATTACCTCCGTTTAAGTTGCCGGGCCAGGATAATTGCGAGCATGATAATCAGCATCGGAAGTAAGATCATCATCAGGTCGAATGAAAACATAACATCATCTTTATATTTGTTGATAACTCTGATTAGGGATAAAAATGTTAGTCAATCAGCGGCAATAATGCAAGCCACGAGGGGTGAAATAAAAATGCCCGCTCCCCTGTACGGGGGGCGGGCGCAACCTCATTGAAGATGAATCTTCAACTCTTTTCAGAGGAGGTATGGGGTATACTTTTTTGATCGATAATTATTTCGACAAGATTGACCGGGAGCAGGTTGTGCTCGGAGGCCAGTTCTTTAACCGGTTCATCAACCGCGGCGGAAATACCGTGCGCTTTCAAACGGGCCAGGGCCGTTGCCGGCTCAACGGTAAATTCGTCGCATATCTGCGCGACGGTTTTGCGGCCGTAACCGCCTCCCAGGCGAACGGCGGCAAACTGTGCCTGCGGTTCGCTGCGATCAATCAGTTCCAGTATTTGACTCGGCGCCAGTCCGTTGTTACCGGCTACGTCGAGTACAATTTGTTGTGCCGAATCGACTTTCACGCCTTCCTGTAGCAATCGTTTTTCCAGTGCTTCGTAAGAAATATTCAGCGAAGCGGCGAATTCAGTAAGGGACAATTTCTCGGCGTGCGGAACCGGCGGCGTACTTTGCAGCGTTTCCCAGGCGTTGGAAAATTCTTCGCCCCACAGCATTATGTAATTAACGGGCGGCAGATCGGATACAACCAGGAAAAACACCAGGCCGGTCAGTGTCAGCGATCCGAGCGTTTCACGGCGGATTCCGGTTGCGCCCGAAATGCGGTTGCGCAGATAGGCCAGCAGCGGTTTCCAGTTGAAATACAGGTGCAGCAGGCCAAACATTACAAAAAGAAATGAAAACACCGTGTGCACCGCCTGCCATTGTTCCTTGTCCAGCAGCACCCATTTCCAGCTGACCCAGAACGCCACGCGGCCGGGCGGGGCAATGTACAGGGAAATTCCGGTGATCAGCAGGATTATAAATGAGAATGTCATGTACAGGCTGGTAAAAGCCCGCCAGTTGAATTTTCTTAATTTTTCTGAACGCATTTTACGGATTCCTCCTAAAATTCCATCTGCAAAGTAAAAGCCGCAAACTGGTTTCGGTAGCGATACCAGTAACTGTTTGAATTGTTGTCGGTGAACCGGTAATTGACCACAGCGTTGAAAAGGACATTTCTGAAAGCTTCGAACTCCAGCGGTTTTTCGAGCCGTATTTGCAGAGTACGGTAGTTGTCAAAACGCAGGATGGATTCGTCGTAGGTATCAGGACCGGTGTAAACGCCCTGTGCCGAATAGGTTTTTTCGCCGTAATAAAAACTGCTGCGCAGGATAAAATCGGAAGGCAGCAACATCGTCCACTGTCCGCCGATGGCCGACAATTCGTAACCCAGAGGATCATCGAAAATCATCGATTCATCGCTGTAACTGTAGGCAAGTGTTCCTGCATGACGAACATCCGGCGCCGATTGGATCGACTGCTGCCAGTGAACGGCCAGACCGTTGTTTTCCGTTATCGATTGCGAAAGACGCAACCAGACCTCCCACTGATCGGAACCACCGGCGGAGCGGGGACCCTGCTGCATCTCGAGATAGGATTTGTACGAGTAGGTAATACCGCCCATCAGCGTCGTCCCGGTTTGGAAGGAGCGGTTGGCGGTCAGAAACAGTTGTGTTTTGAAATTATCCAGCCAGGACAGCTGGTCGTAGGTCATGACCGAAAGATTTCCGCCGAATCGCAGTAGCGTATTACTGACCGTACGGGCCATGCTGATGTAACCCAGGGTTTTGCTGTAATCGTACCACTGATAATCGCTTTGATTAAAACGCGCCTCCCAGTTCAGACCCCAGTAAAGCGAATCGACCGAACCGTTCAGGGCTGCCTGCTGCCAGAAATAATTGC
>JAJRVZ010000284.1 GCA_024277055.1 Calditrichota bacterium
ATACCGAGGCTATTTTCGCTCCGGCGGTAGGACTCGAACCTACAACCTAGTGGTTAACAGCCACCCGCTCTGCCAATTGAGCTACGCCGGAATCAGTTGCGTTATAAAGACGGCAAATTTATTTCTTATCTGTACAAAAGTCAAATATATTTGATGCGAATTTTTAATGTTTTTTTATTAATTTAAGAATTCCGGATTTATTTACCAGTTCAACACAAAACGGCAGAATACAATATGAAAATCTTTTCAGTTTTGCTCCTCGTTTTTTCGGTATTTCCGGCTTCCTGTTCCGAAAAACCGTTTCCAGAATATGAAGCCAGGGCCATTTGGATGAGCCGCTTCGACTATGCCTCCGGACGCACGGCAGAGCAAAGCCGGAACTACATCCGCTCTTATTTTGAACAGGCACGCAAATCGAACTTCAACATCATCTATTTTCAGGTACGGGGCAACGCCGATGCCTTTTATCACTCCGCTTACGAACCGTGGAGCAAAATCCTGACCGGCATCCTCGGCGCCGATCCGGGCTGGGACCCGCTGCAGTTCGCCATCGACCGTGCCCACGAGCAGGGACTGGAATTGCACGCCTGGATCAATACCTTTCCGGCATGGCGCTCCGGGGAGAAACCGCCCACAGCCAGCATTCCGGAGCATCCTTACCGCGCCCATCCGGAATGGGTGGTCTGCGATTCCAGCGGAAAACCGATGAATCCAAAGTTCGGATATATTACTTTCAGCCCGGGCATTCCGGCGGTACAGCAACATATACAAAAGGTACTGGCCGACCTTGTCGACAATTACGACGTGGACGGAATCCACTTCGATTACATCCGTTACCCCGAATGGAGCAACCGTCATGGATACTCACATGATACGATCAGTGAAAAGCGCTTTGCTTCCGAAGAAGGCAATCCGCACAAACTGGACTGGCACAGCTGGCAGCGGGAGCAGGTCAACAACTTCGTTGCGGAAAGCTACAATCTCATTACCGGCCTCAAACCGTGGGTCAAGGTTTCCGCGGCGGTGATCGGCAGCCATCACCGCGCCCGCTGGAACGGCTACTATGCTGTCGACCAGGACGCCCGTACGTGGCTGTCCCGGGGCAAAATGGATTTCATCGCCCCGATGACCTACACCGGTCCCGATCACCCAACCGTTCCCTTCGGCATGACTACCGCCGAATGGAAAGAAATGCGTTACCTCGGCCGCCCGATATTCCCCGGTATTGCCGTGCACAAAGCCGGTCATCAAATTTTCTGGAATGATATTTTCCTTGAAATTGGAATGTTGCGTTCGGCCCGCTTCGAAGGCATGTCGTTTTTCAGCAGCCGTCCGTTGAAAAAAGCCTTTCTGCGCTTGAAGGAGATTGAATTTAAATATCCGGCGGCGGTACCCCCGATGCCATGGAAAAACATTCGGATTCCGGATAAACCCGTTATAACGAATTGGAATGCGACCGACGACACCCTTTTCATCAGCTGGCAAATGCAGAATAACGTTCGTTTTTTCGTTTACCACAAACCTGCCGACGGAGGACAAAAACGATTGATCCACATCTCTCCGCTGAATGCAAACGGCGCTGCGGTCGCATTTACTGTTGAAAAAGGAGATACACTGCTGGTTTCAGCAGTCAACAGGGCCGGTATCGAAGGTGAAGCCATTGAACCGGCACAGACCAATTAAAGGCCCAGTTCATCATCCGCAAGATGCGGCTTCACCACCGCATCGATAGCCTTCACCTGTTCCAGCAAGGCCTCGAGTCGCTGCAACGGAAGCATGCTGGCTGCGTCGCACAGGGCATTATCGCAATCGGGATGGGTCTCGATAAAAACAGCATCCACCCCTGCGGCAACCCCGGCACGGGTCAGCCCGAAAATAAACTCCTTTGCCCCGCCCCGCTTGTCACTGCTGCTCACTCCGTATTTGCGAATCGAATGGGTCGGGTCGAGCACAACGGGATACCCCAGATCACGCATGACTTTCAGGTTGCGCATATCCAGCACCAGGTTGTGATAACCAAAGAAGGTGCCGCGGTCGGTCAACAGAATATTTTTATTGCCTTCCCCCTCAATCTTGTTGATCACATTTTTCATATCGGAAGGGTCAAGAAATTGCCCCTTTTTGACATTTACCACCCGTCCGGTTTTTGCCACCGCCAGCGTCAGTCCCGTTTGCATCGACAGATAAGCAGGTATCTGGATTACATCAAGCACTTCTCCGCATGCTTCGGCATCGTGCATGTCGTGAATATCTGAAAGTACGGGAACCCCCAGTTCATCTTTTGCTTTCCGCAGTATGCGCAATCCCTCTTTCAGCCCGGGGCCCTGATAAGATTTTGCAGAGGATCGGTTATCCTTCAAATAGGATGATTTCAGGATAAAGGGAAATCCAAGTTTATCGGCGATGGTTTTTATCCGCTCGGCGGTATCCAGCACGATTTTTTCCGACTCGATGACACAGGGGCCGGCGATCAGGGCCAGCGGCCTGTCTTCACCAATTTTTATATTTCCAACATTGACAGTTTGCATATTTTCTCCGTAAATAATTCCATGCACAAATATACAGTGAAATCGGGAAAATTTCGACCCGGAAATCGGTTTCAGGCATCTAAATTCCGAAGCAGAACCGGAATTCAGGATTCGGAGCAGGTATTCTGCCGGCGATTGGCGAAAGATTATAATTTATGCAAACAGGGAAAAATATGGGCGACACTTTAGTAATCTGGCATTTTTCCAGTCCGACCTGTTCGATATGCACGACTCAGGTCGAAGTGCTGAAAGAGATTGAAAACAACACCGGCATTCCCTTCAGGGATATGCCCATAACCTCACATTTTGAAAAAGCCCTGCGTCTGGGGGTTCAGTCGGCGCCTGCGCTGGCCTTTATAACGGATGATAAAGCCGTGGCAGTAAAGACCGGGTTTCAAAACAGTGCAAAAATAATGGAAACAATTGAGCGGATCGCACCGGGTTTTTCCACACAGGAAAATATTTGATTTTAAATTAAGATTTTCTCAAATTGCTTAACCTGCGATGGAACTTTATTATGCGGAACCCGGCAACATAGCGTCCGAGGAAACTGAGTTTGACGCCTTCGAATCTCAACATATTCTGCGCGCCCGCAGGAAACACCGGGGGGATTTGATTCACTTTACCGATGGCATCGGGCGGTTATATTCGGGAACAATTATCCGGGAAAAACCGGTCGTGGCGGTAAAGCACAAACTGGTGCGCAGCAGTGAACGGCACCCGGCAATAGCTGCCCTGGCGATCGGTTTTATTAAACCGCAGCGCCTGGATTTTCTGATCGAAAAAGCGACGGAACTGGGCGTTAATCGTTTCATGCTGATCAACAGCCGGTTTGCCAATTATTCCAGCACGAATACCGACCGCTGGATAAAAATATGCCGCCAGGCGATCAAGCAGAGTCTGCGGTTGTTTTTACCGGAAATAAAAGTGTTCGATCATTTTGAAAACTTTCTGCTGGAACACGGTACCGTTGATGAAAAATACATCGCCGAGCAATCGGCACCGGCCGGTCCCGCAGAGGTGATGGCAGGAATATCCGGTATGAGAAATCACTCGCTGTTGTTTGCCGTCGGACCGGAAGGCGGTTTCGCAAGTGAAGAAATCGACCAGGCCCGCGACAACGGTTTCACCCCGGTAAACCTGGGTGACTTTCGGTTACGAACGGAAACGGCGGCACTGGTCGCAGCTATGATTATAAACCTACGCAGTTAAAGTGCGGAAAGGAGGGCTTCTTGGGAAGAGATAATTGTATCTTTTGTCAGATTATTGATAAAAAGATCTCAGCCGAACTGGTCTATGAAGATGATGAACTGGCCGCATTCAGGGATATCAATCCGCAGGCGCCCGAACATATTCTGATCGTGCCCAAACAACACATCGCCAAACTTTCGGAAATGCAGGACGATGAGATGCCGCTGATCGGAAAAATGTATGCCCTGGCAAAAAAGATTGCCAAGGAGAACCATTTTGACGAAACCGGTTATCGACTGGTTCTGAACGAAGGTAAAAACGGCGGACAAACCATTTTTCACATCCATGTGCATCTGCTGGCGGGACGCCGCCTGATGTGGCCTCCGGGTTGATCCTGAGCCGTTTCCCGTACCACATCTTTCAGCATTCAGATAAAAAGGAGTTTTTATGCGCCGATTTCCCGCTATCGTATTTTTTACGTTGTTCGCTCTGCAACTGATACTGGCTTCCGAAAACTATCAACTCATCCGGGTCGATCTCGATCCGTCCCACCGGGTAACACAACTGCAGCAGGCCGGTTTTGATCTGGAAAGCGCGGCCTACAAAAAAGGCGGATTTATCGAAATTGCAGTTGAACAATCGGAATTACAGCGACTGGATGAACTGGGCTTCAGCTACCGTGTACTGGTCGATGATCTCAGCGCCTTCTATCGCAGCAGACTTGAAAAGCGGCGGGGAAAGGGGTTCGGCTACGGCAGTATGGGTGGCTACTATACACTCACCGAAGTTATTGCTCAACTGGATTCAATGCATGCACAGTACCCGAACCTGATTTCAAACAGAGTTTCAATCGGCACAACGTGGGAAAACAGGGACATCTGGGCGATTAAAATATCCGACAATCCCGATGTACAGGAAAACGAGCCGGAAGCTCTGTACACCGCCCTGCACCACGCCCGGGAACCGGAAAGCATGATGACCCTGCTCTATTTTATGTGGCACCTGCTGGAAAACTACGGCAGCGATCCGGATGCAACCTATCTGGTCAATAACCGCCAGATGTGGTTTATTCCGGTTGTGAACCCGGACGGGTACGTTTATAACCAGACTACCGATCCCGCCGGAGGCGGCATGTGGCGTAAAAACCGCCGCGCCAACGGTTTCGGTTCCTTCGGTGTCGACCTCAACCGTAATTACGGTTTTCAGTGGGGTTACGACAATACCGGTTCAAGTCCGTACGCAGACGACCAGACCTATCGTGGCCCTTCCGCTTTTTCCGAACCGGAGACACAAGCCGTTCGCGACTTCTGTAATCAGCACAATTTCAGCAATGCACTCAATTATCACACCTATTCCAATTTACTGATCTATCCCTGGGCCTGGTCCGAATCACTGACACCGGATTCCAGCCTGTTTCTGTATTATGCACAGGTCATGACGGCTGAAAACCATTATGTCGCCGGCACGCCGATGCAAACCGTGGGTTACCAGGTAAACGGCGATTCCAACGACTGGATGTACGGCGAACAGATTTCCAAACCGAAAATTCTGGCCATGACCCCGGAGGTCGGTGGTTCTTCCGACGGCTTCTGGCCGGCCACTTCACGCATTGTTCCGCTGGCGCAGGAGAACCTGATGCCCAACCTGTTTTATGCCCATGTTGCCGGCGGACATTTGCAGATAACGGATTTTTCGCTCAGCGGTACCGGTAACGGATATGCGGATCCGGGTGAAAATGTTTCCCTGTTTTTCACGGTTACCAATGTGGGACTGGGTGCTTCCGAACCCTTCACCATCCGTTTTGCTGAAATACCCGGTTCGGTTGCCATACCCGTAAACGAACTCAGTTTTCCGGCGGTCAATTCTCAGCAAACCGTGAATAATCAGAATCATCTTATTTCCCTGGTACTGGATCCGGGCTTGCCTGCCGGTGAAAACCTGAACCTGACTTATGATATTTTAATTGACAACACCGTCGTTTACAGCGGCCGGGTGGATTTCCGCATCGGTACGCCGCAAATTCTGTTCGCCGACGGAGCCGAAAACGGCGGTAATAATTTTATATTCGAATCCACCTGGGGAATCACCACTGCGAGCTACGCCAACGGCAGTCATTCGTTTACCGATTCCCCCGCCGGCAATTATGATTCCTACGCTAATTCATCCCTTGTATCACAACCGATTGACCTGACACAGGTGAATGCCGCCCTGCTCGGTTACCAGACCCGCTGGGATATCGAAACCGGCTGGGATTTCGGCACCGTGGAAATCAGCACCGACGGCGGCGCCAGCTGGAATTACCTGACGGCAGACCGCATGTCACCTGGCTCCGGAACAGGTGAACAACCCGCCGGCGTTTACGGCTACGACGGAAATCAGTCCGAATGGATCGAACAGACTATTGATCTGAATTCCTACACGGGAAATACCGTACAGATACGTTTTCACCTGGTATCCGACAGTTATATTGAAAGGGACGGATGGTACCTGGACGATATCAGTATTTTTTATTACTCGGATGCCGATTCCGTCGCCCCGCAGATCATGCAGGTTGAAATGACCGGCACGACCGACGAAAATGACACCGGCTTTCCGGTGCGTGTGACGGCGCGGGACAATCGCCGGATTTCTTCGTGCATGCTGCATTATTTAATCGGAAACAAGTCCAAAATGCTGGCCATGCAGGCGTTGAATGACACTACCTTCGAAGCCGTCATCCCGCCGCAACCCGCCGGCGCAGTGGTACGATATTACGTGGCGGTCAGCGATGCTTTCGGAAATCAGGCCACTGCTCCCGCTAATGCGCCCGATGAAATGTATTCTTTCATTGTCCGGCCGCAGAATGCTGTTCTGGTACTGTCACAGGATTCACTGATCTTTGTGCTGCCGAGGGGATTCCACCGGGAAAGACATGTAATTTTGCACAATACCGGCGCTTCCGATGTGCAGGTTACCGTCGGTGAAAACGAGCTGGCTCGCAAGTCCGCCGGGTCCGAAGCCAATTCCGCATCAACGACACTGATAGAACTTGTTCGAAATCTGAGATTCCCGCTACCGAATCAATTGGAAATCAGACCGGTGTCGGAACCGATAACCGGCGAAACGAAAACCACGGTAATTACGGATGCCGGCGGCGACACCAATGATCCCGGTGTCGATATTGTACAGGTGGACATAACCCGTTCGACCGGATTTTTAGGTATAGTCACAACTTCTTTCGACATCACTATGGCGGGCCCGCCGGATTCCGGACTGGTTGCTATCCTGTCCGTTGATCTGGACCGGGAATTTGGTACCGGCG
>JAJRVZ010000285.1 GCA_024277055.1 Calditrichota bacterium
ACGCCGCCCTGGGCGTCGGCGGAATGCCCCGTGGCAGGATTGTGGAAATTTACGGTCCGGAATCGTCCGGTAAAACAACCCTTGCACTGCATATTGTGGCCGAAGCGCAGAAAACCGGCGGACTGGCTGCGTTCGTCGATGCGGAGCATGCGCTCGATCCGATCTATGCAAAAAAACTGGGCGTCGACACCGTCAACCTGCTGGTGTCACAGCCGGATTCCGGCGAACAGGCGCTGGAAATCGTTGAAACACTGGTGCGCAGCGGTGCACTGGATGTAATCGTTATTGATTCCGTCGCGGCACTGGTACCACGGGCGGAGATCGAAGGTGAAATGGGCGATTCGCACATGGGCTTGCAGGCACGGCTGATGTCGCAGGCATTGCGCAAGCTGACCGGTACGGTAAACAAATCCAACACCTGTGTGGTTTTCATTAACCAGATTCGTGAAAAAATCGGCGTCATGTTCGGCAATCCCGAAACCACCACCGGCGGCCGGGCGCTGAAATTCTACACCTCAATCCGTGTTGATATCCGCCGCATCGCCACCATTAAAGAAGGTCAGGAAATGATCGGTAACCGAACCCGGGCCAAGGTTGTAAAAAATAAACTGGCAGCCCCTTTCCGCGATGCGGAATTCGATATTATGTATTCACAGGGAATTTCCAAAGAAGGTGACATACTGGATCAGGCCACGAAATTCGAGATCATCAACAAAAGCGGTACCTGGTTTTCCTATGGAGAAACACGACTGGGACAGGGACGCGAAAATGTTAAACGCTATTTGAAAGAAAACCCGGAAATGCTCAGCGAGATCGAAATCAGGGTTAGGCAGAAACTGGGATTGATCCCGTCCGAAGCGGAGGAACCGGAAGCACCGGCGGAAAAATCCTGAAAATCAACATGCCGGTAACAATCACGAGGATCGAACGCCAGAAAAAACACGCTAAAAGATACTCGCTGTTCTGCAATGAGCAATTCATTATCGGCGTATCCGAATCCACCCTTCTGAAATTCAAACTGCATTCCGGCTGTGAACTGGATGATGATACGATCGCGGCTATAACCACTGAAGAATCACTGACAGCGGTCCGCGAACAGGCCGGCCGCTATCTTTCCCGTCGTCCGCACAGCATCCGTGAATTATCCATTAAACTGAAACAAAAGAATTTTCCACCGGCGCATATCGACCGGGTGCTCAGGCAGTTCAGGGAAAACGGTTATCTTGATGACCGTCAGTTCGGGCAAATGCTGATCACTGAAGAAAAAAGGCTGCGTAAAAGCGGTCCGCTGGTAATTAAAAATAAATTATTCAAAAAAGGCCTCGACAGGGAACTGATCGCACAGTTACTTGAGGAAAACTACTCGGAAACGGAGCAACTTGAAAATGCCTGCGCGCTGGCCGAAAAAAAACTGAAGCATTTAAACAGGTCCGGACGGGAATTACAACGGAAAATGAGTGCGTTTCTGCAGCAGAAAGGTTATTCATGGGAAATTGTAAAATCCGTCGTCGAGCAATTTACAGGAGAAAGCGAATAATGGCTGAAAATAAACTGAATATTCAGACGCAGATAATTAAAACCGGCGAGGGCAGGGATTTTTCCGATGTGCGCATACCGGGGGTGCCGATCTATCAGACTTCCAATTTTTTATACGATGATATCGACGGGGGAACCGAAATACTGCTCAGCCGGCAACCGGGACATATTTACTCGCGTTATACCAACCCGACTGTGGATGCCCTGAACGAAATCATTTCAGGGTTGGAAGGCGCTGAAGCGGCCCTGTCTTTCGGTTCCGGCATGGCGGCCATATCCTCCGCAGTGCTGGCTGTTTGCGAACCGGGCGATCATATCGTTTCTTCCGCCTATATTTATGGCGGCGCCTTTACCTTTTTCCAAAAACAACTTTCCCGCCTGAAAATTGCAGTTACCTTTGTCGATCCCCGTGATCATGAGGCGGTGAAAGCTGCCGTGCGCCCGGAAACCAGATTGTTTTATACCGAACCGCTGTCCAACCCAACACTGATCACTTCCGATATTCGCTTCTGGGCAAAACTGGCCCATGATCACGGTTGTCCGCTTTTTCTCGACGGCACCTTTACTCCGCCACCCGTCTGCCGCCCGCTGCAGCTCGACGCCGATCTCAGCATCCACTCGGCGACAAAATACCTTGGCGGTCATTCGGACCTGCTGGGCGGAGTCGTTGCCGGATCAACCGCAATGATCGATAAAATCCGACCGGTGATGAAAACCTACGGTCCGGTGATCGCCCCCTTTGTTGCCTGGCTGTTGATACGCGGCATTCGGACGCTCGGCGTACGGCTGGAAAGACAAAATGAAAGCGCCCTGCAGCTGGCCCGCTTTCTTGAAAGACACCCGAACGTAAATCGTGTGTTTTATGCAGGACTGGAATCCGACCCTCACCACCAACTGGCAGCGAAGCAGTTTGACGGCTTCAGCGGTATGTTATCCTTTGAAGTAAAAGGCGGCTGGGAAGCGGCAAAGAAGGTGATGGAGAACCTGCAACTGGCGCTCTTCACGGTAAGTCTCGGAGATGTTTCCACTTTGATCTGTCACCCCGCTTCAACTTCACACGTGTACCTCACGCCGGAAGAACGGGCTGCCATCGATGTGACCGACGGACTGCTGAGGCTCAGCGTCGGACTTGAACACGTTGACGACCTGCAGACTGACCTGCAACAGGCATTGAACAAAATATAGCATTTCCCGGCACAATTTGCGTTCAGGGCAATGAAAGGTGCTCTTTCAGGTAATCCAGCCAGACCTTGCGACCGTGCTTTCCGGCCCAGGCGCGAACGACCCTGTAGCCGGTTCCGTACACCGGATCTTCTTCGCTCCTCAGGCCGTGCAAAATAATTTCTTTTTCCGGGTCGGCGAAATGTTTCAGAATCAATTCGGAAGCATAGTTGCAACTGCCCTCTATAAGCCGGCGATCCATTTTATCCGATGCGTTCAGGTGCAACCAGACATGCATCAGTTCGTGGGCAACAGTGGAGATAAAATGTATTTCCGGCATACCGTTTAAAATAAAGATATCAAATTCCCTGTTACTGACAAAACCGTTGCGGAAAGTGGTCCGGTTTCTCGTAAATCCGGTTTCTCTGCCGCTGCGCTGCCCGAGCAGTTCCTGCATTTTCGGTCTATCTACCAGGTACACGGGAATGGTCTCCAGAGAAATTCGGATATTTTCTTCCCATAACAATTCCTTTACCCGATCGAGGAGAAACGCCGCCTGTTGTTCGGTATCGATCGCTCCCTTCCGGCAAAGATTGCAGACATGGCGGCCATCGCCGTACTCAACACCTCCCCCGGTCACCTTTTCGGAAATGAGTCGACTGCAGTAAACACATTTATAGCCGTTTTTCAAATGCTCCTGATGATACTTATTACCCCAGAAATCTTCAAAATAGGTGGATTCGATCAGACCGTCACAGGCCGCACAGCGCAACGCCACATGCTTGCGGTAACAATCCTGATGATACAATTTGCCTTCAAAGGAAATAACGCGATCGTCAAGCGGTTTGTTACACCAGGCACACGGCGGCAATACATGGTTGAAATAGCAGGTCTCATCATAAAAACGGCCTTTCAGTTCAAAGTATTTACCTTTAATAGGCTGCCCGCAATGGTTGCAGGTAAAATGTTCCGGATGAAAAAACTTTGTACCTATCTTTAGATACTGCCCTTCCGCCACGGGTTCACCACAACCGGCACAAGTCTTATCCTGAGCTGAAAGCAACAGCGGTATTATAATAACAATCAGCTTAACGAAGCGTTTCATACAGAAAACATAATAAAAAATGCAACATTTAAAAAGTAGCCCAAAAAAAATACTTGTGAAATCTGTCGAAAAAGATTTTTCCCATGACACGGGGATAAAACCTCTTTAAATTGTACTTACCGCCGGCGATGTGACGACGAAAGACTCTCCTTACTGCCCGTATTACAAAATGCGATGGTTCATTAAAGAATATTTCAGAAATACTAATGATTCCATTGAAAGGAGTTAATCATGAAAAAACTATTTTCCGTGCTGTTGCCGGTGATAATCCTTTCATCACCGGTATCGGCAAATGGTGTGTGCATCGTAAATTCTCAGAACGATGTGTACCTGAACCTGCAATCGAGTAAAGTACAGGTGCAGGTGGAAATCCAGATTGCAATCGTTACCGCTACACCAACCTTTTTAAACATGTCAGGTTCTCCGAAATATGTGAAATATGGCTTCCCGATGCGTGAGCAGGCCAGTGCCACCGTTTGCGCTGGAAAGTGAACGGAGTATGGACAACCGCCGAAATCGGAGGTACCCCGCCGGATACCACCGGACAGGGTTCCGGAAATAATATTCACCCCGATCTGAAATCATATATGGGCACCACGCCGCTGTATTTTGATATTCCCGACGAAATAGGTGCCGGTTCAACAATCATAGTTGAAATTTCCTATGTTGAATTGCTGCCATATGAATTCGGTAACGTGGATTTTTATCATCCGAATAATTACCAGCTGATACAGAGCGGTTTTGTTGATTTGCAGGAATTGGTATTTAATCGGGTATCACCCCGTGCGATTAACTCCGTTAGTTTAATGAGCAGCCACAACATTGATACGCTCACCGTCAATCAATACGACGCCTATCTTGTCGGCCGGACGTTTGAATCAAACGCGGCTGAAGATTACCATGTTCAATACAGCCTCGATTTGAATGACCTCGGTCTTTTCGGATTCAGCACGCTGATTCCAAACGATCAGCTTCCCGATACCTACGGGGGATTCTTCACTTTTATTGCCGAACCGGATCCCGGCACAACAACGGATGTACTGCAGAAAGTATTTACCCTGATCATCGACCGCAGCGGGAGCATGGCCGGGACAAAAATTGTCCAGGCCCGTGATGCTGCATCTTTTATTGTAGAGAATCTGAATGACGGCGACAAATTCAATATTGTTGATTTTTCATCCAGCGTAACTTCTTTTCGCTCCGACCATGTCGATTTCAATCCTACAACGAAAAGCCAGGCACTGAACTATATCTCAAATATTATTGCCGGCGGAGGAACCAATATAGCCGGTGCTTTCGACACCGCGATTCCGCAGTTTTCAACCGCCAATGACAGCACAGCCAATATTATTATTTTCTTTACCGAGGGACAGGCAACAGTAGGTATTACCGGTACGCAAGATATTGTCAACCATGTGAACCAGCTGGTCACCCAGTATGAATCCAATGTCATGATCTTCACCTTCGGTATCGGAACCCATGTAAACGAGCAGTTGTTAACCCTGCTGGCCAGTCAGCACAGCGGACTGGCTGTTTTTCTCGGCAACGATGAACTGTTCAGTGTAATTACAAGCTTTTATTTGAAAATCCGCAACCCGGTGTTGTTGAATACACAGATATCCTTCTCCCCGCAGAACATTCGGCAGGTTTTTCCCGATCCCCTGCCCAACCTGTATAAGGGACAGCAGATGATCGTAAGCGGACGGTATACCGAACCGGTACCGGTTACGGTTACCCTCAGCGGTGACGCTTTCGGGCAAGCGATCGAATACAATTACAATCTGGTACCGGCTGATTCTGCCGTCGAAAGTTACCGGTTTCTGACAAAGGTGTGGGCCAAGGCAAAAATCGAATACCTGCTGATACAATATTACACTCAGGACCCGGGCTCACCGGAGGAGGAAACCATCAAACAGCAAATCATCGACCTCAGCATCGGGTACGGTGTGCTCAGTCCATTTACCGATTTCACCGAGCCGACTTTTATTGATGAAGAGATGCTTGCGAATGAAGAAATTACCCCGCGCAGCATTGAACTGCTCGGTAATTACCCCAATCCATTCAATCCCGTCACCCGGATACGGTTGCAGCTGAACCAGCCGGTGCATGAACTGATCCTGATTAAAATCTATAAAACCCTGGGGCAATTGGTACGCGTTCATGCCATTCAACCGATCGGGACCGGTATCTTTGAGGTCGTTTGGGGCGGCAGGCTGCAGGACGGCGGCATGGCGCCGAGCGGCATTTACGTATACCTGGTGGAAATCGGCGATGTGATAAAAGCGGGAAAGATGACTTTGCTGCGATAACGCATTCTCAATTTAGACCGGAGGTCGATTGAACCGCCTCCGGTTTTTTTTATTTTATACATTATTGAAATCCGAGCAATCCGTCAATCCTCTGACGAACAAGTTCTTTCAATTCGTCAAGCGAAAGCCGTTCAATTTCATGCGCTGAAATAACGGAGCCAAAAGAAATTCTTATGCTATCCGGCCGTATCAGCCAGCTGCCTTTACGTTTCAGGCTGAACAGGCCAGGCCGGACAATCCCACCGGCACCAGGTCTTCCCCCAGTTGTTTAGCAAGAATAAACGACAGTTTTTTAAACGGTTTCCGAGACGTCCGACGACGTATCCGTACAACGGCCAGCGATGCTGCCGCAACGCTTCGATACCGCGAACAATACCGGGCACGAACCCACCCAGCAACGGAATGTCGAAAAGGCTGACATGGTTGGACATGTACAGGTAAGTTTTACCGGGTTCCAGTTTTTCATGCCCCGAAACCTCAACTTTGATAAACATCAGCCTGAATAAAATCCGCGGCATTTTTTTCAGTAAAGGATCGTATTTCTCTTCCGGAAGCACGCAGGAAAGTACCAGGGCACTGACCAGAAAAAACAGGAAGTAAAGTCCGCCGACGAACCACAGGTACAGCGAAACCAGTACTCTCATTTCCAGAATACCTCGATATCCTGTTTCAGGCACTCGACTTCAACCGGAGTGATGCCCAGCAGTTCGCCGTCGGGCGACAGCACTTTCGGTTCGTTACTGCTGATTTTTATATGCCGTGCCTGAAAGGTCTCGACTTCATCCAAGTGTACATGTTCGCCGGTAAAGATTTTCGGGAAGCATCGCAGCAATCGGGTGCGGGTGAATTCTTTTGCCAGGGTTACGTCCAGCAAACCGTCGTCTATTTTTGCATCGGGCGCCATGAGAAAATTGGCCGTATAACGGGTGTTGGATATTTCAACAAAAGTACTGTCGCTTTCAAACACTTTTCCGTCAATCTCAAAACTGAGCCGGGTGGATTTCAGAAAAATAGTGCGGTACAGAACCCCGAATGTGTAAGCGATGTTCCCGAACACTTTCAATTTGTGGGCCGTTTCTCCGACATCGGCAACAAACCCCAGTCCCAGAATATTGAGAAAATAATAATCCTGTCCGTGAGTGGTAAATTTGCCCACATCCACTTTGCGCGGTTTTCGGGCGGCAATGATGTCAACCGCCTCAGACCAGCCTTTGCTGTTCATCTCCAGGTCTCGCGCGAAAGTGTTTCCGGTACCGACCGGCAGCAAACCGAGCGGGATCCTGTTTCGTGATTTATTTTTATAATAGCCGTTAATCGTCTCGAACAATGTTCCGTCACCGCCGGCGGCGACGAGTCCGTCATACTGCGAGAAGTCGATACTGCTCACGATCTCGACGGCATGTTCCGGGTAATCGGTTTTCTGCAG
>JAJRVZ010000286.1 GCA_024277055.1 Calditrichota bacterium
ACCATGAATATCGAAGGTTTCTCCGAGGTACTTGGTAGACATTGCCGAGCACTCGATATGCCAGCCCGGGTAACCGATACCCCACGGACTTTTCCAGCGCATTAAATGCTGTGGCTCCGCCTTTTTCCATAATGCAAAATCGGCCGGATTTCTTTTTTCATCCAGCACCTCTACCCGCGCCCCGGCTTCCATTTCCTCAAGCCTGCGCCCCGAGAGTTTTCCGTATTCATCAAATCTGGAAACGTCAAAATAAACATTACCGTTCACTTCATAGGCCATTCCTGCAGCAATGAGCTTCTCAATCATCTCTATTTGCTCAGGGATATGTCCGCTCGCCCGCGGTGAAATATCCGGACGCAGGACCTCCAACCGGTCCATATCTTCAAAATAGCTGCGCGTGTACAGCTCGACGACCTGCATCGGTTCAATCTTTTCCAACCGTGCCTGCTGCTGAATTTTATCTTCCCCCTCATCCGCGTCACCGACGAGATGCCCGACATCGGTTATGTTCTGCACGTACCTTACCTTGTATCCCAGGTATCGCAAATATCGAACAACGACGTCAAAACTGACATAGCTTTTTGCGTGTCCCAGATGCGCATGGCCGTAAACCGTGGGACCGCATACATAAATGCCGACGAAACCCGGCGTTATCGGTTCAAATTTTTCTTTTTTCCGGGAAAGCGTATTGTATAGGTACAAACTGTCCATTTCATTCACCTCTATAATCGAATCGCCTGTCGGAGAAAGGAGATCAGGCGCTGCTTACCGAGCACCTCAATTACAAGAGGCAATTCCGGGCCTTCGGTCATTCCGGTCATTGCCGCACGCACCGGCATCCACAATTCCTTGCCCTTGATACCTGTTTTTGACTGAACTTCTTTCATGACTTCTTTAAATGAATCAATCGTTATTTCCGGCTGTTTCTCTGCTGCTTCGAGCATAACCTTAAGCAGAGCTTTCGTCCCTGATTTCGAGAGCCATTCCATCGCATCCCGGGAATAGGATTCGATCTCATCGGAAAAGAACATTCCTGCTCTTTGCGGAATGTCTTTCAGAGTCGTCAGGCCATTGCGTACCGCCAGTGCAATTTTGCGGTTCACCTGCGGATCGGCCTGCTTCAGTCCCGCCCGCTCCATTTCCTGCCGTGCCAGTTGCAAATACTCCTCCTCACTGATCTTCCGTAAATAAACACCGTTCATCCAGTTCAGTTTTTCAAGATTAAAAACCGCTCCGCTTTTGCTCACCCGCTCAAGTCTGAATTTTTCAATAAGTTCATCCAGCGGGAAAATCTCTTCATCACCCGACTCATGCCATCCCAGCAACGCCACAAAATTAAGCAGGGCTTCCTTCAGGTACCCTTTTTCCCGGTAACTTTCAACAGCTACATCCCCCTGTCTTTTGCTCAGTTTGCTGCGATCGGGATTCAGCAGTAACGGCAAATGCGCGAACACCGGTTTGTTCCAGCCGAAGTATTCATACAATAAAATGTGTTTTGGCGTGCTCGGCAGCCACTCTTCCCCACGGATAACATGAGTTATACCCATCAGATGATCATCCACCACATTGGCGAAGTGGTAGGTTGGAAATCCGTCAGCCTTGATCAGCACCTGTTCATCGATCAGTTCATTTTGAAAGCGAACAATGCCCCGTATCTCATCCTTCACCACGGTTTCGCCGCTCTGAGGAATTCGCATGCGGATAACATGCTCTTCCGAGGCCATACGCTGTTCCGCCTCAGCCCCGTCCAGAGTTCTGCAGGTACCATCGTACCGCACCGGCATATTATTTTTCTGCTGTTCCGTACGCATTTTTTCCAGCCTTTCCGCTGAACAAAAACACGGATAGGCACTGCCGTTCTGCAGCAGAATTGTTATATGCTTTCTGTAAATATCGAGTCTTTCCGATTGATAAAACGGGCCGCAGGGCGACGGTTTCTCCGGACCTTCATCGTACTCGATTCCGGCCCACTTCAGTGTGTTCAACAAGTTCTCCACAGCACCTTCCACATACCGCGAACGGTCCGTGTCTTCGATACGAATAATAAGTTTCCCTTTGTTATGGCGTGCAAACAGATAGTTGTAAAGCGCCGTGCGTAAACTGCCGATATGCACAAATCCCGTGGGGCTCGGAGCAAACCGAACTCTTACTTCACTCAATATTATTCTCCATTTTGTTTTTTGCCCGGTATCGACGGACCAGCCAGTAAATAACCAGCACCGCAAGCGCAATCAAAAAATAACGATTATATTGGGCAATAATTTCGGTAATCCGGTGCCAGTTCCGGCCAAGCAACAACCCGCCACTGATCAACAGTGCATTCCAGATCAGAGCGCTGATCAGCGCCAGCGCCATTACGTACCAGCCGTTCAGATGAAACATGCCTGCAAACAGGGAGATTACACTGCGCGTGCCCGACAAAAACCGGTTCGCAAAAATCACCCAGTAACCCCATTTGCCGAACCACACTTCCACCTTTTTGATCTGTTCCGGTTTGAATATTTTTCTGCGCGATTTTTTATAAATAAACGGTCTGCCGTATCGCAGACCTGCCAGGTACATAGTGAAAAAACCGGCAACACTGCCCAGTGTTGTAGAAATGTAAACACCCCAGAAATCCAGTTGTCCGGTCGTCACCAGATAGGCGCCGATTACCACGACAGTGTCCCCGGGTATCGGCGGAAGTACGTTTTCGAAAAAGGCGCTGATGAACAGAAAAAAATAGGCGACAATCGGATCGACTCCGGCTATGAAATTCTCGAATAAATCTGCCATACAATCCTAACGCGATTTAAGCAGCGCCACGGCATAACATACGGCGCCTTCTCCGGTTCCGACAAACCCCATACCTTCCGCCGTTGTAGCCTTGACATTAACCTGATCATTATTTATGAAAAGATTTCCGGCGATATTTTCACGCATGGCCGCTTTGTAGGGACCTATCTTCGGTTGCTGCAAAACCAGCGTAATATCAATATTCACTATTTTCAGTTTTTCAAAATGAATCTTCTGTTCAATATTTTTCAAAAATTTCATACTGTCAAAATCCCTGAACTCTTCAGCCGTATCGGGAAAATGTTCGCCAATATCACCCAGACCGGCTGCTCCCAGCAAAGCGTCGGCAACAGCATGCGCCATGACATCGGCGTCCGAATGCCCCTTCAATCCTTTTTCAAAAGGAATGGTGACCCCACCAATAATCAGCGGCCGGCCTTCGACCAATTGGTGTACATCATATCCGTATCCTATCCGTAGTTTCATCGATGCGTCCCGGTAAAGGTTTCTGCAATTCGCAAATCTTCAGGGGTGGTTATCTTGATATTACCGTATTCCCCCATTACAACGGAAACCGGGTACCCGGCCCACTCCAGCAATGCCGATTCATCGGTGGTGTAATAGCCGTCTTGCCTGGCTCTTTCATGTGCGTCCTTCAGCCATTCAACAAGACTCGCCTGAGGCGTCTGCACCAGCCACATTTCGCTGCGATCCGGGGTACCGATAACTTTACCATCCTTCACAATTTTCACAGTGTCCTTGGCAGGAACCGCGGCAATGGCCGCGCCGTTATTTTCTGCCGCTGAAATCACTGCGTCAATCAATGCGGTGGAAACAAGCGGTCTGACACCGTCGTGAACCAGCACGATGCCGGTTTTGTTTTTTACAGCCTGCAAACCGTTGTAAACGGAATCCTGCCGTTCTTCACCGCCGGCTAAAACAACAAACTTCCCGGCAAAACCGGGAAGTTCTTCAAGCAACTGCTTTGTATATTCCATCTGTGAACGGGCGGCAACGATCACACCCGCTTCGATTTCCGGATGAGCAAGAAATCTTTCGACCGTTCTAACAACAACCGGCTTGCCGGCCAGCGGTAAAAATTGTTTGGGCTGTCCGGCAGCAAAGCGTTTTCCGGTTCCGGCAACCGGTATGATAACTGATGCCATCAGACAATCAGCATGGCATCGCCGTAACTGTAGAATCTGTATTTTTTATCTATTGCTTCCTGGTACGCGCGTACTGTAAAATCATAACCGGCAAAAGTACAAACCAGGATATACAGCGTGGATTGCGGCAGATGAAAATTGGTCAGTATTCCGTCAATCATCTTGAAAGCGTACGGCGGAAAAATGAATTTGTCCGTCCAGCCCGAATTGGCTTTCACCCGCTTGTCCGGAGTAGCCATTGTTTCCAGGGCGCGCACCGTTGTTGTGCCTACTGCGATAATGCGGCCGCCGGCATCCCGTACTTCATTAATAGCCTCAGCAGATTCCTGTGAAATCTCGTAATATTCCGAATCCATCTGGTGGCGACTGAGATCTTCCACCTGAACCGGCCTGAAGGTACCCAGTCCCACGTGCAATACAACCGGAATAATTTTCACCCCTTTTTTAACCAGTTTATCGAGAATATCTTCCGTAAAATGCAAACCGGCCGTAGGTGCGGCCACCGCTCCGGTACGCTTGGCATACACGGTCTGATAACGTTCTTTGTCGATCGGTTCGCTGGGCCGCTTGATGTACGGCGGTAAAGGCGAATCGCCTACTCTTTCAACCAGATCAAAAAAGTCCTGCCCGTTATAATCAAACTTGACAACCCGTCCGCCGGAAACCGTATTATCAATCACGTCACAGCCGATTTCATCGGCAATGATCAACCTGTTGCCGATGCGGACTTTACGGGCGGGTTTCACCAGCACTTCCCACATGGTTTCTTCCAGCTGCCGCAGCAGCAAAACCTCGACCTGTGCATTGGTTTTCTCTTTAAATCCTACAAGCCGTGCGGGGAATACTTTCGTTTCGTTTACCACCAGAGCATCGCCTTCATTCAGATAATCAATAATATCTGCAAATTTTCGGTAATCGATAGAAGTTTCCTTCCGGTTTAAAATCATCAACCGGGAGTCTCCACGGTTTTCCGGGGGATACTGTGCGATCTGCTCATCGGGCAGTTCATACTTAAAATCGGATAATTTCATATGCTGAGCTCCTGTCATTTATGAAATATTTGTAAAAATATCTGTTTGACTGTCTTTATTTCCCGAATATTTCCGGTTAAAATGTTCATAGGCCCGCTGCGTCGCTTCCCGTCCGCGGGGGGTCCGTTTAATATATCCCTGCTGTATCAGGAATGGTTCATACACTTCTTCGATGGTATGGCTTTCTTCTCCGACCGCCACGGCAATTGTATTGATGCCCACCGGACCGCCGGAATATTTGTCGATGATAGTCAGCATTATCCGTTTGTCCATATCATCGAAACCGCGGGCATCCACCTGTAAGCGTTCCAGGGATTCCTGCGCTACATCCTTTGTAATTCGGTTATCAGCTTTAACCTGAGCAAAATCCCGTATCCGTCTTAGCAGCCGATTTGCAATTCGTGGTGTACCCCGCGATCGTTGCGCAATTTCCATGGCGCCGTCATCGTCCGTTTCAATTTCCATTAATCCGGCGGAACGGCGCACGATATGAAACAGATCTTCCGGCTCATAATAGTCGAGACGAAGTACGATTCCGAACCGTGCACGCAGAGGTGATGTCAGTAATCCGGCGCGCGTCGTCGCGCCTACCAGCGTGAACGGACTCAGGTTCAATTTCACCGTTCGTGCACTGGGACCCTGATCGATCATTATATCGATATGGAAATCCTCCATTGCAGAGTAAAGGTATTCTTCGACAACCGTATTGGTACGGTGTATTTCATCAATAAACAAAACATCATGTTCCTGCAGGTTGGTGAGAATACCTGCCAGGTCTCCGGCCCGTTCCAGCACCGGCCCGCTGGTTGTTTTAATATCTACCTTCAGTTCGTGACTGATAATATTTGCCAGCGTTGTTTTCCCCAGTCCCGGCGGTCCGTACAGCAAGACATGATCCAGCGCTTCCTGACGTTGCCTAGCCGCTTCTATAAATACCCGCAGATTTTCTATCAGTTTTTTCTGCCCGATAAAATCCTCAAGCGTACTGGGTCGCAGCGAACGGTCAAATTCCAGATCTTCTTCTATCCGGCCGGGAGTTACTAAACTTCTCATATTGTCAAATAGCCTGCAATGTCAGCTTGATCAATTCTTCGATCGTTTTGGCTTCTGCAGTTTTTCGTACCCTTCGCAAAGCCTTTTCCGCCGCCGGTCGTTTATAGCCGAGGGCCATTAATGCCATCAGCGCCTCTTCTTCCATGTAACTCAAGGCAGGCGCCTGCGGTGATACCTGAACATCTTCAAGCAGGCCCATTCCTGTAAACTTTTCTTTCAACTCTACAACAAGCCGCTGCGCAGTTTTCTTTCCGATACCACTGATCCTCGTCAAACGTTCGGTCTGCTCACCGGCAATAGCACTTACCAGTTCGGTTACTTTTATTCCGGATAAAATCGTCTGTGCCAGTCTGGGTCCGATTCCCGATACGGAGATCAGCCCAAGAAAAACATCCCTTTCACGATCATCCGAAAAGCCGAACAACTGAATCGCATCTTCCCTGACATGCAGATAGGTCATCAGTTTCAGATCGCTGCCGGGTTCCGGTAGCGACTCAAACGTATTCAGACTGATTTGAATACGG
>JAJRVZ010000287.1 GCA_024277055.1 Calditrichota bacterium
CAGAAAAAAGAAACAGAACAGCAAGGATGGGCTTCATAGTGCAACTCGTTTTTTATTAATTACGCTGCAATTTGTACTTTTACCAGGCAAATTACAATGTCGAATATCAATAATTACGTACTTATTTAATATTTATTACAGCTCGATATACACGAAATAAAGAGCCCCCGGCGGTGGCTAAACTACCGGGGGCAAGGGATGGATGGATTTAGGAATTTTCTATTTCAGCAGAACCATTTTGCGAACTGCGGTAAAGTCGTTTGCCTGTATGCGGTAGATATAAATTCCTGAAGCCAGGTTTGATCCGGCAAATTGCGTTTTATATCTGCCGGCTTTCATTTCCTTGTCTACCAGTGAATACACTTCCCTGCCCAGCAGGTCGTAGATTTTTATGGACACATGACCCGCCTGGCGGACGGCGAATTTGATCGTCGTAACCGGGTTAAACGGATTCGGATAATTTTGCGACAGTTCGTAATTCAACGGTGCGGTTTTGTCAACAGTTTCCACTCCCGTCGGGTCGAAATGCTGCAGTGCGGAAAGCAGCAGGTCCTCTGCATATTTGGTATTGTGGATTCCGTGGCTGCCATCTGCCTGTACAAAATCGTAATTGAATTTTGCACGGTAAAAAGCATCCGTGGTCGAATCATCCGATGTAGCCATTACCAGCCTGTCGAACAGCACAGCGGCAAGGCTGTCGATATAACTTTGAGTTCCACGGTAATCGAAGGAACTGTCGGCCGGCACAAAATCCCCATGGCACCCGGCACAGGCGCCGTACTGCGGCTCGAAACTGTGTCCCGTATAGGCAGGAATGGTCGGCGGACCTTCCTGATATTCCGTCGTGAAAACATGGCAGGTCACACATTTTTCAGTTATGACCAGCGTGTGCAGTGACGAGTCGTACACATACCCTTCGTATTCATAACCACCGTTACCCTCGAACATATAAGCGGTCGAATGATGAATGGCGCTGCCGTCCGCTACCGGGTTGTCCGGGTTGTATTCCGGGTTATGACATTTAACGCATATTTCCGTAACCGGTAACCGTAATTGATGTTCGTTATCATCGGCGTGCGGATCATGACAGGCCGCACAGGTCAGGTCGCTGCCGTCATTTCCGGGTGGGATCACATCCGGTTCCAGTTCCGCCTGTTCCGCAAATTGCAGAAAACCCTCTGCAGTGTGACAACCGGAGCAGGAAGGATTGCTGGCTATGAAATCAAACCCCGGAATACTTGTAGCCTTGCTGACAGCATGCTTTGATATCTGCCAGTCGGTCCAGGTCGGGTGATGATCCCCCTGATGACAGGCGCCGCAGTCATCGGCTGCGAAGGTTTTATCCGGATGCGGACCGGGATCGTGGCAGGCCTCGCATTGTACGTTTTTCATGCGATCCATACCGGCCTGATCACCGGTATTGAAAAAATCATCATATCCGCCGTTATCAGTAGACGGGTCCCAGCCGGTTGTGTGGCATCCCAGACAATAGGCGTTGGTCTGCACATAGGAAACCGAATCCCAGGCTACGGCGTGCAGTGTCTGCGACCAGCCTTCATACTGGTTCATCCCCTCCGGATCGTTGTGGCAGTTCTGACAACGGTCTTTGCCCACATAAAATGCCGAGTGGTGAACATAATCGGGGGCGGCATCGGAATCGGTGCTGTGGCAGCCGCTATAGGCACACATTTCATCGGTAAAGGTTGCATGCCAAACCGGAAGGGCGTCAACATGATTGCCGTCATGGCAGCTGACACAGGTAGCTGTCAGTGCTTCATCGTTCCCCTCCGAACCGGTGTGACAGGTCTCGCAGGTGTAAATATCTTTGGAAATGTGTTTTTCATGAATGATCTCCCGCAAGGCTTTTCCAAAATTATCCGCATGACATACAACACAGTAATCCATTGAAGTAAATTTATGTTTTTCCAGTTGATGACAATCGTTGCACGTTGTTGCCCAGGTAAGCGAAGGGGTCGTGGTTACTGTTTCCGTTCCGACCTGAACATCGAAGATCAGGGCTTTTTCAATTTCCGGTCCGAATCCTTTACGTTTAGCACGCGGCATCAGGGTATAGGTACCTTCGATCCCGCTCAGATCTGCCGGCATACCGATTTTTATGGTATTCGTCGCAGGATCAAATCCGCTTTCCGGTTTAAACGCGTATTTGTCAATAATTTTCAATCCTGCAAAACCGGACAGATTCTCATAAGCCTGTCTCGGACCGGATACCCACAAATCGAATTTTTCCAGTTTATTGTTTGCGCCGTTGTCCACCGCAAGCGTATCACCGTTATCATTGGTGAATACAATTGTCGCTGTAAGGGTTTCGGCGGCCGCATAATACAATCCATTCTGCGGCTCTGAAACGGATACATCGATATTCAATCCGAACAGGGCGGGATTAGTCCAGTTGATTACCGCTTTGTATTCAAGTACCTCACCCGACAGCGCTCCTGCTACCGTGATACGCATCGAATCCGCATCGGCGGGTATTACAATTCCGACCGGGTTCAACGGATTTTCCAGTTTTAATTTGCCTTCGGTTTTAAGAACTCCCGCTGATGTTGAATCATACGCGACACTGCAGTTCTCCGCCTTATATTCCGCTTTCGCTTCTTTTTTTCCGTAATCATTCCAGTTCGCCACCAGCGGTGTACCGACATCTCCACCGGCATTATAACCCTGAATGGTCACGGTATAGGTGTCACCTCTCCACGGCGCACCCAGATCGGCTGTGTAGGCCGTACCGTCTCCATTCCAGTTTCCGATGATCGTGGTTCCCGTCCAGTCCAGGGTGGAAAAAGACGAAACATCATCCAACCAGCCGAGTGCTTCCTGAGGTGAAAAAAAAGTGCCCTCTTCGCGTTTGGCCTTGAATTCAACTTTCTGAATATAGTAGGCGGAATCCTGCAACAGCGGCATAGCTCCAATGAAAGCTCCGTTCGGTTGGTTTTCAACCTGAAGTTCCAGTTTCTGGTCGGCCAGTGCCACCCCGCACAGAATCGGTACCATAACGGTAACCAGAATAAAAAGTAAAGTTTTGTTCATCATGTACCTCCATCATTATGTATTGAGAACTGTTTTATAATATCCTCACAAAATTTTCTTGCATCGAAAGGCTTTTCGTAAAATTTCAGGATATTCAGTTTATTAACGGTTTTCAGGCTTTCAGGGTATTCATAAGCAGAAACGATAATAAAGGGGATGCCCGGTTGGATGGAATTCAATTCAGGGATCAGTTCTTCACCCCGCTCTTCTCCCAAACGGATATCACAAATTACCAGATCGAAATAATTGTTTCTCATCGCATCCAAAGCCGATCGTGCATCGCAGACCGCATGGCACTCGACCCCCGCGTGCTGCTCCAGCAATGCGCACAGATTGGAAGCAAAAAACTGTTCGTCATCCACGATTAATATCTGCATAGCCATACCCGACCTTTCATAATCAAGTAGCGTGCCAATTCATTCTGCTATACTTAACAGATTGTTTTTATGGTGCTTAGGAAATTTCGTAGTACAGCGTCGGACCGTCGGATGTTCAATTTTAGCCAATATTCGGCACCGGGAGGTGACCCGGCCGTATAATCACATTGTTTTTATTTAACTTAGGAAGAAACCCGGGATGGATAAAATTCGCCACCCAATGGAGATATTTATTTCAAATTGTGCTTTTTCAATAGATAACGAATAATGTGCCGCGGTTCATTAAGTAACGATGCGGCCTTCAACTGATTACCGCCGGTTCGTGCTAGCGCCTGTTGCAGCAGGGATGCCTCGATAGAATTAATAAACTGACGTAATGATTTGTCCTGTAGATGATCAAGGTCGGGATGCAAAGAAATTACTCCCGGCTGCGGTTGTTGCATTTCAATTGGCAGGTGGGTCAGTTCGATACAATCGCCGCTACAGAGAATTAAGGCGCGTTCCATCACATTACTTAGTTCCCGCAGATTTCCCGGCCACGAATAATTCGTGAGCACCTGCCTGCAGGCTTCCGATAAGTAGGGAACCTTCCTTCCCAGACGTTTTCCGATGCTGTCAAGAAAAAACTGGGCGATCAGAAGGATTTCTTCCTTTCGTTCGCGTAACGGCGGAATGTGCATGTGGAAAAGATTCAGACGAAAATACAGATCATGGCGAAATTTTTTATCGGCAATGATTTTTTCCATCGGCTGGTTGGTGGCGGCGATAATGCGCAGCTCCACCGAGATTTCATTCACACCGCCCAGTCGGCGAAAACTGCGCGATTCCAGAAACCGCAGCAATTTCGGTTGCAGTGACAGCGGCATCTCGCTGATTTCATCCAGAAACAACGTACCGTGGTTAGCCAGTTCGATCAACCCGATCTTGCGTTTGCGGGCATCAGTAAATGCACC
>JAJRVZ010000288.1 GCA_024277055.1 Calditrichota bacterium
ATAGAAAGAGGTCGGGTCCTGTCGCGGACCGAATACGTTAAAATACCGCAGGGCCACGGTTTCAAGTCCGTATACATGCGAAAAAGCGGCGCAGTAATATTCACCGGCGAGTTTATTTACGGCGTATGGAGAAAGCGGCGCCGGCTGGATGGTTTCCACTTTGGGCAGGGTCGGGGTTTCACCGTAGGCCGAAGAAGAAGCTGCATAAACCACCCGTTTCACTCCTGATTCTTTGGCGGCATACAGCACATTCAGCGTGCCGTTGATATTGTTGTCGTTACTTTCAATAGGCGTTTGCACCGAACGCGGCACGGAAGGCAGCGCCGCCTGGTGAATAACAAAATCTACATCTTTCATCACTTCCATCACGGTATTCAGGTAGCGCAGATCGCCCTGTACAAATTCCACCTTATCGATGAAACCGTCCATGTTCTCCTTTTTTCCGGTGGAAAGGTTATCGATAATACGCACTTGCCGGCCGTCTTTAACAAGCCGTTCGGCGATATTGGAACCGATAAAACCTGCGCCGCCGGTGATGAGATAGCGATCAGCCATTCTGTATATCCTCCTGATTGAATTTGATTACGCCCAGTGTTGCGATGGCCACAGCGAACCACCATACTTCGGCATTTTCGGCATCGTGGTAATATTCCTGAGTGATTCCGGCGAAAAGCATGGCGATAATTACGAAAAATCCGCCCAGGGCCGCCGCCTGCCACAGACTGGGATTGAAGCGGGCCGATTTTACAACCGGCCATTTTTTCTTCAGCGCACTGAGCCACATAAATAGAAAAGCACCCAGTCCGAACAATCCGGAAGTAATCGCCGTACGCAGCAGGTCGTTGTGCGGTTCTTTGAGGCCGCGGTAATCGAAGGGTACACGGTACAAATCAAAGTAGCCGTTCATATTGCCGAATCCGACGCCGAACACGGGGTAGTTGGAAATTAATTTGACAGACGATTCCCACAGTTTAAGACGCACACGGTTGCTGAACGGCGCGGTTTCCGAGGTATCGATCAGTGAATAGATAAAAGTTTTATGCAGGAACTCCGGGTACAGAAACCAGACCAGCAGGGCGACAATGGCAATCCCGGCATAGGCGTACAAAGTATTTCGCCGGCCGTAAAACCCAATGGCAACCGCCAGCAGCACAATCAGTCCCATCCAGGCACTGCGCGCAAAACTGATCAGCACGGAAAGAAAGATCAGCGCCAGCGCCGCCAGCAGATAATGGCGGAAACGGCTGTTTTTAAAATAAAAATAGAAGGGTGCCAGCAACGCAAACATTGTCAGTTGAATACCACCGTAGGTCAGCGTAAATCCGACGAAACCGCGCGGGCGGAAATAGGGTCCGCGTTTGCGCAGTGCTTTGTCGCGGATGTAATCCCAGCCGTCAAAATGCTGGAATATGCCGTACAGCGCGCTCAGCGTTGCCGAAAAAAGGGTCAGTTTTACCAGCCATTTGAAATCGTCTTCGTTATCGATCAGGTTGATCACCGCGTAATAAAGCAGAATGAACCAGTCCTTGTTGATCCAGCCGCGCAGGCCGTCGCCGACTGTTTTGGCATTGATCACGGCGATGACCTGGCTGAGCACGAACAACAGAATGGGAAAATCCAGCGGGGTTTTACGCCAGATGACGCGCCGTTCGGCGATCATGCCGCCCAGCCAGCCCAGCAGGGCAATGGCGATACATATCTGCGACAGGGCGATGGAAACCGGTCCGAACAGGGCAAAGCCGAACAGTCCGAATTTGCCGATACTGCGCAAAGGTTCGGATTTAAATTGCGTGATGCTGTTCATTAAAATTTTATCTCCGTCAAAAGAATGCAAACATACGAAAAATAGTGAAACTATGCATAGCATAATTGGATCAATTCGCTATTTCGACTGAAAAACGTATAGCAGAGAAAGTATATAGAAAATATTTCCCGACATCTCTGGAGCAAGCTTCTAAATTTTCGGCTATTGATATTTATTCCAGAACGGGACAATAATGAAAATAATAAGATGTTAACATCAACGTTGCTGTTCAAAATGGCATTAACTTTTGATTCATTGAACCGGAATTTATAAATTCCGCTATACTTTTACGGAACAAGTTCATGACGCCCTATTCCATCATCATCCCGACCTGGAGAAATATACCTTTTCTGGATTTGTGTGTTAAGTCGATTCGCAACTACAGCGCCGTGCCGCATGAGATCATCATTTTTTTTAACGAATTTGACAGCGAAGCGGAAAACTGGTTGAAAGACAATCCCGTCAAAAATATGCAGTCCGCCGAAAACATCGGCATCTGTAAAGCGGTGAACGACGCCGTCAAACTGGCCTCGAATGATTTTATATGTTACATGAACGACGATATGGTTACGCTGCCCGGCTGGGATGTGGCTTTCGAGCCCTATCTGCGAATTTCCGATAAATTATGGCTTTCCGGAACTGCCATCGAACCCGGTAAAGCCAATCCCTGTTACATCGGTAACCGCGACTACGGCGACAGCCCGGATAATTTCCGCGAAACCGACCTGTTGCGCGACTGTGAAAGACTGCGCCGGCCATACAATATGGTCAGCACCTGGACGCCCAGTATCATCCCCAAAAGCAACTGGGAAGCGGTCGGCGGGTTTGATGAGGATTATTTTCCCGGCTACGGTTCCGACCCGGATCTGGCCATGAAAATGTGGCAGTACGGCTGCCGGCATTTCATCGGGGTCGGCACGAGCCTTGTTTACCATTTTGCCAAAGCTACTACCGTACGTTTTGATAAACCCGATGTTGAGATCATGGACGCTAACGCTCATTTTCGAAAAAAGTGGGGGATACGTCGCAGCCGTTTTCTGAGAAAAGTGCTGCAGCGGGATAGAGTTATCACGCCGCAGTTTCTGGAGAAAATGATAAATACAAGATAATACTGTGCGTTCCCCGGGAGGTTACCGTGTTATATTTCAGGATATTTCTGTTTTCATTTATTCTTTTTTTCTCGGGTTCGGCTGCTGATGCGCAGAAAGTTGCTGAACTTTCGTCAGTTTCGGCAAATGATGTAAAATTGATCGATGATGTTTTCGCCGAATATCCCGATCTCTGTTTTGATCGTACCGGAAATTTATGGGTTGCCTGGATGCAAAACGGTGAAGCCGGAGAACAAATCCTGTTGCGCAAAACCGCAAACGGTGATTCGGCGGCACAATTTGTTGTCAGCACGAACAACGGAATGGAATACCGCCCGCGGCTGGCCTGCGACAATGCAAACCGTCTATGGGTCGTGTGGGCGGCAAAACGCAACAACAATTGGGACATCTATGCCCGTTGGGTGCAGACGGACGAATTGTCGGCGGAAATCCGGTTGACGGAGCATCCCGCCGTTGATATTCATCCGGCAGTGCGCAGCGCCCCCGACGGTTCGGTATGGGTGGTCTGGGAATCCCTGCGCAACGGCAATTTTGATATTTATTCCGTACAACTTATCGAGGGAAAAACCAAAAATCCTATTCCGGTTTCAGAAAACCAATACAACGATTTTCGTCCGGCCCTGGCAGCCGCCGGCAATGGTGAAGTCTGGATTGCCTGGGACCGGCAGGTGCGGGATTCGTACCGGGTGTTGCTGCGTCGTATCAATGGCGGCGATAATCAGGAAGAACGGGTGGTCAGCCCGCGGGCGGGATTTAACCAGGCGCCGACGCTGGTTGTTTCAAAAACGGATGAATTGGTGGTGGCCTGGCAGTCCGATTTGCGTCCCGACGGTGATGTCGGCTTGTCGCCGTGGATTTATCTGAAAAAATTCGCACAAAACAGGCAAACGGCATTCGTTACTCTGGCCGATGAAGGGGACTGGAGCAAATCCGGTGAAGACCAGGGATTCGAGTTTCCTGCTCTGCAATTCGACGACAACGGCCGGTTGTGGGTGTTCGGCCGCCCCTCGCAGGGCTTTTTTGCGCAGGCGACCGATTTTCTGCAGAAAAGTGATTTGTACCGGTTCGCAGTCAAAGGCTGGGGCGGCAGGGGGCAGTATGTGCAGACGGCTGTGTCGCCGGACGGCAAACTGATAACCGTTCGGCGTGATATTCGTGCCATATATCTCACGGAAATCGATCCGAATCGACCGGAATTTGATTTGCAAACGCCGCTGAAGGCGGTTTCCTTTTCTGCGGCTGTTTCGAAAAAAGGGCATCATATTAAAATAAGCGATGAGCTAAAATTAACGGACGGTAACCGAATTCTGTTCGGCGATCTTCACCAGCATTCCTGGTTGTCCGACGGCATGGGTACGGCCGATGCGGCCTATACCCGTTCCCGCTTTGTTTATGACTATGATTTTTCTGCGCTGACCGATCATGAATGGTTTGTAGGCAACATGATCACGCCGTCGGAATGGGAGTGGTTGAAAATCGTGGCCCGTCAATTTTACCGGCCGGATTCCTTTTTCACCTTTGCGGCCTACGAATGGACCACGCCGCGGTTGCCGAAAGGTTTTGGACATAAAAATGTCTATTTTTCGGGCTGGGACAGGCCCGTATTCAGTTTTAAAAATATTGCGGCAACCACACCCGATCTTTTTGAATTGCTGAAAAAAAACGGCGCTATTGCCGTGCCGCACCATATCGGCTGGACCGGCGTCGATTGGGATAACCACGATGAAACGGCGCAACCGGATGTGGAGATTGTTTCCGCACACGGCGCTTTTGAATACATGGGCAACGAACCGATCACCCACCGCGGCGGCATGCCGGGCAATTTTGTGCAGGACGGACTGGCAAAGGGATTGAAATTCGGCCTGCTGGGCTCGTCGGACGGTCACGGATTGCGCCGGCATCACGGCATCAGCCGCAAAGAGGACGCCTGGCAAACGGGATTAACGGCGGTGATCGTGCAGGACAATTCCCGCGAGGCTATATTTAATGCGTTGCAACAGAGGCGCGTCTATGCCACCTCAGGTGTTCCGATTCAAATTGATTTTCGAATAAACGGTCATTGGATGGGGGAGGAGATCACCCTTTCAGGGCAGCCGGAAATAGAAATTACGGTTATCGGTACCCATACGCTGCATTATGCCATATTACTGCGGGACAATAAAGAAATACTGCATCTCGGTCGTGATCGGTACGAAGGCCGTGGCGTAAAATCGACTTTTATTGACAAAGAGGTTACACCCGGCAGGCACTGGTATTATCTGCGTGTCTTGCAGGAGGACGGCGAAATGGCCTGGAGCAGCCCGGTTTGGGTAGGTATAGCACCACAGTAAGCAGTAATTTATAAAAAGGGATTTACAGCTTTCATACCTGAATGCAATGCCTGACTGGAATTTATTTTAAAATACCGGTGAGTACTGAATTTGTATTCCTGCAGCTTTCTTTCAGGGAAGGCTCGCGTTTCAGTCTCTGCAATTCAGCGATGGTATCCAAATCATATTTTATTGAAAGTTCCTGAACGGTTATTCCCGCTGCTTCTGCTTTACCTAAGGTCTGCGTCAAAACCTGGTCGGTGCTCCACTTCACTTCGTTAAACAATTGTGGTATCGGAGCCTTTAATGCAATCAGGTAATAGCCGCCGTCTTCGGTGGGACCCAAAACGCAACCCGAATGTTCCAATGCGAAAAATGCTTCCTCGACATCTTTCTGTCGCAGGGTCGGCAAATCGCTGCCGATAATGGCCGCTTTTTTATAGCCCCGACGGAACAATTCCGCAAAACAATTCCACATGCGTTGCCCCAGATCGCCGTCCGATTGAAAAAAACGTCTGGGGTGATTGTCCACTTCAGGCATGATGCCCGTACGGTAATTTTCAGGCATCGGCACCAGCCAGGTATCGAAAGATGTCGCCGCGCCGAATTCGGCGATCAGGTCCTGCAAAAAGGC
>JAJRVZ010000289.1 GCA_024277055.1 Calditrichota bacterium
AAACCGCACTGCTGCCGGGATAATTATTTTTGGGATCCTTTCCGCAGCGGTTAACACCGACCATGAAGCACTGATTTTCAATCGCACGGGCCTGTAACAGCAGTCGCCAGTGATTGACCCGTGGTGTCGGCCAATTGGCAATGTTGATCAGAATTTCAGCTTTTTTCCGGGCATACATTCTGTACAGTTCCGGAAAACGCAGGTCATAGCAGATCGATAAACCGATTTTTATATTAGCGAATTCGGTGAGTACCGGCAGGGCGCCGGAAGCATATTTTTTGTCTTCACCGCTGAAAGAAAAGGGGTGTATTTTGCGGTAGCGGTTCACCAATTTCCCGTTTGCATCAATATGCAGTGAGGTATTGTAAAATAATTTACCGTGTTGTTCAACAAGGCCGGCGATCACATGGGTCTGAAAATTCACGGCCAGTTCGGCAAAAAAACGGGTGCTTTCGCCGGGAATCGGTTCAGATATCTTTTGCGGAGACATGGAAAAACCGGTCAGCGTCATTTCCGGCATGATAATCATCTGTTCCTGCCGGAATCGGCTTTCGATCAGTGAAAAAATTTTTTCACGGTTCGCGGCTTTGTCTTCCCATATCGGATCCAATTGCAGCAGGGCAATCGATAAAATGTCTTCACCGGTAGTCATGTTGGAAACTTACATAAGCGGGAAATTATTTTCCAGAAAACAGCCGTGATTTTTCCGTGTTGAACGGTTCCGTTCTTTGTGTTAAGTTGCACGCTTCATCTTCAGAATAACAGCATACGGCATGAAATACGAAGAATTCAAAAGAGAATATAAACGGGAATTGAAAGCGACAACCATGGTGGCGATCCCGGTTATTATCGGACAACTGGGACAAATGATGATGGGCGTGGTCGACAGCATCATGGTCGGAAGGGTTGGTGCTGCTCCACTGGCTGCTTCTTCCATTGCGCACGGACTGTTCATGCTGCTGATGGTCATCGGGATCGGTGTGGCACTGGCATTGTCGCCGTTGGTATCGATACAACTGGGTGCGGGCAAACCGAAGGAATGCGGCGTTGTACTGCGGCAGGGACTGCTGGTAAATATACTTGTCGGTATAGTGCTGATGATCGTAAACAATACGGCGGCGATTACTATTCGCTATATGGACCAGCCTCAGGAAGTAGTGGGGCAGGCGATTGCGTATATGGAAACGCTCGGCTGGTCCATGGTACCAATGATGCTGTTTCTAACCTACAAGCAGTTTATTGAAGGGTTGTCCGTAATGCGTCCGGCGATGATCATTACACTGCTGGCAAACCTGGTAAATATAGTTGCCAACTGGGTACTGATATTCGGAAACCTGGGGGCGCCTGAAATGGGATTGGTCGGTGCCGGGTGGGCGACTTTCAGCACGCGTATTTCCATGGCAGCAGCTATTGTTATTTATGTTTATTCCGACCGGAGATTTAAGCCCTATGATATAACTCTGCATTATCGCAGTATTAACCGGAAAGTTATGAAAGAAATTCTGCGGGTAGGGTTGCCGGGTGGATTGCAGTATTTTTTTGAGGTCGGTGCCTTTGCGGGATCTGCGATTCTGATCGGGTGGCTTGGTACACTGCCGCTTGCCGCACACCAGATTGCTCTCAATCTTGCCGCGATCACCTACATGTTTGCGCTGGGTATCTCTTCGGCGGCGGCTATCCGTGTCGGCCTGGCGCTGGGCAGGAAAGACAGACACGGGATGCGCATGGCCGGATTCAGCGCCTTTTCCATGGCAGTGACAATGACGCTGATCTTTGCCACCATATTCGTGGTATTCCGTTATGTACTGCCGGGTTTTTACATTGACGATCCACAGGTTGTAGAAGTTGCCGCCGCTTTGCTTTTGATTGCGGCGCTGTTCCAGATATCCGACGGTACGCAGGCGGTGGGAATCGGTGTCCTGCGGGGGCTCACTGACGTGCGTATCCCTACTGTCATAACTTTCGTCGCCTACTGGTTGATCGGATTACCCGGCGGTTATCTTCTGGGATTTACCTTCGGGTTAGGTGTGAAAGGGGTGTGGTACGGATTTGTGGTGGCGCTGACCGTTTCCGCCATTTTGCTTTCCGTACGATTTGAATACCGCACGCGACATATGAAAGTCTAATTTTCGGCCGGTTCATCAAAATTCATATCCGGGTACAGATTTTTGGCACAGTCGACACAAAGACCATGGGTAAATTCAGCGTCCGAATGTTCCCCGATATAAACTTCAATTTGCTGCCAGTAGCCGTCATCATCTCGGATTCGCTTGCAATTTGAACAGATGGGGAGCAGTCCGCGCAGGGTTTTTACCTGCTTCAATGCCTGTTGCAATTCACCGATCAGTTTTTCACGTTCTTCTTCCGCTTTTTTTCGCCCGGTGATATCCCGGTTAATAGAAAGAATTGCCTGCCGGCCTTTGTATTCAATCAGCGCCGCATTGATTTCAAGATACATTTCACTGCCGTCTCTTCGATAGTGAACCGTTTCAAAATGAATGGATTCTTTGGTGCGCAGCAGAGTTTTAATTCTTTTTTCGCCGGTTTTTACATCTTTAGATATGGATTTTAATGATTTGCCCAATAACTCTTTTTGCGGGAAACCGTAGATTTCGCATGCCCGTTGATTGACCTCCAGAATCTTTTCACTTTGAGGCTCGAAAATCAAAATGGCATCGTGAGCATTTTCAAAAATACGCTGGTAGTCGGCTCTCGAATGCCGTAATTCTTTTTCTATTTCAATGGTAGCCGCCATGCAGCGAAAAATACCCAGAAGATATTTTTTTCCGTTCACGATAAAGGTATTTCCGGCCACTTCTACATCAATTATTTTCCCGCTTTTGTGCAAAACTTTTGAACGAATGGGGGTGCTCATGCGGGACTCAACAGGTTCCCGGGCATGTTGCTGAAAACTCTCAATGGCAAACTGATACATCTCTTTCGGGTGCAGGTCGGATTGATGCATTTTTTTCAGCTCGTCAAGGCTGTAACCGGTCAGTCGTACAGCCTGTTTGTTCGCATTCAGAATGGCGCCGCTTTCGGGCTCGGCCAGAAATACTGCATCCGGTGCATTTTCGAAAAGAGTCCAGAAATGTTTTTCCCTGAGCCGGATCTTTTCCTCCAGCATTTTCATTTCAGTGATATCGAATATTATTCCTCTTATCTGCTGAATTTCACTTTTGAATTTTACAAGATTAACAATTTCCCGTAACCAGACGGTTTGGCCGCCGGCATGAATCATTCGGTAGCTGAATTCACAGTCCTTTCCCCGTTTAACGGCATTTTTTAAAAAACTTACCGCTGTCTCCCTGTCTTCCGGGTGCAGGTGGGATTCCCGGAAATTTTCCCTGCTCACCCATTCCGAAAGCGGATAACCAAGCAACCGTTCCGCTTTCCGACTGACGAAGGTGAAACGTAAAGTGGCCGGATCGGCTTCCCAGACGATGCCCTCCACGGAGTTGATGAGTTCTTCGAAACGTCGGAGTGAATCTTTCAGTCGTTTTTCGGTATCCTTTCTTTTTTCCACTTCATGCTCGTACCGGGAAAGCATGTGGGCATTATGCAGGGCGGCGGATGCATGTGCGGATAGTATTTGCAAAAGGTCTAGCTCACGCCGGGTAAAATGGCGTTTCCGGGGCTTGAATTCCTGAACTCCCAAAACGCCGATCAACTGTCCGGAATACTGCATGGGTACTTCCGCCACGGCGCCTATATCAATGTTGTCGAATTTGGATGAACGTTTATCCCAGTTACTGTAATCGTCCACAATAAAAGGCTCCAGTGAATGGGCAACTTTACCGGCGATACCTTCTCCGATTTGCAGCCGGATGCCGACATAATCGGGATTACCGGATTCATAGATCAGTTCCAGTTCATTTTTAAGTGTATCGTAGAGATAAATGAAACCGCTTTTGACGGATAAGAGGTTACAGCAGGAATTGACTATCGTAGTCAATAAACTTTCCGGATTATCCTGCGTGGCAATTTTATTGGATAAATTTAAAAGTGTTTCGAATTCTTTTTTCCTGCGTTTTTGAATATTCGTATTCGGAGAACTCATACGGATATCCTTTCGAACCAAAAATGCGAATAGTTACCGGTTAGGTTTTTTATAAAACCTGAAAACGAAATAAAAATATATACGGGCACCGACATATTTCTTTGCCGGGTTTGTTAATTGTATGTATGGAAAATCTTGTACTACTATATAAAAGATAAATATTTTGCGGAAAAATGCAAATTTAAATATCTGTTAAAACGATAATGCATCGTCGAGCAAGGTGCGTATCTTTCTGACCAGGGTAACCGGAGAGAAAGGTTTCTGAATAAATTCGCTGTTTTCTTCCAGTATGCCTTTTTCAAGGATCGAGTTGTCGGTATAACCGGACATATACAAGACGACGATATCCTTACGTTTTTCAGTGATGTGCCGGGCGAGTTCGCGGCCGTTCATTTTCGGCATGATCATATCCGTCAGCAATAAATCTATTTTTTCGTCATACCGCTCAGAAAGCAAAATCGCGTTTCCGCCGTTCTCAGCACAAATGATATTGTATCCGTAAAAACGCAGGTATTCGGTAATCAGGTCCCGTACTTCCCGCTCATCTTCAACCACGAGGATTGTTTCGTTTCCGCTCAGGTTTTCAGCGCGGATGCGGGTATTCTCATCCTTTTCGGGTTTGTCATAAACCACCGGCAGAAGAATTTTGAAAGTCGTTCCCTGGTTCAATTCGGTGTAAACCAGAATTCGTCCCTGACTTTGGCTGATAATACCATAGGCTGTCGACAATCCCAGTCCGGTGCCTTTATCTTTGTCTTTGGTCGTAAAAAAAGGTTCGAAAATATGGTTCTGCGTTTCACGGTCCATGCCAACACCGGTGTCGGAAATCTCGAGTGCAATATATTCGCCGGGCGGCAGTTCATACTGTTTACTGAGGTATGCCTTATCTACCGTTATCTGTGATGTTTCCAGGGTTAACCGTCCTCCCTGCGGCATGGCATCACGGGCGTTAATGACCATATTCATAATAACCTGCTCAATCTGCCCGGCATCGGCACGAATGTGGCCGATATCTTCCTTTAAGCTGGTTACAAGCGAAATATCTTCCCCGATCAGCCGCCGGAGCATTTTTTCCATGTTGTGAATGAGCGTGTTCAAATCGAGAATTTTCGGTTGCAGTATCTGACGGCGGCTGAAAGCCAGTAATTGACGGGTCAACGCTTCCGCACGGACGGTAGCCTGTTTGATTTGTTCGATATTTCGGAACAGCGGATCTTCTTTGTCCAGTTTGTGAAGCGCCAGTTCCGAATATCCGGAAATGACGGTAAGCATATTGTTGAAATCGTGGGCGACACCACCGGCCAAACGCCCGATGGCCTCCATTTTCTGCGATTGTCGAA
>JAJRVZ010000290.1 GCA_024277055.1 Calditrichota bacterium
CAAGTCGATACTGATTAACTCCAAGCGGTTTGAGGTGATCGGACTGCTGGGTACGAAAGGAGAGAGCTGGTCCAGCCCGGATGACCAGATATTTGTGCCGCTGACCACGGCCCAGGAACGGTTGTTCGGTGTGGATCATCTCAGTAATATCTATGCACAGATGCGTTCGGATAATGATTATGATGAAGCGCTGTTCGATATCGAAACCATTCTGCGCCGCAACCACCGCCTGCGCGAGGATCAGGATAATGATTTCAGGGTTCGGCGGCAGGACCTGTTTCTTTCAACCATTCAGGACACCAATAAAGATATCGCCAATTTCATAATTTTAATCGCGTTGGTTTCGTTGCTGGTAGGGGGGATCGGAATTGCCAATATCATGCTGGTAAGTGTTACCGAGCGTATCCGTGAAATCGGTGTGCGTCGCGCGCTGGGCGCCAAAAAATTTTATATTGTACTGCAATTTCTGACCGAAGCGGTGATTCTGGGGATTATCGGCGGTTTGATCGGCATTGCCGGGGGCACGCTGTTCAGCAATCTGAACGGCATGGGAACGACAATTCTGCCCTGGGAGTGGATTGCTTACAGCTTCGCAATCTGCGCCGGCATCGGGATACTGGCCGGTTTGTATCCCGCCATTCGTGCTGCCAACGCCAATGTTATTGATGCTCTGCGGTATGAATAACATTTTCATCGGGGATGGCCCCGAAGCGCATTGATTCCATTTCAATCGCAATGAAATGAAAAATCCGCTGCACCTGTAATTTATTGCATCTGTATTTAGTATTTGAAAAAAGTTACTTTCTCCTGTATTTTGCAATTATTATCAGCGCATGAGTTCTTATGCAGCCACCAATCTACCTGGACTATAACGCCACTACACCCCTTTTGCCGGAAGTAGCGGATGCTATGCAACCGTTTCTCACCGAGCAATTCGGCAATCCTTCCAGCAGTCATCTTTACGGAAGACGAACAAAATCAGCGGTTGAAAAGGCCCGTAAACAGCTGGCGGCTCTGATTAATGCAGATCCCGGGGAAATTATTTTTACCTCTGGTGGAAGTGAAGCCAACAACATGGCCATAAAAAATATTGCTTTTGCCGATTTGCAACCCGGCAAACAGATCGTAATTTCCGCCTTTGAACACCCGGCGGTGGAAAATGTGTGCCGTTGGCTGGCGCGATTCGGTATCGAAACCGTGCATGTACCGGTGGATGGAAGCGGTCTGGTTCAAACGGCTGAGGTGGAGAAGGCGCTCGGTCCGAATACGATACTGGTAAGTATCATGCTGGCAAACAACGAAGCAGGAACCATTCAACCTTTGGAAGAGATTACACAGCTGGCGCATAAAATGAACATTCCGGTGCATACCGATGCCGCACAGGCCGCGGGTAAAATTCCGCTCGATGTTCAGAAACTCGGCATCGACCTGATGACTATTGCCGGTCATAAATTTCATGGCCCCAAAGGAATCGGCGCACTGTATGTTAAAACAGGATTCGGTATCGAGCCGTTTATTCACGGCGCTTCGCAGGAAAACGGCCGGCGTGCCGGAACGGAAAACATAATGGAAATCGCCGGAATCGGGATGGCGGCCGAAGTGGCTGAATCAAAAATGGAAGAAAAGCAGGTACACAGTGCAAAACTGCGCGACCGTCTGTTGGAAAAGATAGTGACGGCCTACAATCTGACAGCCGAAGAGGTATTGACCGCCGGTGACGACGGCGGCAATTTACCGGTGAAGGTAAACGGTCATCCGGAACTGCGCCTGCCCAATACACTGAATATCAGCTTCCGCCATGTGGAAGCCAACCGCCTGATCGACGCCCTGGAGGATAAAGTCGCGGTTTCCGCCGGTGCGGCCTGCCACTCGGACGGCACCGAAATCTCCGCTGTGCTGCAGGCCATGCACATTCCCATGGATTACGCAGTCGGAACCCTGCGCCTGTCGGTCGGTTGGCTGAACACGGTCGAAGAAATCGATATGGCCGCCTATCTGATTACCCAGGTCGCCAAACAGCTGCATAAAGAATTTGAGTAAAATTATGATCGATATTGACATTCCGGGTTTTGGTCCCGTACAATTGAAATATGCGGTTCTTGATTACAATGGCACGCTTGCTGTGGATGGTCTGCTGGCGGAAAGTGTTGCCGGGGCTCTTCTGCAACTGAGCCAGTCGCTGAAGATACACATTATCACGGCTGATACCTTTGGAAAAGTCCTGGGCCAGGTGCAGGGTCTGCCGTTACATGTTGAAATTCTTCATGAGGGAAACGAGGCGGCTCAAAAAAAGGCGTTAGTGGAGAAACTCGGCAGCGAATATGTTGCAGCCGTCGGAAACGGCAACAATGACCGTGAAATGCTTTCCGCCGCAAAGGTGGGGATTGCCGTTCTGTTCGGGGAAGGCGCGGCGGTAAATGCCGTTAATCATGCCGATATTATTGTCTCCTCTGCGGTGGAAGCGATCGGTTTGTTGCTGCATCCGCAACGGTTAAAGGCCACATTGCGTACATAAAAAACCCGGTATTTTCCGGATATGATTGGTACGAGGAGGGGGACTTGAAC
>JAJRVZ010000291.1 GCA_024277055.1 Calditrichota bacterium
CATGGGATGTTTGAAATTGAAATTGCTCATCGACTAACCGATGGCGAGCACATTGATCTGGGGGGTATAACTCTGGAAACCATCCACACACCCGGACATACGCCCGGCCATATTGCGTTTTTCATTCCGGAGCATAATTTACTGCTTTCGGGCGACGTTGATTTGACGCCTTTTGGACCTTTTTACGGACATGATTTTGCTGATATCGACGATTTTCTATCCTCCATTCAGAGGTTAAAGCAGATAGCGGCCAAAATGGTGGTCAGCGGACATGCCGGCCCGTTTAATGGGGATATTGGAAGAAAATTTGATGCTTATAAAAAAGTTGTCTTTAGCAGGGACCGCTTACTGCTTGATAAGTTAACCCGGCCGATATCTGTTGAGGATTTCAAAGGCACTAAACTTTTCTATAAAACCTACCCGGATTTCCCGGACTTGATTCGCTGGTTCGAACTGGTCCATATTGAAAAACATTTAATGAGATTAAAAACCATGGGAAAAGTCCGGCAGCAAGGTGACAGGTGGGTAAGGGCAGAGGGCTGAGCGTGGCATAAAACAATTACATCGCAAACTCTTTGATCCAAAAATTTTCTTCAATTTTCAAATAATATTTTATAACCCGAAATTTGCTATTTTCAGGGTGGATTAATCAGGAGAAAAAAATGAGTAATGAAAGTAACAGCCGAAGTGATGTTGGTGTAAAAATCGTCCGCACCACATCCACTTTCGATTGCGGCGGGCGCTGCCCGATTCGTCTGCACATAGAGAACAACCGCATCCTCCGAATCGAGGGAGATGACGCCGAAGAGCCGGAACAGCTGCGCACCTGCCTGCGATGCCGGGCTTTCCGGCAGTACGTCCACCACCCGCAGAGATTGATGTTCCCTCAGAAAAGAGTCGGCGCACGTGGGGAAGGAAAATTTGAGCGTATTTCATGGGACGAAGCCCTGGATACTCTATCCGGTGAACTGAACCGTGTTAAAGAAACCTATGGAAATGAAGGAATTTTTCTGGCCACCGGTGGCGGTTATTTAGCAGGTCTGCACAATGGCGGTTTCGCAGCGCAACGACTGCTGAACCAGTTCGGTGGTTGTGTCACCCACTATGGCAACATATCCTCAGAAGGCGCCGTTTGGGCGTCATTAACCCAGTACGGATCCGTCATGGTAGGGCACAGCCGCGAAGACATGCTCAACTCGAAGCTCATCATCCTGTGGGGTTGGGACCCGGCCCGCATGATCTCTGGCACCAACACCATGTATCATGTCATTAAGGCAAAGGAAAATGGTGCCAAAATCATAGCCGTGGACCCCAGGTACCACGACACGGCTGCTACTGTGGCCGATGAATGGATCCCCATCCGACCGGGTACGGACACAGCCGTGTTTGTCGCCATGGCCCATGTCATGATCAAAGAGCATCTTCACGATCAGGTTTTTCTCGATAAATACACGGTCGGATTCGACAAGTTCAAGGAATATGTTTTAGGACGTGAGGACGGGGTCGATAAATCACCGGCCTGGGCCGCTGAAATCTCCGGGGTCGATGCGGCTGCCATTCAACGTCTGGCACGTGAATATGCCGGCACCAAACCGGCAGCTTTGATGGACTGCCAGGGACCGGCCCGCAGTGCCATGGGGGAGCAGTACAACCGCTGTGCATCCACTCTGTGTGCCATGACCGGGAATGTCGGTCGCCCGGGAGGCAGCGCCGGCGGTGGTCTAATGGGTATTCCGGTGGGGCACATGTTTCGCATGTCCGCCATTCCGCCCGGAAAAAACCCGTTTGAGCTGGACGGCCCGAATGTTAAAGGAACCCTGGACATCCGGATGCGTATCATCAAAAGGATTCACGTCAATAAGATATTTGACGCTATTTTAAGCGGTAAGAAAGGCGGCTATCCCTCGGATATCCGGCTGATGTGGTCCATGTGCAACAATTATCTCAATCAAACCGGCAATAGCAACAAAGCCGCCCTGGCATTGCAGAAACTCGACTTTTTCTGCGTACAGGAATTGTTCATGACCGCCCAAGCGCGTTACGCCGACCTGCTGTTGCCGGTGACCTCGGCGGCCGAGAGAAGCGACATGACGCGACCCTGGCCGTCAGGGCCTTATTTCACCTTCATGAACCGTGCCCTGGAACCGCTGGGCGAATGCAAATCCGACCTCGACATTGTCACTGAACTAGCGGAACGTCTCGGTATCGAAAGATTTAATCCGCACACGGAAGAAGAATGGCTGAAAATGTTTGTGGATCTAAACCCCGAATATCAGCAACATATCAAAGACTATGACAAATTCAGGGAAGACGGGATTCACCGGATAAAACTGGCTGAACCCATCATCGCGTTCAAGGAACAGATCGATGACATCGATAACAATCCTTTTGAGACACCGTCCGGTAAAATTGAAATTTACTCACAGCGGGTTGCCGATTTGAAAAAAACCGACACCCCGCCCATTCCTAAATACATGAGCACACCGGAGGATCGTTTTGATCCCTTGACGGAGAAATTCCCGCTGCAGCTGATAACGCCCCATCCAAAAAACCGGGTACACTCAGAATTGTATAAAGTGGAATGGCTGCGGGAGGTGGAACCGCATCGGGCCTGGATTAATCCGATTGATGCTGATCCGAAGGGCATCAAAAACGGCGACGAGATCTATGTATTTAATAACCGCGGAAAGGTTGCCATCACCGCCTGGGTGACGGAACGGATTATCCCGGGAGTCGTATGTATTTTCGAGGGTGCCTGGTATAACCCGGACAAAGACGGCATCGACCGCGGCGCCTGTGCCAACACATTAACGAATGATGCCTATTCAGGTGGCGGCGCAGCGGTTCTGAATACGAGCCTTGTGCAAATAGAAAAGGCTAATATTTAACCGCAGAGTCCGCTGAGATCGCAGAGTATCTTAGCTGTTTTAAATTGTCCGAAGGGCGTGCTGGTTTTGCTTTGCCCACCATCTCACTCATGGTCAAAGCAAAAAAACTCTGTGTTCTCTGTGCCTCGAGCGAAGCGGGCGGTGAATAATTCAAAATAAAATGGAGACTAAACGATGCAAGTAGGATTCTACTTCGATCAGACAAGATGCACCGGCTGCAGTGCCTGCCGCGTGGCCTGCAAGGATTGGAACGACATACCCGGCGGACCGGAAAACTGGATGCGGGTTCTCTACACCGAAAAGGGAAAGTTTCCAAAACCATTCGTCAGCTACATGGTCGCTCCCTGCTGGCACTGCACCGAACCGGTCTGTGCAGCAGCCTGCCCGGTTGGCGCCCTAACAAAACGCACTGAAGACGGAATCGTGCTGGTGAACAGCGATGCCTGCCTTGGCAATGAGGAATGTGGCGCCAAGTGTCTGAAGGCCTGCCCGTATGACGCACCTCAGTTCGGACCGGAAAACGGCGCAAAAATGCGTAAGTGTAATTTCTGTCTGGACCGTCATCTGGAAGGTAAACTGCCGGATTGTATCGAAGCCTGCCCGGTCAGGGCCCTCGATGCCGGACCTCTCGAAGACTTGGCAAAAAAATACGGCGCCAACAGAGTGGCGGTTGACTTTAAGTATTCCGATAGAACCAAGCCGGCGGTGGTTATAAAGCCGAAATCGTTACCAGGCAACTAATATGGTTGATTGGTTGATTAGTGGATTGGTTAAGAGGTAGCCTATGCCCAAAATAGATCTCAGTGTCATCGGCAAAAAAACCGAACCCCGTGTGTTCGAATACACCTGGAAAGACGTGGTCCTCTATTCACTGGGGGTCGGTGCGACGGCCGATGAGCTTTCATTCGTCTACGAAAACGACACCGGCGGGCTTAAAGTCTTACCAAGCTTTTGTGTCGTGCCGGCTGTCAGGGCTTTCCCAAATTTTGGTGAAGACATTGAATGGTCTCGAATGCTGCACGGCGAGCATACCATAAAACTTTCGCGCCCGATCCCGCCGCAGGGTAAACTGATTCAAACGGGTGTGATCACCGATATTTTCGATAAGGGAAAGGGCGCAGTTTTTCATGCCGAAATAAGCGGTGAAACTGAAGACGGCCACCACATTTACGATGCCCACTGGGCGATTTTTTATGTCGGGGGCGGCGGATTTGGTGGAGATCCCGGTCCAAAAGCCGAACCGCTAAATCCCCCTGAAGGCGTTGAGCCGGACTTCAGCATTTCTTACGAAGTTGCTGAAAATCAGGCAGCACTTTACCGGTTGAGCGGCGATCTGAATCCGCTGCACCTCGATCCGGCGGCCGCCAAACGGGGCGGATTTGATCGTCCTATTTTACATGGCCTCTGCACCTATGGTTTTGCAACCCGGGCGATCGTTAACGAACTGCTGGGTGGCGATGTCGCCCGTCTGAAAGAATTCAGCGCGCGTTTCTCGGATGTCGTTTATCCTGGTGATACATTAACGATCCGGGGTTGGAAAGTTGATGTGGGGTATATTATTCAGGTAAGAACTGACAGATCCGTCGTATTAAGTAATGCCAGGGCGGTAGTTGAATGAGCCTATAGCCCCTTTTCCGGGAAGTTTTTTATGAAACGCTTATTTTTAGACGGTTTTGGACGATATAGCAAAATATGTAGTCGCAGAAATGTACCAACAAAAACACAAAAAAATCACTGTAATTTATTTATAAATAGGG
>JAJRVZ010000292.1 GCA_024277055.1 Calditrichota bacterium
AAATGACGTATTAAAAAGCGTCCGCCTTCAAATACGCCGAACAGAAGTCCGTTGTCCGCCGTCCAAGCCGGATCAAATGCGGCATTGGCGAATTCAGTCAGTTGAAAATAACGTACGGGCCTTCGATTCTCGTCTATTTCAGCGAGATAGATATTCAGGGTCGTATCTTTATCCGAAGTATAGGAAATATATTTGCCGTCGGGAGAAAAGGACGGGGCGTTATCCCGGTGCGGTCCGTAGGTTATATAGGAAATCTCACCGCTGTTCACGTTTTGTATAAAAATATTATAGTGCCATTGATTTCCGAACTGGGTTCTGTCCGATGAAAAAGTAATGAAATTCCCGTCCGGTGACCAGGAAGGGTCAACATCATCGTAGAAATCATGGGTCAGTTTTTGCAAATCTTCCGTTTCAGTATCGAACAGATAAATATCCTTGTAACCCGATACGCCCAGGCCGGAAAAAACAATTCTCTTACCATCGGGAGACCATGCGGGAGAAAGAATTCCAACCAGGTCCTTAAAATAGTACTTATCAATTACTTCGCGCTTGCTGACATCATACAGATACAGCGCATCGGTTTCACCCGATTTAGTCGCAAAGGTCAGAATGCCGTCGCTGTTAACATCAATCCTGGAGCTGAAGGGATGAAAAGCTTCGAAATCCGATGTTTTTTCACCTTTGATCAGTATCTCGGCATCATCCGGCTGCCCGACGCGCAATGCTTTCAGTTCACGAATATAAACACTGGAATACCCGGTTCGGTTTGCAACAAACAGCACATATTTTTTGCCTTCATGTTCGTAGTAGGTCGGCTTAAAATTGTAACCGTCCCTAACTAGTGTTTCCGTCACTTTGCTGGAAAAATCATTATGCGCTAATTTCGGGTAATAGTATTTTTTAAGATTGTAAATATATTGCTCGTCAAATTCCTTATAGGTTAGGCCGATCGTTTCATAAAAAACATCGCTGAACCTGGAAGATTTCCATAAATTTTCCATGATCAGCAGAATTTTATCTTCTCCGTAATTTTTTGCAATGTAAGTTAATATGTGCTGCCCGACTTTGTACATTATAAACGTGCCCTGAATTCTCCAAATGGACTCCAGTGAGACCATATAGTTTTTCAGGACTGCATCTTTAAGTACCATATCCGCCTGCGCATCCCATTCCGTCGACCAGTATTCCGCCAGACCCTCCGTAAACCAGAGCGGGGGCAGGGCACCGTTGATGCGGCCATGATTTTTATAAACCCGGCTGATTTTGCTGTGCATGAAAACATGCACCAGTTCATGTCTGATAACCTTTTTGAAGGCATTCATACTGCCGTTACTTGGAATTACCACTCTGCCTTTCAGGAACTCGAAAAAGCCGCCGACCCCTTCGGGAATAAATCCGGGAGTAATATTGGTCTGTTGAAAATGCAAATGCGAACTGTAAAAAATAAGCGGAATACGGCGATTTATGGTGTGGTTGAACTTTGTCTGCAGTAATTGGTAGTCGTCTTCTGCGAATTTGGCGCCTTTCTCGGCGATATCCTTCATTTCGGGGTAGTAATAAATATCAAAATGCTCGGTTTTAAGAATGTGCCAGTCGAAATCCGTGTATTGAACCTTGTTCCGCCCGAAATAAGTACCCTGTGCGCACAAAAAGGACACAATAACAGGTAGAATGAAAAGCACCCGAACAATCGGAATTTTTGGTTTCATATTTGGCAGCGTATTATATTTGATTATAATCAAAATCGAACGGATTCATATTTTATTCCGTTTTCATTGTAAACGTTCCTCAATCCGGAAAGTTTATGAAACAGTGTAATATAAATGACATTTCAAATCAACTAATTTGTAAAAATCGGGAGTAGTGGATGAAGACAATTCTTGTAACGGGTGGTGCGGGTTTTATCGGCAGCAATTTTGTTCGCTTTATGATAAATAAATATGAAGATTATGAAATTATCGTTCTGGATGCCCTGACCTATGCGGGGAACCGTGAAAATCTGGCCGACATTGAAAATAACGACCGCTACAGCTTTATTCACGGAAATATCGGCGATATGCAATTGATAGATGAAATCATGCCGAAAGCACAAATGGTTGTCAACTTTGCGGCGGAAACTCATGTAGACCGCTCGATCCATGAAGCGGGGGAGTTCATTGAAACCGATGTGCGTGGAACCTTCGTTTTACTGGAAGCGGCCAAAAAACACGGCGTCGAACGATTCCTGCACATTTCCACGGATGAAGTTTACGGTTCCATAGACGAGGGTTCCTTTCACGAGGATGACCCTTTGCAACCGAACAGCCCTTATTCCGCCTCCAAGGCTGCGGGGGATCTGCTGGTCCGTTCCTATTTCGTTACCTACGACCTGCCGGTACTGATCACCCGCAGTTCGAATAATTTCGGTCCGTACCAGTACCCGGAAAAATTGATTCCGTTTTTTGTAACCAATGCCATTGATGATTTGCCTCTGCCGCTTTACGGGGACGGTAGAAATGTACGCGACTGGTTGTATGTAACGGATAACTGCGAGGCAATCGACAGGGTTCTTCACGAGGGTAATCTGGGGGAAATTTACAATATCGGTGCCGGTAACGAAAGAGAAAATATTTTTATCACCCGGGAAATACTGAAGATCCTCGGCAAACCGGATTCCCTGATAAAGTATGTGAAAGACAGACCCGGACACGATCGGCGGTATTCTGTAGACATAGGAAAAATTCGGGAACTCGGCTGGAATCCTTCCACCGATTTTGTCACTGCCCTTGAACGGACCGTCGCCTGGTACCGTGACAATGAAAACTGGTGGCGAAAGATAAAGGAAAAACAGGAAGAATACCGGCGTTTTCACAAAGCGCAGTATAAAGACCGTTAATTTGTTTCCGAATGCTGATAAAAATCTGAATTATTGAGGGGGAAATGGCCCGGCCAAAATTTCCGTGTAAAAACCATGAAAACAGGCAAACCGCCAAACGATGTTACCAGTGCCGGGAATATATCTGCAGCGATTGCCAGATCCGGCATGACCATCACCTGTTTTGCAGCAAAAAGTGTGTTTGGATTTATGATGCGACCCGTTTTAAAGTCACTGTTCGCAAATATCGGACGGTGGCTGCCCTGGTCGTCTTTTTTTCGTCAGTACAGTTTCTGGTTTATTTTTTACTGAGTTCAGAGATAGATTCAATACAGCTGCAGAGATATCCCGAAAGCACGGTGGACAGCAGCGCGGTATTGATGCCGTATTCCCTTGATACGACAATCATCCCGTTTCCGCAGAAAATAAGCATAGACGGAGAGGCGCCGGGTAACACCCTGCTTGGTTTGTGGCACAATGGTAAATTTGTTGCTTCTACCATTGCCGGCGGTGGCAATTATTCATTTAAGCCTCAGAGTCTGGCATTCGGAAAAAACACTTTTTTGCTTTGGGCAATCGACGAATCCGGGCGCACCTCGCTGGTGGACTCTTTCAGCATCAACTACAGGTCGCTGCGCAACGGGATGTTGAAAATTCCGGTATCGCATATTCGGACGGATGAGAAAGTAGTTGCCCTGACATTTGACGCCGGTTCACTGGTAACCGGCGCCGATTCGATTCTCCGGATTCTGAAGCGCAAGAAGGTTAAAAGCACTTTTTTTCTGACGGGCAGGTTTATTCAACGCTATCCGGAAATGACCAGTCTGATTGCCGGCTCCGGTCATGAGGTCGGAAACCACACTTTGTCCCATCCGCATTTAACCACCTTTGAACAAAACCGGCGGCATGACACACAAAATAACCTGAATTACGAAAAATTCGCCCGGCAATTATTTGTCACCGACAGCCTTTATTTCAGGATAACGGGCACAAAAATGACCCCCTTCTGGCGTGCTCCTTTCGGTGAAGTGAACGATGAAATACTTACATGGGCTGCCAATTGCGGTTTTCAGCATATTGGTTGGTCGGCGCGATGTGATACGCGGGACTGGGTGTCCGATGAAAATTCCGGTCTGTACAGATCTTCCGATGAAATACTCAGACATCTTGTAAAACTGGCTGAAAACAATCGACTGAAAGGGGCCATTGTTCTCCTGCACCTGGGGACGGAAAGAATCCAGGATCCACCGTATGCAATGTTGCCGGAATTAATCGACAGATTACGACGGCTGGGGTATAAAATACTACC
>JAJRVZ010000293.1 GCA_024277055.1 Calditrichota bacterium
CCGGTGTTTTTCCATTTCTTCCTGATGAATGGATTTATATCCTTCCGGTTCCCCGGCCAGTGAATCCGTTTCCGGTGCCGGCGTGGCCGAAATATTTCGATTTACCTGTTTCTTTTTAATCGAACCATTTTCACCGCCGGAACAGGAAAAAAATAAAATAATTACCATACAAAAAAATATCAATCTCATTGACTGTGCCCCTCAGCGCATTAAAATCATTTTACGGCTCATTACATGTTTTTGCCCGTTTGCGTAATAAGCGGTAACGCGGTAAACATACGTACCGCTTCCGGCCCGCTCTCCCCCCGGTCCGCTTCCATCCCAGCGCCAGCTATGCACACCGGCTGAAAATCGTTTGCTTTCAAAGCCGGATATTTTACGACCCAGCAAATCGAAAACCTGCAGGGTTATTCGCGCCGGTTGCTTCAGCTCGAAACGGATCACGGTTTCCGGATTGAACGGATTCGGGTAATTCTGATAAAGAATGAAACTTTCTACATGCTCCGGTAATTTTTCGGGGATGATGGAAAGCGGTTGTCCGAACCAGTCAAGGATGCGTTGCATTAATTGCCTGCGTATCATTTGTGGATAAACGGTTTCAAAGGGGACGGAAAGATGAACGAGCCTGCCGCTAACATTGCCGCCGGGGAAAAAGCCTTCATAATAAACCCCTGCACTTGCGTCGCTAAGGGTAACCCCCTGAAACTTAAGGCAATTTTGTGAACCTTCGGCCGGCGCAATGGCGTCCGGCCAGTCGACATCGAAAGTACCGTGCGTACCGTCATCGAAGCTGAACGGGGCGACTCCGTCAAAAATCCCTCCTGCAACCGCCTCGGCGCCGTACCAGGTGGCCGGTTGGTTTAACGGTGCATCTTCCAGATATTCAGCCTTTAAAAATCGGCGGTAAAAGTTCTGATCGGCAATGGAGCCCCGCTCAACCAGGTCCCATCCGATTTCCGCTCCGGATACGAATAATTGCCCACCGTGGCGCAGAAAACTTTTTATACTGTCCTGTTCGATCCCGTTGAAGGTATCATCAGCCGTGCTTTCATCACCCAGAATCCAGTCAACCATCTCAAAATCCCTGAGGGAAAGCAGGTTGAGGGAAATCGCTTCATTTTCAGCGGAAGAAAGTGCGAAACCGTTTGCGTGAATTGCATCCGCATGCTGCCGGATAAAGTTAAAACTGTTATTCGTGCCACTGGTACGGTCAAATCCGTTTACGACCAGAATACTCTTTCCGGCCGCTGAGGGCACACCGGCCAGAACAGCGGTCGGTTGTGACATGCCGTTGCTGTTGGCCGAACGCACGCGAAGGTAGTATAAGGAATCACTCTGTAACCCCGAAATAATTATATCCGTTGTGCTAACTGACAATGAGTCACTAAAGACTACACCATCGGAACTCAAATATATAAAATATTTCGTGGCATTTGCCGCGGCCTGAAACTGCACGCGCAACTGTGTTGAACTTTCAATATCAACCCGCAGGGCGATCGGTTTGGCCGGCGGCGGCAATTGGCCGCTACCAAACTTGAGATCGATCAAATCCCACAGGTCCGGCAGGTTTCCATCATAACCGAGGGCCCACATGCCGATTCCGCCCAGATTGGTGGCGATGGCCAGATCGTATTTAAGGCCGAGGCTTTGTGCGTCGTCGTACCAGACCTGGTGCCATTCCGTGCCGTTCTGATAGCGGTACCACGGGGTTTGCGACAGGGCATCCCAGCGGCGGCCGTAGGTTGCCGCCCCGCTGTACGCCGAACTGTATGTCACCGAACCGACTGATTGAACGACAGAAGAACGGGCGCTGCCATCCGAGGTGCGCCAGTGATAACCATAGTACGGACAACCCAGGATCAGTTTTTGCGGATTGCTGTTCAACACCGAAGCATATTGGCTCACCACCGTATTGGTAATATTGTATGTGCCGCCGGTTAACGGGGCCATCGGAAAAGACGTTGAGCTCCAACTGCCCGCAAAACTGTATCCCATGATGAAAATGTAATCGCATGCTGCCGCCAGCCCGGAGAATTCCCAGCCGCCCCAATTTACTGCGGGACCGGCAAAAGACACTTCGCTGCCGGGAAGTTCACTGTGCATGAATGCAGAGAAATCCGCCATGAAATTGTTGACTACGGCACCGCGGTCACTGCGATTCAACGATTCAAAATCTACATTTACGCCGTCAGCATTTCCCTGCAATACCAGTACTTTCATATTGTTAAAGAAATTCGTTTTATAGGCTGGTGTGGTCATCAAGGTATGGACGGCATCTCCGTTAAACAGTGTGGCGACCAGAATCACTTTTACGCCGTGGCTGTGGGCAGTGTTGATAAGATTGTTCCAGGGCCAGCCGTGGGCATTGGTTATCTGTCCCTGGCTGCTCACCTCCACCGAGAAAGCAGCGATGTGGGTGAGTAAATCGTAGTTAAGAAAGGAACTGTTGCCCCAGTAAGGCAGGTATCCGAATATCATCGAATTCAGTTTTGACGGTTTCGGCACGAGAGGTATCGGCGGAACAGAACGGTCACCGATCAATTGCTGATTGGTAGCCTCGGAACGGTGAAAAGCCAGTTCCTGCTGATGAATGGAAGGCTGAGCGGATAGCATGAACCATATACCCGAAAGCAGGATGCCGGCCGCCAGTTTTAATTTTGTGGAAATCATCATTTATTTTTCTTCTTTCTTTATGAACAATTGTGCAATATTTCCGGCAATCATGGTAACCGAAGAACCGATGGCCACATACCAGGTCCAGTGTACCAGCGCCGGGCCGCCGCTGAGCTTCGGTATGAGGATAATCAGCAACATTATCAGAATGCCGGCGGTGAATCCGGCCACCGCCGCGGGCTGTGCTACTTTCTTGAAAAACAAACCGAGCAAAAATGTTCCGAGCAGGCCGCCGTAAGTGATGCTGGCAATGCCGAGGGCAATTTCGACCACCGATTGCTGCACCTGTATGAACAGGAAGGCCACCAGCGACAATACGACCGTCCATCCTACGGTTAACATCCGTGAAACGAACAGGTCCTGTTTTTCACTGCTGTTCCGTCCGCGCAACGGTTTGTATATATCCAGCATGGCGGAGGACGACAACGATGATATGGAGCCTGCAAGTGTAGACATGGCCGCCGCGAACAGGCCGGCAACAATAATGCCTTTAACCCCGGCCGGCAGGTAGTGAATAATAAAATAAGGGAATATTTCATCGGCTTTGTGAAACGGGGCCGACGGATCATTGAGCGCCACACCGTCGAAAAAGCGATAAAGCAACAACCCCACCCCCAGAAACAGCGTAAACTGGAAAATAACCATTATCCCGCTGCCTATGATTGCTTTCTGGCTGTCGCGCAGGCTGCGGGTTGTCAGCAGGCGTTGAACAATCAGCTGATCGGTGCCGTGTGAAGCCATGGATAAAAAGGTACCGCCGATCAGGCTGGCGATCAAGGTGTACGGTTTGCTGAAAAACTCCGCAATGGATTTTCCGATATCAAAATTGAATATCTGCGTTTTATTTGCGAGCCCGCTTAGTAACGGACCATCCGGCATGGAACCGACGAGAATGATCAGCGCCAGAATTGCTCCACCGACGTAAATAAACATCTGCAATACATCAGCCCAGATAACACCCTTTACCCCCCCGGTAAACGTATAACTGAAACTGACCACGGCAATTACTACAATGGACAGCAGATAGATTTCGAAGTTGCTCCACGGGGCGAATAACGCAGTTGATTTGAAAATGATCGCCAGCGGGATTGCGGTAGAGAACAGACGCACGCCGTCCGCCGCCACCCGGGTAAACAGAAAAACCGTGGAAGCATATTTACGGGTAAACGGCCCGAACCGGTTTTCCAGAAAATTGTAAGCCGTGTTCAATTCGCCTTTGTGATAAGCCGGAAGAAACAGTACCGCCACCAGTATGCGTGCAATAAGATAACCGATGGTAAGTTGCAGAAAATTCAGATTGGTCAGGTAAGCAAGCCCCGGAATACTGATGAAAGTCAGACTGCTGGTTTCCGCCGCAACGATTGA
>JAJRVZ010000294.1 GCA_024277055.1 Calditrichota bacterium
ATGCCGTCGAGTACGCAGATCAGCGAAGTGCTTGAAAAACTGAACCTGTTAAAAAAAAAAGTGAATAATGCACCCGGTCCGGTTAAAACTCCCGCCTCTTCCCCGCAAAAAACCGATCTCGAGAAATTAAAGGCGGAATGGCCGGTACTGATCGAAAGCTTTCGCAAAAGCAAAGTGATGCTTGCCACCGCTCTGGAACACAGCAAACCGGTGGATTTCAAAGACCCGATGATTACCATCCGCGTCGCAGGGATTGAGCCTTTTCAGGTTGAAATCATTAACAAAAACCGGCTTGATCTGGAAAAAATTATGAAGAAGCAGTTCAATAAGGAACTCCATTTCACCCTGCAGGTGGTAAACGAAACAAAACCGACAACGGAAAATGAAAAAAACAGAAAAATAAGTCTGAAAGAATTACAGGAATCCGATCCGGCGTTGAGCCGTTTAATCAATGAACTGGGATTGGAATTAACCTGAGGAGGAAAGTATTTTGAAACCGAATATGGCGAACATCATGAAACAGGCGCAGAAAATGCAGGAAGAAATGGCGCGTGTGCAGGACAATTTGCAGAATATTGAAGTGGAAGGCAGTTCCGGCGGCGGGATGGTAAAAGTTACCGCAAATTGCAAAATGCAAATTGTTTCCATAAATATCGAGCCGGAAGTTTATGAAGACAACGATAAGGAAATGCTCGAGGACCTCGTAATTGCAGCCGTCAATCAGGCCCTGAATCAGGCGCAGGAACGGGCGGGCGAAGAGATGAACAAGGTTACCGGCGGACTGATGGCAGGCATGAATCTGCCGGGCGGCATGAAATTCCCGGGAATGTAACATGCCCAAATTCGACAGCGCCGCGCTGGAAAACCTGACCCGGCAATTTCACCAACTGCCGGGAATCGGGCGTAAAACAGCCGAGCGGTTAGCGTTATATATTTTCAAAACTTCCGAACAGGAAGCGAAAGAACTGGCTGAGGCCGTCGTGCGCGTGAAAACGGAAATCAGAACCTGCGAACGTTGTTATAATATTACTGAAAAAGAACTGTGCCCGATTTGTGAGAATACACAGCGCGACGCAGGTACGATCTGCGTAGTTGAAGACGTCGTCGATATTCTGGCCATCGAAAAAAGCAATGAATACCGCGGCGTTTACCACGTTCTGGGCGGCGTGATTTCCCCCCTGGCCGGCGTTTCTCCCGACGACCTGCATATTCAATCCCTGCTGAACCGTGTGGCAAACGAACCGGTAAAGGAAGTTCTGCTGGCCATAAATCCCAGCACTGAAGGTGAGGCTACTATGATCTATCTTTCTCAGCTGTTGAAAAAAAATAATGTGAAAGTTACAAAAATTGCCAGCGGCATCCCCCTCGGTGCCCACCTGGAATTCATTGACGACGCCACCATCGGCCGCGCCATTCAAAGCCGCAGCGAAATATAAAAAGGCTTTTTCGAATCTTTTTATCGACCCGCAAAAGCCCTGAATTCTACTGTATAATTTACTTTTATTTCACTACCCATTCCCAGGTTTCACTGGCCAGTTCTGCAGCAGGAAATATTTTCTTCCCTTCCTTCTCCAGTTTTTCAAGCGCGGCATCGTCATTGCCGGGGTCGTGATGAAACAACAACAGTTTTTTCACCTCCGACTGTTTGGCGGCTTCACAGGCCATACCGACGCTGCTGTGTCCGTACCCCTGGAATTTCGGATACTGCTCCAGCGAATACTGGGAGTCGTGAATAAAAACGTCTGCATTTTTAGCAAATGCCGCCAGACGCTGATCACTGCCCACGTACTGTTCGATATCCGTTGCGAAAACCAGTGAATTGCCGTTCCATTCGATCCGGTAATTGTAAGAACCGTCTTTCGGATGAAAATAATATTTCATGTTTCGGATAACCAGTTGTGCTTCCTTTTCCAGATCACCATTCAATGTGAAATTCGGAATGGGGTCGTCCCCGTTAAAATAGACAACCATGTTTTCACTGATATTAAAAAATTCCTGCTCACTGCGGAATTCATCCATATTAACCGGATAGTATTGCGGTTCCACCAGTGTACGCATGATATCCTCAAAATCCACGCCCATGGTTGCCGGACCGATAAGGGTAAGATGAACGCCTGGAATATATAACGGCGCAAAATAGGGAAATCCAAGCAGATGATCGATGTGGGTATGTGTGAACATGATAGTAATAAAAAACGGATCATTGCTCGATTCTTTGTGTTTGAAAATTTCGGGCAGCAAATCCTGCCCGGCTCTGACAATACCCGAACCGGCATCAAAAATGACGATCTGGTTATTTGTGCGTGTCAACAAACAAGTCGTGTTTCCCCCGTAACGCGTACCTTCGGGAGGTGCAATGGGATAACTGCCGCGTACTCCGTACAGTTTTGCTAAAAACCGGTATTCTTTCATGAAACATTCTCACAATGTTGGTTGGTAATTTAGAATTATACAGCAGTTGCTGTAGTTGCCCCTGTTCAGGAACGGGATTCCCGTTCACGAATCTTGTCTCTTATTTCCGCCGCCTTCTCGTAATCTTCATTATCGACTGCTTTTTTTAATTCTTCTTTTAATTTATCGATATCTTCCGAGGCGGCTTTAATGATAATATCCTTCGGTTCTATTTCCGCTTCATCGGCTTTAACCGAACCGATTTCCATTACTTCCTCATCAACGTAAATGGGCGTCATGGTGCGAACGGCCATGGCGATTGCATCACTGGGCCGGGCATCCACATCCCAGAATTTCATTTTTTTTCGAAGCCGGATAACAGCATAATAGGTATTGTTCTTCAGTTCGGTGATCATTACGCTGTCCATTTCAACACCACAGGAATCCACCAGACTGAGCGCCAAGTCGTGGGTTATCGGCCGCGGCGGCTTGAAATTCTCCAACCCCAGTGCAATTGATTGCGCCTCGTATTCGCCGATCACAATCGGCAAGGTTCGGTCGCCATTCTTTTCCTTAAGAATGATACCGCTCGCCTGGGATTGTGTTAAAAATATGCCGTTCACGCTTACTTCGATCATTTTGGACACCTATCACCTTTTACGGTATTAAATTATCGCTTCTACCGAGGTGACTTCCGGCACCTGCATTTTCAGGATACGTTCGATCCCCTGCTGCAAAGTAACCTGGGACATCGGACAACCGCCGCAGGCACCGATCAGTTTCACAATTACCCTGCCGCTTTCCTCGATCTTCACCAGTTCCACGTCACCGCCGTCCGCCTGCAAACCCGGTCGAACACTGTCTAATGCCCTCAAAACTTTATCTTTCATTAATTGTTTCCTTCGCTATCACCCTGCGTTTAGGTTTAAATTAAAATAAAAATTATTAAATGCAATGAATTTTTACGGTTTCTTGCCATATTTTTAATTTGATGCATGTTTATGTTCCAGCGCCACGGCAAATGATCCGTCCATTTTATGCCTGTGTGGAGATGTTCGTACCATGTTATTTTCATCGGTAAATGCCGCCAGTTCTTTACCCGGCGCAGCTATTTGAAAATCTTTATGCTTTTCCAGAAACATGTTAATTACATACTCATTTTCCGCCGGATCAATACTGCAGGTACTGTAAACCATTCTTCCCCCTGCTCTAAGCAGGCCTGCGGCTTCTTCCAGAATCTCCAGTTGCAGTTTCTGAAAGCCCATTATTTCATCTATCGATCTTCGCCATTTTATATCGGGATGCTTACGAATAGTTCCCAACCCGCTGCAGGGCACATCGAGCAAGATTTTATCAAACTTACTGCGCAGCGGCAACCGCCTCGCATCTGCCATAACCATTACGGGACGCTCCAAACCGAGCCGGTTTGTGTTTTCAATTACGGTGCTCAGACGATTTCCGTCACTGTCTACGGCAACGGAAAACAGCCGGGGTGTTCCCTGTTCCAGAACCGCAGTTAATTTCCCACCCGGTGCGGCACAGGCATCCAGCAGTGACTCGCCCGTTTTCAATTCAAGCAGTTTTACCGGCATTAAAGCACTTTCATCCTGAACACTGCAAAAGCCCTTTGCGAACCAGTCGAGTTCCGCAATTTTCTGAATATCAGCAACTTTGACAAAACGGCTGAAAACAGCAGAGCGTTCGAAACTAATCATTTCCTTCGTCAGCATCGCCTCAAATTCATCAACGGAAATTTTCCGTTCATTTATTCGCAAATCGAAATCCGGAAGCCTGTTGAAGGCGGCGCATAGTTTTTCGGTTTCAGAAGCTCCCCAGGCTTCAAGCCAGCGTGTTATCAACCACTCGGGAAACGAATATTTAACAGCCAGTTGGGTTTCGATATACTTGAAATGCTTTTCAGCTTTAAGATCGGGTTTGGTACGTAAATAGTTGCGCAGCATTCCATTGACGATCTTCGACAGGGAAAGGTGAAGATTCCTTTTGGTAAATCCCACCCATTCGTTCACCGAAGCATGCGGCGGTATAAAGTCCAGATACAGAATTTCGTACAGGGCCAGCCGGATAATAACATGTACCTGCGGTTTCAGACGGGCATATTTTCCCGTGTATAAGCGGCTGCCAACCCAGTCCAGGTAACTCCGGTGCCGGATGCACCCCGAAACCAGGTTCCGCAGAAATTTTCTCTCTTTGCTTTTCAGCTGTGCGCTTTTCATCGCCTGTTCGATCAACTCTTCCGGCCGCTGTGGATTGCGATCAAAATTCAGCAATATTCTGTACGCAATTTCCCGCGCAGTCGCTTTCGGTTTCATAATATCATTTGTTCGGTATTTAAGAGTAAAAAGAATCAAAAAGATTTCTGTAACCCCAGCGAGAGGGTATTACGCTGAACATCTACCTTCATGTTCAGGTTCCACGACAATTCCTGTCGCTTATTATAGGCTCGCGCCAGCCTCAGGGCATTGATAGCCGAAACGATGTGGTTCAGCACGATGCCGCCGACAAAATAAATTTCCTGCTGTTCGATTTCGCGTGCACGAATCCGCCGCCAATCGTAGCCCAGCCGGCTGCCGCGGCTGTCCCACCGCCAGAAATTTGCGGCATCTTCTTCATAAATTGCATTTACATTCCGGTCACGGCGGCGTTGTTCATTGTATTCGTAAATTGAATCATGCTTGCCGATATTTATCCAGTACTGTTCATCTTTGCCCGCTGCGTTCACACCGGCATGTTGTACGGCATAGGTTTTGTAATCTTTCGTGCGCCACTCAAAATTCAACCGGTTTGCAATCAACAGTCCCCAACCCAGTGCTTCGCCGGCCAGGAAAAATTTGGTATAGCCCGTTTCACCGACATAGGCCTCGCCAAGTCCGGGCAGCAACAGGCTGTACAGGACCGCCAGCCCAACTTTCTTTTTTTGAATGGTTGCTTTCTGCTGTAACCTAACGCCGGAGCTGTTATCTGTCTGTAGCCGCGCAATCTGTATTTTCAGCTGTTGTTTCACAGACGGTTGCAATTGCAGTTTGTACGACTGTGCCGAAACCAGTCCGGAAAAAACCAGTAACGAAAAAAATGTTTTAAAAAATTTACCAGCCAAAGGTCACCCCGTACATATTTACCTGTTCGCCGAAATACGGCTTTGATTGCACTCTGAACTTCATGGTCAGCTGCCGGTCGTGTTTGCGGGCGGTTAAAGCGGCGTCAAAGGCACTGGCGACATGATTGACCAGTGCGAGCCAGGTGGCATGGGTCGCCATGTCATACAGCTCATCGGTCGTATTCCGCAAATCACGGTAGCGGCTGATATTCGGCGTCAGAATATTTTTATAGCCGTCGTAGGAGGCAAAGAAATCCGCATCATCCCATCCGTTGCCGAACTGCAGAAGGTATTTGTATATCATTTCATAATATTGCTGCGTTTTCGTTGCCGGCAGTTCGTGCGTATGTCCCAGCGCCCGTTCGAGATACCGTAAACTGCTCACAACATCTGCATCGTAATCGATCAGCAATTGCGTGTTCTGATCAACAGAATATTGCGGAAGATTTTGCGCCAGGTCGGAACCGGGATCGGACTGGGCAATCTGACGGGCATCGTAATACAGCTTCGACCAGTACTTCTGCTCGCTCCAGTGCAGATTGGCGAAATCCTTCATGACGAGGTCCTGATGATCCCCTTTGGCCGTATAAATGAAATAGCCGGTCCATGCGAAAACCTCAACCGTTGCGAACAATGCGGCTTTCCAGTAAGAACCGCTCATGTATTCACCCAGTCCGGGCACCAGTGCGGAATACAGTGCGGCATGAAAGGGCTTGATATAATTGTCATCATTTTTATTCAACGAATCGGAAAACTGCCGGGCTTCATTCATTAATTGAATTCGTTCAAGATTCGGCTGAAACAGGTTTGATGTTTGCTGCGCCTTTCCATGCGCGATAAAGCCGGTTAAAAATATAATGAAGAAAACTTTTTTCATCTCACTCCACCCTTCAATTGCGAAAGCGGGCTGAATCGCTCACGTAAATCAAAATCGAACAGGACACCAAAATAAAAACGCCAGTCCTTTTTATAATCAATATTGCGGTTTATAACTTCGTCCATGGGATAAACGGCTTCGGCAAAAAGGCGTGTCGGGAACAGGTAATTGCTGAACGTTTCCAGTCGCAACTGTACACCGACATCCCGTTTGAATTTTCCGAAATTCAATTTATCTTCGGTCCATGCATTGCCGTAGTCATAAAACACACCCAAATATAATTTATTGAAGTAAATATTAAAAACCTGCCAGTCGATATGGTTCCATAACGGGAATCGGTAGGTAATCGTTCCGACCAGTTTTTTGGTACCCTCAATGCTGAAGTAGGAATAACCGCGCATCCCGATCAATCCCCCGGCGAACAGGTGAAAAAAGTCATCCACCGGGCGGTCGATATATCCGGCCCGCAGGCGCAGGGCGAAGGCATGATCTTTCAGCAGCGGGTTTGTAAAATACTCTTCCCAGTCCAGCTCCAGCTTATGATAGTTGTACCGCGTAAAAACCTCGAGGCCGATGTTCTTGCCGGTATCAAAATTGGTCAGAAAGTCATTCTGCTCGTAATTATAGTGAAAGGTGACGTACCGTCCACCCGAAGGGCTTATTTCCACATGGCGATTGGATTGCAGCATATCCGCGATCAGACGGAATCGGATGGAGCGACCATCAAGATAGCGGTAACGGAAATTGGCGATCTGTTTGAAAAAGGGGTCGTACCATTCCAGTTTGGCGTGATACAGGCTGACGGCATAGGACAACTGCCAGTGCAGCCAGTCAGGATACCACAACCCGATACCGAATTGTACCTCGGTCAGATCAAAATTTATATTCTGATCGATGCGTTCATAGACATTATTCCCACGGCGGATGCTGAGGGTATCTTCAATGTTTTCAGAAAAATTAATCGCCTCCAGAAACAGCGAAGGAAACAATTCATTGTAATCGAAACGGCCGTACAGGTCATAATCAAAGTCGGAATTCACGGCAGCGCCGGCCACAAGACTCATTTTGTTCAGTACATCGCTGGAAAACAGATAGAAACCGGGTTTAACCGTACCGTAATCGATCAGCAGGCGTGGCAGGATGTGCAGGCCGGTGAATTGCTGGCGGTAGGGTTTGATTTCCACTTCCGGCAAACGATTGTCATCAAAATTTTTCTTTGGAATGGTTGCAAGGTAGTTTTTCCGGTAAACGGCATCCGCCGGATTTACGGATTCATCCCCGGCCAATCGATAAATTTTATATCCGATGCTGTCGTAGCAGGCATAAACGATTTCGCCGTTTCGATTCACATCCGGCATGAAGGCCCCGCCGGGTACGTTCGTCAGCAGTGCTGTTTCCTTTGTGCTTAAATCGTATTTATAAATATTATAAATTCCCGTTTCGGCGGAGGCATAGTATAAAATGTTTTTCCGCGGATGAAACACAGGGTAGCGGAATTCTTGCGGACCCTTCAGCAGTAATCGAAAATTCCCGCCTGCGGGATCGACTTCGCCGATATCACGGCCGTAATCCACTGCGGTATCGAAAACAATCCGTGAATCGTCGGCGGACCAGCGCGGATGGTATATCTGTCTGCCGTCCTGAAAGGCCAGCAGCTGTTTCAGGTTGCCGGCACGGATCGAAAACATACGCCCCTTCCCGCCCAGAATACCCGTTTCACTGCTGACGGAATATTCCTTCCAGTCGGTGGTCTCAATGTTTTCTTCAATGGTCGCTACATACAATTGGTTCAGACCGTTGGTTTCGGTAACGAATGTGAGTTTATTTCCGCTGCTGTCCCAGTCAGGATTTTTTGCACGCATGCTTCGTGTTAAACGTAGTTCCTTTTCCTCTTGAAGATCGTATAAAAATATATCATTGTAAGAGGAATGTTCGGGAAAGGTCGTTTCATGTTTGCTGTAAGCCAGCCGGCGCCCGTCGGGCGACCACGAAACGGAACCGCTGATACCGGTGCTCACGGTTTTCGTTTTGCCGCTTTCACGATCACGAACGACCAGACGATTCTGTCCGAACCAGTCGCTGCCGCTGTTGGTTACCCAGGCGATTTGCTTGCCATCCGGTGACCAGACCGGGTAAAGGTTCGCAAATCCTTTTCGCTCAACCGCTGTACCTTTATGCTGATTTGCATTTATCTTTTCAAGTCTTGTAGTATAAACCCTCCGTAAATCATTAACCCAGTCATTGTACAGGGTATCCGCATTTATTCCGGTTGCGGCAAAGATGGCCTCATCAAAAGTGAGCGTGGCGATACGTGCGTTGGCATCGGTAATTTTCTGCAAAACCTGTTCGCCGAATCTTCCCGTAAGATAGTTTACAAAAGCAAACCCCTGGTTATAGGCCGACTCATTCCCATGGCTGTTTTTTCCGAAAACCCCCATATCAGCGTAGGAAAGCACGGCGTTATGCATCACACGATCACGAAGAATCATATCACGATGCGGATCGCGGTAATCAAACCTTGCCGAATCCGCCTGGTGCTGCGCCACACCTTCCGCGAACCACACGGGAATGTTGATCGAGGAAACGGGATAGGATACCAGCGTGTTCGGAAAACCGCGCACCACATCTTTACGGCGTTCGTCTTCGTATGCAAAAACCTGAAAAAAACCATAGGGTATCGTCCGCGAAAACTTGATCGATTTCTGGATAGAGATCATATGCGTGAATTCGTGCGTTACCACATCTCGCAGCCAGTTTTTTGTTCCACGCATGACATAGTCCAGGTTTTCAGCCCAGATTTCTATTTTATTATCGAAAAAAAAGGCGCCGCCGTTGGAATAGTCGTCCGTATCTTTTATGATAAAATGGTATTTTTCTTCGGGGACAAATGCGTACAAACCGGTAACAGGCTCAAATATGTCTTCAGCAATTTTCGCCACCAGTATCGCCGTGCGTTCGGTTCCCTGATGGAAATGCACATAAAAATGCCCGGTTTCAAAACTTTTCCATTCCAGTTCAGGGTGATTGGCTTTTTCCTGAGCAGAAGTATAGCCGGCTATTCCGAAAACCAATATAATAAACACTATTACTTTTTTAAGACAGGTCATCAGCTCAACTAAATCCTTTATATGTTCCGGGCTTCGTATGAATCGGAAAAATAAAATCCTTTAATGTACAACCATGATTTTGAAGATTTGCACGCCACTGCTGCGGGATGATTTTGCTTCTATCCGGCACAGATAAACACCGGATTCCACTTCGGAAACATTCCAGGCGATTTCATTTTCGATACGCCCCTGCCCCGGGCCGTTAAAACTGTCTACCAGACTTCCGGCCAGATCAAATATTTTTATCGACACCTCCGCCGGTTCTTTCAAATAATACCGGATAAACGTACGATTACCCTGGTTTGGGTTGGGATAATTGAAAGCCCTGTTCTTCGGCAGCAAGTCGGAAGATGCTGCCGGTGCAGCCTGTAATACACGTTCGATGTTGTTATTGTTGGTTGAATTGAAGCGGGTCTGAGCCCACCAAAGCGTACTCTGGGCAGCTTCGCCACCCAGTTGCCAGGCATGAAGGTCTCCCGCACTATTAACGGCAAGCATTTCCAGATTTTCGTCGCTGTCCAGATTCAGGACAACCGGACCGTCAAGCATCTCCGCGGACGTACTGAAGGGAAACCCGGATAGAATATCACCGTTCAAATCGTACGCAAAAATCTGTCCCCGGTTGGTAGTAAAAACAATGTCTGATGTACCGTTTCCATCCGCGTCGAACAGCAAGGGTGTTCCGATCAGCTGCTCATCGGTTTGGATTACCGGTTTCACAGGATAGTTGGCAAGCAATACACCGTTATAATTATATGCATATACCTGTGATGCGGTAACCAATACAATTTCATAAAAACCGTCATTGTCCACGTCGCCTATCGAAGGATTACCTTTCATGGAATCCGGCAAACGCACGGTTTCACCGGCAATATTCAGACTGTTCTCTGCAATAAAAAGCGTGTCTGCCAGGTTGTCGCTGTTGAGATCCGCCACCATCACCGACCAGCCGTCCGGCCGGTTCCCGATAACAGTTGAAACGGAAAGAACAACCACATCGTTCACAGACTCCGAACTCTGTGTATTGAGTGTCGCTTCAAGATTTCCGAAAGAATCGAGGCGGTATACTTTTCCGTTTTCCCCACCGATAAATATTTTCGATCCGAAACAAACCGGCGGCGAGGTGAATTTTCGTCCGAGGTCGACCGAAAAAATACGGTCAACTTCAAAATCAAGGTTATCGTCGCTGAAAGTGAAAGCCGATACTTTGCCGGATGTATCGGCGGCAATTAGCAGTTCGCCCGAGCCGTCCGCCGTGCTGTCCATTATCACCAGACCCGGTAATGTAGCAACCGGAAAACTGGCAATCTGAAAAAGATCGTCCCTGAGTACTCCCCTGCCGGCGGCCCGGATTCCAAAAACAGCGCCGTTATCCGCAGCGACAAACACCGCTTTTTCGCCGTTTGCCAGGTTAGTCTGCACCAGCGAACCGAAGCGCTGTTCTACCGAATCCGGCAGGAGTGAAACCGGGAAACCGGTCTCAAAATAATCCCGGTCGTACCGAAAAGTCATCTGCGAGCCCGAGTTTGCGGAGAAATCGTACAGACGGATATGTGATTCGGCAAAGGTACGATTGCTGAGGGTATTCGGAGAAGAGTTCGATGAGAATTCATTTTGATACAACGGCGCGGGATTGCCTTTAAACCAGAAATCGAGCCAGGTTCCCAGTTCGGACTGAAAGCCCGGCTCAGTGATTTGATAGGAGTATCCAATGTCCTGCGACCCGTCCGCCTCTTCCAGGTCCACTGCTCGGTTGTTGCGGTCATCGTTAATATGGTTGTTTGCCGCCTGCGCGGTAATTACCTGCCGATCTATATGCCAGATAAGTATTCCCGCCCCGGGCAGCCCCCAGTCATAATCATCAATTTTTAAAAGCACACCGGTTGAATCGGAAACGGTAATACGATCCGGCAGATATGTTTTCAATAATTCAAGATAGGTCGGGGCTGTTTCACGCCCATCGGATAATTCGAAGTAAACGCTGTCAATATTGATTTTTCTTTCACCCCGGTATTCGATCAAATAATATTCGCTTGAATTAATCGGGATTTTATAAAGGGTCTGACCTGTTCCGCTGCCAAGCCGATCGACCTGAACAAGAGTTGTCGGGCCGTTCAGTACCTGTGGAGTATCCCAGCCGGCGAGTTCCCTTGAAAAAGCGGAAGGCAATGCCGGTGTCAGTCCGAACAGATTCAGAAGGCCGGCATCCATCAGACCAAAACGGCCGATTCCTGTTTGTTGATCCTTCGCACTGAACAGATCGAACAAACCGAAATGACTGCCGACATTGGAAGCAAAAATTCCCGTCAGGGCGATTTCAAGACCTTCCTGGCTTTCTGTCTCCGGAAGAATAATACCACGGTCAATCGAAACCAGGCCGTTGTCAACTTCGAAACCGTTGAATGCAGGATCGAAATAATCTGAAAAAAATCCGGGAGTCAGGTACAGTGATGGGATATCCTGCGGTGTTTCATCAAAACCAAAATCGATATCCTTACCCACCCCGGCGTGAAATACCACAACCAGATCATACCGGCTGAAATCAATATCCGCATCCGCCAGTTGCAGAGCGTCGGCAAACAGCTGCGCCAGCTGACGGTTATTTTCTTCCTCGCTGCGGTTCGGATTATAATCGCCCATCGGCATCGGCAACCGGTATGCACCATCTTGCGCAGCAGGAAAAATATCGCCTTCTATCAGAATCTTTCCTTTAGTCGCCGCCAGAAAATAATTCCGTACGGCGATAATCTGATCCTGGAAATAACTGCGGTTGTGGGGAGGCGGATCGATGGTAAATTCATTCACATTCGTACCGTCCAGAAGGAAAGTACCATCTCCCGTGGTCAGTTCATTAGCATCCGGTTGAAAATCAACGCGAATCCCACAAATTCTGACGACATTTTGTTGTCCTGAAACCGAAGATGAAATACCAACCAGAAAAAGAAAGAGGGTGAATAGGTTTTTCATGAATTTACTTCTTTAAAACTGATATCGCCGTTGTAAACTACCCTCATCCTTTCCCTTAAAACTCAACGCCTATGGAAAAACGCATGGTATCTGAAAGCGGGTGGTCTTCCTCGGCAGAAATATAGCCGAAATCAATACCGAAGATACTGTATTTAATTCCTCCGCCGAAGGTTGCGAATTTTCTCCCGCCGAATTTGGGGTCTTCATAAAAGTACCCGGCGCGCA
>JAJRVZ010000295.1 GCA_024277055.1 Calditrichota bacterium
GCTCCCATATAAACAACACACCGGAGCCCGAACAGTGCGGCAACCGTAGCCGTCGCAACACCGTGCTGACCTGCCCCCGTCTCTGCAATGATACGCTGTTTGCCCATACGGTTCGCCAGAAGAATTTGTCCGATGGTGTTGTTTATTTTATGAGCACCTGTGTGCAGCAGGTCTTCCCGTTTCAGATAAATATTCAATCCACAATGCCCGGACAGCCGCTTTGCATGATAGAGGGGAGTCGGGCGGCCGGCATAATCAGCGAGCAGCGTTTTCAATTGTTGCTGGAAGGATTCATCCGGCATTGCTTCCCGGTACGCAGCTTCCAGTTCATATAACGCTGGAATGACGGTTTCCGGTACAAATCGGCCTCCATATTTGCCGAAATAGCCCCGAGTATCCGGCCATCTGTATTTTAACTGCTGAATTTCTTCCGCCATGTTTCTCTCAAAACTCGATTGTTTTTGCTTTTTTTACAAATTCGTGCATAAGTACCGGATCCTTTTTTCCCGGCCCGGATTCCACCCCGCTGCTGACGTCAACGGCGGCAGGTTTAACACGCAAAATGGCTTCACGAACATTGTTCGGGCTTAACCCCCCGGCCAGAATTATAGGGCGCATCGCAGCTATTTCAGCGGCCTTTCTCCAGTCCGTCGTTTTTCCACTCCCGCCATAGAGTCCGTTTACCTTACGGTCGACCAGCAAATCGACGTTTTTTAAATTCCGTAATCCTGATAAACCACTATTATTTTCGTTCAGGTGAAGGGTGTAAATAACCCGCCTGTTGATGCCTGAAACGATATCTGCAGGTTCGTCACCGCTTAACTGCACGAAGGAAAGATTCACCTCTTCCACAATTTCGTTGATCTTCGTTTCCGCCGCATTCACAAACACGCCAACCGTTATGACCAACGGGCCGATATTTTTAATAATAGACCTGGCCTGTGCAACGGATATATTGCGCGGGCTTTTTTTATAAAAAACAAAACCCAGGGCATCGGCACCGGCCCGCAGAGCGGAACGGGCATCGTCCAGACTGGTAATTCCGCAGATCTTAACTCTAACCATGGGCAAAAAGCGCTTTAAAGGATGAGCGAATATCCGGCGAACGCATAAAATATTCACCGATCAGGACAGCATCAAATCCTGCTTCTTTCACCAGGTTTATGTCGGAAGCACTACCCAAACCACTCTCACAGACACTTAGAACGAAATCGGGAATGTCGGGAGCGATCTCAAGTGCTACATTAATATCCGTGTGAAAATATTCCAGATCGCGATTGTTAACACCAATGGTGGTAGCCCCATTATTTACAGCCATTTTCAACTCTTCCACATCATGAATTTCAACCAGAGGTTCAATTTTCAGTGTTTTTGATATTTCAATAAATGCTTTCAATTCTTTTTCCGTCAATATTCTGGCGATCAGCAAAACGGCATCCGCATTCAACAGTTTTGATTCATATATTTGTATCTCATGCAAAATAAAGTCCTTGCGCAAAACGGGCAGCCCGGAAACCCGTTTAACCAGCGGCAAATAATCGCCGGCTCCTTTAAAAAAGTCGGTTTCGGTTAATACGGAAATTGCAGCCACATCAAGTTCGGCATAAATTTCTGCGATTGCGGCCGCATCGAAATCCGCTCGCAACAACCCTTTTGACGGTGAACACTTTTTTATTTCCGCTATGCAGGAAATTTCTTCACCGTCCAATCGCTGCACAAACCCGTTCTCGTGTTCTTTTGCGACCTGCTGCTCGGCTTGCCGCCGAATATCGTCAGCTTTCCTCAGCAAGCTCCGTACGAAATGTCGCCGGGAATCGATAATCCGTTTCAGATATTCATGCATTATCAACCAACGGAATTTGTAAACCGGATGAGATCCTTGAGTTTCTTCATCGCCGCACCGGATTCAATCGATTCTCTGGCCATTTTAATTCCATCATAGATTGAGTCCACTTTTCCGCTTACTTTTATCGCCGCTCCGGCATTGAGCAGTACCGTATCCGTTGCCGGCGATTTTTCACCGTTTAACGCATGCAGCAACATCTTTTTGTTACTCGCACAGGATTTACTTTGAATGCTTTCAATGGGCGCCGAGGCTATCTCAAAATCCTCCGGTCTTATTTCGTAATGATAAATGCTGCCGTTGACAAGTTCGCAAATCTGGGTTTTACCGGTAATGGAAATTTCATCCATTCCCTCGTACCCATGAACCGCCATTACCTGCTGCGAACCCAACTCTTTCAGCACATCAACGACTACGGGAACCAGTTTTTCATCATACACTCCGATGACCTGTCGCCTTGTTCGTGCGGGATTTGTAAGCGGTCCGAGTATGTTGAAAATGGTTCTGGCCCCGATTTCACGCCGCGGTCCGATTGCGTATTTCATCGAGGCATGTAGTTTCGGAGCAAAAAGAAAAGAAATTCCGATTTCGTAAAGGCACTCTTCCATTTTTTCAGGCGGAAGTTCTATATTGACTCCGAGTTCCGTTAAAACGTCGGCACTTCCGCATTTGCTGGACACGGACCGGTTTCCGTGCTTGGCAACGGCAATTCCGGCTCCGGCGGTAACGAAGGCCGATGCTGTGGATATGTTGAAGGTATTCAAAGAATCACCTCCGGTGCCACAGGTATCCACAATATTTCTGAACTTTGACTTGATCCGCGTAGCTTTCGATTTCATTGCCTCGGCCGCACCGGCGATTTCATCGACGGTCTCTCCCTTCATTCGCAGTGCTACTAGAAAAGCGGAAATCTGTGCATCGGTGGCCTTGCCCTGCATAATGAGATTCAACACTTTTTTGCTTTCGTCACGTGTGAGATTCTGACCGTCGATCAGTTTGTTTATTGCCTTTTGAATCAAAGACTTTTGCATGTTATTGCTCGTCCTTCCGGGTGTAAATTTTCATATTTTTTATTATCGCTTTTATCTGTTGATCTTCCTGCCAGCGCTCATTCATCTTTTCGAAACGGATGTTCAGGTTCCATTGGCCATCCTGTTCTTCGGCTTTGATTACGGCCACATATTCTCCATCGCCGCCGGCCCCGACGACAGGAGTATTTTTTATTTTCCAGGAACCCTTCTGCTGGTCATGCGCCAGAAGAACAAGATCGAAAAATTGTATTTGTCGAGTCCGTTTCTCCGCATCGTTCAAATTTCCGTGGAAAACGAGAATTTTTACGATATTACTATTTCCGGCAGGTGTGGGAAATTCCGGCAATACCGGAAAACGGGGTTTTTCCCGGTACCGAAAAATGACAGGTGACAAATAATAACAAAAAACCAGTTCGACATTTCCTGCCCTTGTTTTCAATTCGGGGGAAACGCCGCTTAAAATTCGCCCGGAAACTTCACTGTTTATTCTGTTGAAAAACGATTCACCTTCAATAAACTCCTGATCACCAGCCGTAATAATATCATAGGGCATTGTTTTCAGCGCCTTTAACATGGCGGTATTCAGAACCGGGAAGGAATAGGAATTAAAATAATCTCCTCCATCCACTACAACGGTATTTTTGTGCTTTTGCGTATAATCCGCAATAAAAGATTTAATACGACCCAGTCCTCCCAGTTTTTCAGGACCACAACCGCAGTTTTCTATGGAACCGTTAATATTCGCTGTGAACAGAATTGAAAATTCACCGGCAAGCGAAACAACTGTATATAGAATTATCGAAAATATGAATTTTAAAAACATGAGCAGATTATTTTTGTATGGTCTGTTCCCTTTCGACACCAACCGAGATATACCTAACGGGTACACCGGAAAGTTCCTCAAGCATGCCGACATATTTTTGGGCTTTTTCAGGCAAATCCCCGAAGCTGCGACACGTTGATATTTCCGTCTGCCAGCCGTCAACTTCGATATAGTTCGGCTTGCAATCCTGCAGAACCCTCAAATTGGCGGGAAATTCGGTTAGTTCTCCATCCGCGGTAGTATAGGATGTGCATATTTTTATTTTTTCAAAGGAATCAAGCACATCCAGTTTAGTTAGTGCGATTGCATTTAAACCGTTTATTCTTGCAGAATAACGTGCGGATACAACATCGAACCAGCCACAGCGACGCGGCCTGCCTGTCGTGGCGCCGTATTCCTGCCCCGCCTCCCGCAGCCGTTCGCCGGTCTCATTTTCCTCTTCACTCGGAAACGGTCCGCCACCAACCCGTGTACAATAGGCTTTCATGACGCCCAGTACATCTTCGATGGCAGATGCCGGCAACCCGGTACCGGTGACAGCACCGCCACAGGTCGGATTGGAAGATGTAACGAACGGATAGGTACCGAAATCAATATCGAGCAGAGCGCCCTGAGCTCCTTCGAGCAAAATGTTTTTTTCAGATTTCCAGGCGTCGTTCAGAATGATTGCAGTGTCCGCAGCAAACGGCTTCAGTCTGTCGGCGAATTTTTTACTTTCCTCGAATACGGAAACAAAACTCAACGGGGGCTCATGGTAGTCATCAACCAGAATTCTGTTGGCAAGATCAAGATTCTGTTCCAGTCTCTGCTTCAGAGAATAGTCATCAAGCATTTCCGCCAGCCTGATACCATTTCGATTAAATTTATCGACATAAGCCGGCCCGATACCCCTGCCGGTTGTACCGATTTTATTCCCCCCGGCCTTTGACTCCCGTGCCTGGTCCAGTTTTTTGTGATAGGGAAAAATAATATGCACCCGATCGGAAATTTTAAGACGTCCGTCAACGGAGATGTTGTTTTCTTTCAGAAATCCGAGTTCTTCGAAAAAGGCAGCCGGATCGAAAACAAGGCCATTACCGATCACACACAGAACTTCACGGTGAAGTATACCGCTGGGAAGCAGGTGCAGAATAAATTTTTCCCCGTTGACATATACCGTGTGTCCGGCATTGGCGCCACCCTGATATCGCACAACAACTTCAGCATTTTCACTAAGACGATCTACGATTTGTCCTTTTCCCTCATCGCCCCACTGAGCGCCCACAATCAATTGAACCGACATTTCAAATTTCCTGTTTTCAGGGGTTAAAACCAGCTTAATTCCGGCTGGCAATATACAGAAACTGCTCGATAAAATTCCAATATTCTAAATATTTTTTCACAGATTTTGTAAAAAACAACGTTCTGCTTCCGGAGAATTTTTACGGGGAATTTGGGGCGGGAATCATTCCGGAAACCCGCCCCGGAGATTTTTACTGTTTAAAATGAAGCAATGGCGGCTTCATAGGTGTCATGTATCTCGAAAACCGTATCCAGTTTGGTTATTCTGAGCAGATTCTTTATCCTGTCCGATACGTGAATCAGTCTCAAGGCACCGTTGTTATTCTTGATCACGGTTACGGCACCGATCAGAATACCCAGGCCAGAACTATTCATCCAGTCGACATTTTTTAAATCGACCAAAATTTTCAGCTTATGCTCATCCAGCAGAAGATTAATTTTCTCATTGATCTCGGTCGCCTCCGGACCACCCATGATTTTTCCGTTCAGGGCAATACAGACAACGCCGTCTTTTTCATCGACCGAATAACTCATAGAAGCCACCTGTAGTTTTTATACTGCTTCCTTTTTAAACTGCCAGACAACAAGAAACGGACTGGCAATAAAAATTGAGGAATAGGTACCGACAACAATGCCTATTATAAGCGCCAGCGCAAAGGAACGCAATACTTCACCGCCAAAGAAAAATAAAATCACGACTACCAGCAGTGTTGTCAATGAAGTGATGATTGTTCTGCTTAACGTTTCATTAATGCTGACATTAACCGTATTCTGAAACATTCCGGCGTTTTTCTGTTTTACTTTGATGTTCTCCCTGATTCGGTCATAAACCACAATCGTATCATTCAAAGAATAACCGACGATTGTGAGGACGGCTGCGATAATTGGCGCCGAAATTTCCACATCAAGCAGCGAAAACGCGCCGATCGTGATCAATACGTCATGAACCAGTGCCAGAATAGCCCCGAGCGCGAACCTGAGTTCAAATCGCAACATGACATAAAGTAAAATCAGGATAATTGCCCAAAAAACCGCCTGCATGGCTTTCCAGATAAGTTCCTGCCCTATTTTAGGCCCTACCTTTTCAACCCGCTGCACGACAAAAGGGTTGTCGGTAATTGACTTGCTGATAATATCCTCAATCGTAACCGAAAGTTCTTCCGTGGTCAGTTCAATTCCGGCTCTGAGAACAACTTCATTCGGAGCACCGAAATGTTTTATTTCGCTGTTTCCGTACCCTGCCGCACCCAGTGCCGTTCTCAGTTCTTCAATCTCTACCGGTTTTTCGAACTTCAAATGTACGAGTGTTCCACCGGTGAAATCGATATTGTATCGGGGCCCGCCGTGAAGGATCAGTGATATTATTCCTATAAGTATGACGGCTCCACTAATCGAAAAGAAAAGTTTTCTTTTGCTCATGAAGTCGATATTCGGATTTGAAAAAAATTGCATATTTAATGTCTCTCCTGTTATCCAGTCCTCAAATACTGAGTTTATGAATCGTCCATTTGTCGGTGACGAAATCAAAAACGACGCGCGTTACGATAATTGCCGTGAACATGCTTGCAGCAATACCGATCATCATTGTCAGTGCAAAGCCTTTGATCGGCCCCGTGCCGAAAGTATACAATACAACACCGGCGATGAATGTCGTTACATTGGCATCGATAATCGCGCTGAAAGCATTGGCGTAACCCTGATCAATAGCATTGCGAATTGTTTTGCCGCGCGCAAGCTCTTCTCGAATACGTTCAAAAATAAGCACGTTGGCGTCAACGGCCATACCGATTGTCAGAATGATTCCGGCAATACCGGGCAGCGTCAGGGTGGCATTGAAATAGGCCATTATCGCCATGATAAAGACAACATTCAAAGCCAGGGCAAAATCTGCCAGCGCCCCCGAAAGTCGGTAATAAATAATCATAAAAATTACGACAAGTATCATACCATACATACCGGAAGAACTTCCCTGGCTGATGGAATCCTGTCCGAGAGAAGGACCTACCGTACGTTCTTCGATTATTTTCACCGGTGCAGGCAAAGCACCCGCGCGCAGCACAATAGCTACATCCTTGGCCTCTTCCATGGTGTCCAGACCGGTTATGCGGCTCTGTCCGTCTTTTATTTTTGTTCTGATTTCGGGTGCAAGAAATACTTTTTTATCAAGAATAATGGCCAGACGCTTGTTAATATTGGCGCCGGTAACACGCGAAAAAATACGCGTGCCTTCGTCGTTCAAAGTAAAAGCAACTTCGAATTTTCCTATTGATTGCGGATCATTCAGACTGCCGGGTCTTTCCAGCGCATCAATAATTGTTTCACCGGTCAATTCAGGGCGCTTATATACAAGGTAAACTTCATAATACTGGTCGCCGGCCTCCGGTCGTGCCGACCATAGGAATTCGGCATCACCGGCTTCTTCAGCAATGATTTTCTGAACTTCCGGTAAAGCCAGTACTTTTTTGAATTTACCCTCTTTTTCTGCGGGTACAAGAATACGCTGTCTGTCCCTGGGATGCAGGAAGAACAAATTCTGCTCAAATATTGTGTTACTGTCTATTGCTGAGGTTTTTTGTGCAGCCGTATCCTGTTTCCCGAATATTTTCTCAAGTGAAGTCGTCGTGTCATCTTCGGAAACCTCCGCACTTTCTTCTTCGAGCGTATCCAGCGGAATGATTTTCGATTGAATAAATTTATTAATTTTTTCCGCCACCCTCAGATAGATTTCGGGGTCCTTCAACAGCCTGAATTCGAGTTTGGCGGTTTTGCCGATGAGTTGACGCACCCGGGATGGATCGCTGACCCCGGCCAGTTCGACGATAATGCGGTTATCACCCTGTTTCTGGATGATCGGTTCGGAAACACCGAATTCATCCACACGGTTCGTCAAAACTTCCAGTGCCCGGTTGATGGCTTCTTCTGTCTGTTCTTTCAGAAATGCAACCACTTCTTCTTCGGTGCGCATTTCCCTTGTACCGTAAAACCGTACCAGTGTAAGTTTTTTCTGCTCCAGTTTATTAACGAGTACGTTTATGAAGTTTTCGTCGGTCTGCTCGACCTCTTTGGCGGTTTCTTCCAGAGTCTGGATCAATTCGGGCTCGGGTCGTTTTGCCAATTGTTTAAACAATTCGGGAATATCGACTTCAAGAACGACATGCATACCCCCCTGCAAATCCAAACCAAGATTGATCGTTTTTGATTTTAATGCCAGAAACTCTTTTTTATTGTTCAGTTCCAGTTGTTCTATTTGCTCTGCAGACATGGTGCTTAACTGATATGTCGGATACAGAAAATACATTGACAGCAGAAACGCACCGAGAACCAGTACCAATTTTGTCGTCTTACTCATTTGCATTTAGTATTTTTCCTCCTGAGACTTATCACATTATGTTTTTGGTACGAAAAAGTTTATAATTTAGGGGAGTCATATAATAAAGTCAATTGAATCCTCCGCTATATTTTATAATCCCAATTTCGGGCGAATTCGAATAAAATTGCATGCTGATGTTGTAATTCCCCGTCAGTTTTCCCCGAGCATTTCCATAAACCGGGACTCATTAATAACTGTGACACCGAGTTTTTCCGCTTTTGCCAGTTTCGATCCCGCTTTTTCGCCGGCCAATACATAATCGGTAGCCTTGCTGACCGAGCTGCTTACCCTGCCGCCGTGGGAACGTATCATTTCGGATGCGGCTTCTCTGGTCAACGTAGGCAGCGTACCTGTCAACACGAATGTTTTGCCGCTTAACAGATTCGACTTTGTTCCTTGCGGCTCCTGCTCGAAACGTACTCCGGCGCTGCGTAGTTTTTCCACTATCTCCAAATTCCTTGGATCATGAAAGAAATCGTAAATACTGCCGGCCATTTTCGCGCCGATACCTTCGATGGCTTCCAACTCTTCCTCCTCCGCATTTGCCAGCCTGTCGATGGAATTAAAATGCTGTGCCAACGCACGGGCCGCAGTTATCCCTATATAGGGTATTCCGAGTCCGAAAATCACCCTGTCCAGTGACTGCTGTTTACTTTTTTCTATTGCTCCGATGAGATTTTCCGCGCTGAGGTCGCCCATTCGCTCGAGGTCAACGATGGATTCTTTCCGTAAATAGTACAGGTCTCCAATATCCTTTATCAATTTCTCCTTTATAAGTAATTCGATAACAGCCGTACCCAGACCCTCAATATCCATGGCGCCCCGACCGGCAAAATGTTCGATACTGCGCTGAATTCGTGCCGGGCAAGAAAGATTTGGACAGCGTAGAGCCACTTCATCTTCATGGCGAATGAGTCTTGAACGGCAGACAGGACATTTTTCAGGGATTGTGAACGGCCGGCTTTCCGGTAATCGTTTTTCATGAAGAACGGAGACAACTTTCGGAATAATATCCCCTCCCTTTTCGATGAGTACCCAATCACCTTCGCGAATATCTTTTCTTTCGATTTCATCGGGATTATGCAGTGTTGCACGCGAAACGGTCGTTCCTGCCAGCGGAACCGGCTTTAACTCAGCCACCGGGGTTACCGCGCCCGTTCGCCCTACCTGCCAGCTGATTTTTTCCAGAATCGTTTCTACCTGCATCGCTTTGAACTTTAGTGCAATCGCCCAGCGTGGATTCTTTGATGTGGATCCCAGCAATTGCTGTTGGCGAATATTGTTTACTTTGATAACGATACCGTCAATCTCA
>JAJRVZ010000296.1 GCA_024277055.1 Calditrichota bacterium
AAAACTACAAACGTGTCATAATTGCCTTCCGGATCAGAGGCACTGGAATATTCCATGCGCATTGCAGCAGTTACAGGAGTAGAACTGGCAAAACCGGAACCTGATAAGGTCAAAATTTCGTTGAGTTCGACAACATTATTCCCTGAAGCTTCCGTAAAAGTAAAGGTGCCTTGTTTCATCGTGCTGGTCTGTCGTGGAACAGGTGCTAAATCACCCTGTAAATAAATTCTCTGTGTTGGACGTACATTGGCATTATCCACACTTAAAGCAATCCATGCCCATTCATCATCTGTATCAAGATTGTTGAAATAAATATCCCCGTCAAGGTTGCCAAATTCATCTATTTTCAGATTGTGGTTTTCTATAACTCTGAATTCACGAGTACCATCGATGTTCTGAACAACCATAAAAACAGATGTTATTGTACTGGAAGTATTGAAACCATTTGCATTTAACCTGATTGCATCTCCATTTTTATAAACGAATTGTGTGTCAACTGTATACAATGAAACAGTCGGTACTTCTGATTGCAGGTCTGATGCAATAGAAATGTTGCACAAAATCAAAATAAAAACGAACAGTAACACCCTTTTCATGCTGTTACCTCCATATATAAAATTCTATATTTATTTCGTAACTTGCTAAATAACCGCAGGTTAATTCCATTTGTTACCTTTTGCAGAGAGTATGCTTCCTGATTATTCTCGGCATAAACTCACATAGTTTAAACACTTTTTCTTATTTTTTTCGGGCAGATTTAACTAGAATATTGAAGCATTTTTTCTATAAAGTTGTCCCCAATATTATCTCAATGAACGATTACTATTTTTCGAAATAGCCCCAATTCATTCTGTAATCGACATCTGTTGCAGTTAGTTTAGTGGTGAATATAGTTCAATCTATCTATTTTTTCAAGGGATAATTTCAAAATTATCACTTGCTTGTGAGAAATCCATGAAACTGAAATCTGATTTGAACACCGGGATTGTTAAAATTGTAAAAAACTGCTAGTGTTTTTTTTCGGGTATAGTATCATTCTCAGCTCCAATATTTGTTCGTATGAAGCTAATCGTGCCCGAATTTCCATAACATGACTTTCCGGTAAACCTTTTGAATATAGTCTTTCTTCAGGTGCCTTTTGTGTGCGATTTCTGCAAAGATTTCATGGGGCAAACTATCAAGACTCTGAATTGAAGTCAGGCTTTGTTTCAGGATATCGTTAAAAATTTCGATTTCCTCGGGAGAGGGAGTGACCGTAACAGGTAAAGTATGCCATTCATTAAACTGAAAAATAAAAATTCCCGGTGTTTTATATTTGCAGACCACTGCAGGCGTGTCTTTCACTGAAACGAAAAACGGATAAACGAATAATTCCGTCTGTTCCCGCTCTTTTTCATCGTCGAGTAAAGAAAAACACAGAATACACTGTCTGATGACTTCCGATTTCAGAAGGGTTTGGGCAAGACGTATTTTCACCGTTGTTTGCCGGTAATAATCATGGGCGGCTACAATATTATAGAAAATAGTGAAATTTTGTGCCTCGGAAATAAGAGAATCCATAAAGGCGGTATCTGCATCTAACTCTTCATTGTTCACAAAAATTGTGATTTCCGCCGGTAGTTCTAATTGTGCCGGTCCGTTTGCCGGTGTGCCAATCAACAACAAAATCAAAACTAACCGTCTCATAATTTATGGTCCTCACAATCCGCGCCGTTAAAGATGAGAATCGGTTTATTGCCGGTACTTATTTCAGCAGAACGGTTTTTACGGTATTTTGCCAGATTTTTCCGTTTCGCAGTTCGGCTTCCAATCTTATCAGATAAACACCGGATGCTGTTCTCGCGCCGCCCGCGATCCAGTACACCTGGTGCCTGCCTGCACTGAAAATTCCGGAGGCCAGACCTTCTACCTTTCCGCCCCTGACATCAAAAACCGATATTGAGATTCTGGCCTGATCCGGCAACACAAAAGAAACGGTCGTACGTGCATTGAAAGGGTTGGGATAAGCCGGAAAAAGTACCGGGCTGTCCGGCGGGACGGAGGCGCTTTCGGTAGTGGATGTTGCTGTAGCATTATTATTACCGGTTCTGGCGGCATTGTATTTATACACCGGCCATTCATCGGTTTTACTAGGCCTGCCGTCGGTGTCCCAGCAGAATACAATGCCGTCGTGTGAGGCACTGAAAATTTCCAAATCCCCATCCCCGTCAATATCAGCCGCCGCGGGGGCACTTTCCAGTGAGCTGAATGTGCCGGAAATTGTTATCGGAAACCCGCTTACGGTGGCGCCGGTATGATCGAAAGCCCATAATTTCGCCGGATCGCCGGAGAGGCCGTTGGTGCCGCAAACAACATCCGGCAGGCTGTCTCCCGAAACATCCGCCAAAATCACCGATTCTTCCACCCAGGTTGCATAAACCGGCTGCGGGAAATTAGCTTTCAGTGAACCGTCATTTTCGAACACCCATATTTTACCGAGATCAACCGCTTCAACCGTACCGATGGCAATTTCCGGCAAACCGTCGCCATCCATATCCGCAATGGCCGGTGCTCCGACCGTTCCGCCACTGCCGATTACCGCCGGATATCCGGGAAGAAGTTGTCCCTGACCGTTGTAAGCATAAACACCATTAATATTCTTGTCCGACGGTTTTACACGGATCAGAATATCCGTACTGCCGTTCATATCAATATCAGCCAGGCTGGCAGTGCTTTCCACTCCGTAGCCGATCTCGATCGGGAAACCGTCGCATATTCCGCCGTCAAGATTAAAGGCATATATACGTCCCGGGATGCCCAGTCCCAAATTGCGTCCCGAACCTACGACGATCTCCGTTTCACCATCCTGATCAATATCACCCAGCACCGGTGATGATTCGCTCTGAACCGGGATTTGTACCGGCCAGCCGGACAGCTCACTGCCGTCGGAACGGAAAACATGCAGATATGCCGGTGCATTGGGATAATAATAGTCGTCGAGATACATCATGAGTACCAGTTCGTCAATGCCGTCACCGTTCAGGTCAGCGATGGCGGGATCGTTGCTGAACGTGAGCAGGGGGAATTCCCACGGAAAAGATCCCGGCGGAAGGTAATGATATTGAAAAGCAAAAATATTGCCGATATCTTTTCCGAAAACAAACTCATTCGATCCGTCTCCGGTAATATCGCCACTTGCGGCCGTTTCACGGGAACCGGTTGAAGCCCAGCTGGTGAATACACTGTCGCCGGTTGACGGATCGAAACCGATAAACCGCCGGTATGGATTTTTCGGATAACCGGGTACAAAAGTACCGTTCGGCTTCCACATGTAAACATATCCCTCGGAATTGGAAAGGAATATCTCCGGACTTCCATCATGATTAATATCATCGATCGTGACCGACTGGCCGTTAATTGTAGGCCAGCCGGACATGGTTTTGGGCCAGCCGAACTGATCGGGAGGTGTTTTACCGTCAGCTGCCGGAGCAGAATTACGGATAAACGGCACCGGTTCGGAGAAATCATAACCGGCGTTTTGAAGCATTTTGATATCATCATCGTTAATCAGAGCGGTAAGGTAACCGTTTTCTTCAAACCAGCGTACGGTTCTGCCCGTTTGTGTTTTGCAGACACGGGCATCCAGAAGATGGACCCCGGTTTCAGCAAGGGCGATCACTTCCGTCTTTGATTGTACGGGAATCCGAACTGTGAAACCGCCGGCAAAAGCCATTCCCGTTGCCAGAAGTATAGCAATTGTTTTTCTCATAAAAATTACATTCGACTTTTTTTAGTAATCGCAATAAATGATTATCGCAGCAACACCATTTTCCTTGTTTGCGTAAAACGATTCGTTTCAAGCCGGTAAAAATAAATACCGCTCGGAAGTTCTTTACCATCAAATTGAATGCTGTGTACGCCGGCGGTCATTCGTTTGTTGTTGATCAAATCACTGATGACCTGGCCCAGAGCATTGAATACGACCAGTTTTACTTCAGATGATTGCGTCAGGTTGAACCGGATTTCGGTAACCGGATTGAAAGGGTTGGGATAATTCTGCTGCAAAGCGAATTCATTCGGAACGGATTGATCGTTGAAATCCGCATTATTTACGGCGTTTAGTCCTCCTGAAAAACACACAATGTTGCCGTTCCTGGTGCCGGCCGTCAATTCAAAACTGGCATTACCGTCAATGGAAGGTAACAGTGAAACCGCATTGATCGGGTCGTCCGTAAAAGTGAAGCTGAACAGCAAGTCATTACCGTGGCCGCTTATACAATACACGGTACCGTTTTGATCGCCTGTAAACACGTCATCCACACCATCATTGTTCAGATCGGGAACGGCTGTAACACCATACTGGTTGGCCATAGGATAGGTCCAGACCAGGTATCCGTTATCACCGTTCAGGCAGGTCAGGCCGTTTGCGAATGAGGCTATTAATATCTCGCTTATACCGTCGCCGGTGATGTCCCGCAGTAAATCAATCTGAATAACCCCGGAAAATCCGCCGAGGTTATAATCCCACAACATTACACCGGTTTCTCCATCGATCCTGAAAATTCTGCCGAAGTATTCTGCAGCTATAATATCCGGCGACTGTCCCTGCACCGGTAGTTCGAGCAGCTCTTTCGGTTCATAGGTCGTAGTCGGAAAATCCCAGATCGGAAAACCGGTTGCACCGTCGAGTGCATAAACCTTGAGGTCTGTATCGCCGTTATTTCCGACGGCGATAACAGCGTCGGGTTTGTTATCACCGTTGATGTCATCAATGGAAATAATGGTTTTGCCGAAGGAAAGGTCGGGTCCGGGATAAACATACTGCCACAAAAGGGATCCGTTTAATCCGTTAAAACAGAACGCCCGGTGGTAGCCGCCGCCGTCTTCGGTACCGTCGGCAATAGCCAGGACATCGGGCACCGAATCACCGTTAAAATCCCGTTGCACATCCACGGCTTCAAAATCCCCTTTGGCATAATTGATATTATCGCCGTATTCCCAAATTACCGTGCCTTTGGTTCCGTCGATGGCATACACATGTTCGTTACCGCCGCCGGTGCCGATTACGACATCGTTTTTTCCGTCACCGTTCAGGTCGGAGGCGACATCGAGTGCATCCTGTACACCGAAATCGAATGTTTGTCCTATCGAACCGGCATTGAAATTGTTAATGTACGAATTAAATGCCCAGAGCGTGTCGGCGGTCCCCCCGGATGCGCCGTCGAGACAGAGCAGCCAGTAATTGTCCGTTGCAACCAGCACTTCACTGAGGCCGTCACCGGTAATATCATTAATAAAATTCAACCCCTCGATACGCGGATCCTGATAACCGGTTCTGGGGTTGGTTGGAACCGAATAATTCCAGAATTGATACCCGTAAGTGTATGAATCCAGGCTTCCGCTGCCGGTCAGTTCTACCGTTATAAGCGGATTGCCGCCGTCGTTCGAATGAATCTGTAATGTGTCGCTGTAGTTTTGTGCGGCCTGGGGCTCGAACCGAACGACAATCTGTATGGTATCATTCGAGTTGATTGAAAACGGAATCTCCGGTGAACCGGTAGTGAAATACGGAGTCGATGTTAGCAGCCCGGAAATTTGCAGAGGCTGAACGGAAAGATTGGCGATGCTCAGATAACGACGGGAATTGCCTTTACCCGGTATCCATACCTGCCCGAAATCCAGCTGGCTTGCGCCGGTTGAAATCGTCGGTTCGGCATACAGCCCCATGCCGGTGAGAGATACATTTTCGACGGGATAGGCAACATCGTTTGAATGGACTTGAAGGCTGCCTTGCACGACACCCCAGGTTTCAGGTGAAAATTCAATACTTACAGCTATGCTTGAATCGGGCGAAATTTCCTGTGGAAAAGTAATGCCTGTAACGGCAAATTCCGGCTGATCAACTACCAGGGAATCCACTGTTAAAGTGCCGGTGCCGGTGTTGTAAATTATCAGCGGCAGTGATTTAAACGCATTGATTGCCACATCACCAAATTGCAATTCATCGGTTGAAAAGCCGATTTGCGGTGTACCGCCGGCCCCGATATCTATTTTGTAAATTGCTTTATCAAAAGTGGAACCGACAACCAGGTAAAGGAATTGTCCGTCCCAGGCCATGTCTCTCGGCCGTGCGGTTGTGGAGGAATGGTAGGGTGGTATGGGGAACGACGAAAGCGTATCCCCGGTTGCCGCATCCAGTTGCCAGATGCGTTCCGGGTCGCCGTCGTTGTCATCCATAGCCAGCCAGAGATGAGTGCCGTCAAATGCCAGTCCCTGTGGTTGCTGCCCGGGTGAAGGCAGGGTGTCTACAAACGCACCGGTCAACGGATCGATTTTGACGAGCACGGCTGTCGGCGTCTGCGGATAATATACCGAAATCCACAAATAGCCGTCAGCCCAGCACATTCCGCCTATGTAGTCTTCGTAGGGCGAGGCGAGGGTATCCACCATGGTGCCGTCGTTAGCATACTTTACGATCATATCTTTCTTGAGCGGGTTCGACGATCCGAAAATATACTGATAACCCCAGAGATAGCCGCCATCCCATCCCAATCCACGGGTTTCATCCGTGGCAGGGACAATCGAATCCAGCCGCGCACCGCTGTGGTCATCAATTTTCCAAATCTTCAGATCGTTGCCGGAACCTACCCATAATGCAGTACCGTCATGGGTCAGGCCGTAAGCGTAATCGGGGGCGGGGATAATATCGACTACCCCCTGTGCCGAAATTGTACTGTACATTAAAAAAGCCGGGAGTAAAGATTTTAAAAAACGATTCATTTTTCCTCCGGAGTGGGAACGATGTGAAAATATATAAATTTTAAGGATTCGAATCTATAAAAATTCGTTGCGAAAAATTTGACGTCAATGTCCAAATAACTTATATTGGATTGCCGGTTCAGCGGCAATTACGTTTTCATATACGCTATGAATTTAATCAAAGTTAAACATAGTTTAACTTAATTTGATAAAATAACAATCACAGCAGCTATTCACTTAATTTGGAGGACAGGTCCGGAGACAAAATCCTGCCTGAGAAAAATCCGGTGTGCCCGCAACCGGCATACCGGCCGCAATACCGTTGAAGCTGTATACTAGGCGCCGCAAACGGATACAATACCGAATTACTGCTGCTAATCAAGGAATAATTCAATAAGGAGGTGCGAGCCAATGTATAAGCCGAAATATCTTACACGCCTTAAGCAAATTCCTCAGCTTTCAGAGGAAGAGCGCGAACATTTAAACGAAGTTACGGAACGATTCGCTTTTCGATCCAATGAATACTATAACTCGCTGATTAACTGGGATGATCCGGAGGATCCCATTCGGCGCATCGTGATTCCTGAAATGCAGGAACTCGAAGAATGGGGTGAACTGGATGCTTCCTGTGAAAGCCATTATAAAAAAGTTCCGGGACTGGAACACAAATACGATCATATCGCCCTGTTGCTCGTAAATGATGTATGCGGCGCCTATTGCAGATTCTGTTTTCGTAAACGTCTGTTTATGAACGGAAATGACGAGACTACCCGCGATGTTAGTCCCGGGATCGAATACATACGTAACCACCCGAAAATAAACAACGTGCTTTTAACCGGCGGCGATCCGTTACTGCTGAGTACAAAAAAGCTGGAAAACGTTATCCGTCAGCTGCGGGAAATCAAGCATGTTCGAATCATCCGGATCGGCAGCAAATTACCTGTTTTCAATCCATGGCGAATTATTAATGATCCGGAATTGGCGGAAATGCTGGGTAAATACAGCTACAGCGATCACAAAATATATGTAATGAATCATTTTAATCATCCCAGGGAGCTCACCCGCGAATCCCGAAAAGCCGTCAGTATGTTGCAGGAGGCGGGGGTGATAACCGTTAATCAGACGCCTTTGATTGCTGGTGTAAATGACGACGCAAATGTTCTGGCTGAGCTGTTTAATGAACTTTCATACAGCGGCATTGCACCTTATTATGTATTTATATGTCGCCCGACTCTCGGAAACTACAGCTATGCCGTACCGGTGGAAGAAGCCTATGAGATTTTTGAACAGGCAAGGATGCATTGCTCCGGACTGGCCAAGCGCGCCCGTATGGCCATGTCCCATTTCACCGGGAAAATAGAGATAGTCGGCTTAACCGACTCCCATATTTTCATGCGTTATCATCGTGCGGCCAACCCGGAACAGAAGGGCCGTTTCATGATTTACGAACGGAATCCCGAAGCCTACTGGTTCGATGATTACCGCAATCAGGTCGATGATACCTGCTGGAACGACGACCTGCGCATGGCCACTTCTTTTTAATAATCATGACAGCGGTATAATAATACCGCTTTTTTCTTTTTATCCTCTTGATTTCAGGGTTATTTTCACTTACATTTATCAACTTTAATTTCGCAGGAGGAATGCATGGCTATTAAGACGCTTAATCTGGCAGATTTTGAAAAAGTATCCGATTCGGTTTACGAGGCCTGCCTGGTTATTGCAAAGCGCGCACGGGATATTAATCGTGAACGTATTGCAAAAAAGAAAGAAAAAGAGATCCTGGAAGAATCCGGTTATGAGCAGGATCTGGATGCATACGATCGCGAATACCTGATGGCCAGCGACTATGAAAGGGAAATCAATCCCACTGTTATTGCCCAGCAAGAACTCTTTGAGAACAAGATAATATACAGGTACATTACCGAAAAAGATAATCAGGATTTGAACGAACCCTCTCTTTAAGGAGGGTTTTTTTTTGCCTGCTCCAACCAGATTTTTTTGAAAAATGAATTCCGATTACCGTTTGTTTTTCAATGCACGGGTTCACCCTCTCGATGCCACTTCCCGGATTGCTGATACGCTGCTCTGCCGGAACGGAAGTATTGTTTTCGTCGGCCAGGAGAAAGATATAAATATTTCCGATATCTCGGCGGAAAGAATCGATCTGCAGGGGGGGCATGTTTTTCCCGGCATAACCGATTGTCATACGCATTTTGCCGCCGTTGCCCTGTACAAAAACCGGATACAATTAAAAGGCTGTACCTCTCTGGCCGAAGCAGTGCAAAGGCTACGGTCCTGGGCAAATAATAATAAGGGAAACGGATGGGTTGTTGGCGGTGGCTGGGATGCCAATACCTGGCAGGACGGACAGCCGCATAAATCACACCTGGATACAATATTTCCTGAACGCCCGGTGGCGCTTTACAGCAATGACGGTCATGCCCAGTGGCTGAACAGTGCCGCGCTGAAAAAATGCGATTTCTCAGCTATCCCCGGCTCAAAAGCGGAAAAGAACGAGCATGGCGACCTGACCGGCCTTGTCTATGAACTCGCTTGCCGCGTCGTCGATGAAACAATCGGTCCGGTCGATGCCGCTGAACTGACCGACTGCCTGAATAAAACCTACCCTGAACTTTATCGCAACGGAATCACTTCTCTGCACAGTATGGAAGAAATGGACAAGTTTCGCGTGTTTCAGTCCGAGCAGTTGCAACACCGTCTTGGCGTGCGCATCTGTTTTCATCCCCCTGCTTCAGCGCTCGATGATTTTCTGGCTGCCGGAATTCAAAGCGGCTTCGGCAACAGCTGGCTTCGTATCGGCGGCATCAAGTATTTTGTTGACGGCTCGCTTGGCTCACAGACGGCTGAGATGTACCGGCCCTTAACCGGTTTAGATAATACGGGAGTCGAAGTGATTACACAGGATGTGTTGAGTGAATTGGTTTGCAAAGCGGCAAAAGGGGGGCTGAGTGCTACCATTCATGCCATCGGTGACCGTGCCAACACGAAAGCCCTGAATGCCATTGCACAGGCACAAAGGGTTGATTCACCAATTCCTTTGCGTCACCGTATTGAACACGCGCAAATCCTGCGGGACCAGGATATACCCCGCTTTTCCAATCTGGACGTGATTGCATCGATGCAGCCGTTGCACATCAGCGATGATGTGCAACTGGCGAAGAAATATCTGTACAAAACCGATAGCCTGGTTTATCCGGTAAACAGCCTGCTGAAAAATGGTGCGCAGATCATATTCGGCTCGGATATGCCGGTGGCGGATGCCGATCCGATCCGCGGTATGCTGGCAGCGATCGGCCGCAGATACCGCCTGAAGCCGCAAAACGAGCGGTGGCATGCAGGCGAATGTATTTCGGCCGCACAGGCATTGCGTGCCTACACGGTGAACGCTGCGGCTGCTTCCGACGAATTATCAAACAAGGGGACGTTGGAAGTGGGAAAGGTCGCCGATTTTTTTGTTTGTGATACCGATATTCTGACGGCCGGCGAGGAACAATTACGAACGGCACAGATAAAAATGACCGTGCTGAACGGCGAAATCGTTTATTCGGCCTGATTTGCCGCCTTAATTAATTCGATGAATTTTTCGCTGAAGGGTTTTTCCGTTTCTTCTTTCGGGTCAAATTCACCCAGCAGCTTACCACGATGCATGACAATGACACGATCACACCAGTTTTCCACCAATTCCAGGACATGAGAAGCCAGCAAAATTACGGCACCTGACTTTGCACGTTGTTGCAGGTAGCTGCGAATATTGTACAATGAAACCGGATCCAAACCGTTCAATGCTTCGTCGAGAATCAGAAACGGCGGATTACCGATCAATGCCCCGGCCAGGGAAACTTTCTGACGCATGCCGTGCGAATAGCTTTTAATCAGTTCATCGGCTTTGCGAGACAATCCGGCCAGTTCAATCAATGAGTGCACCTGCGATTCAATATCCGCGGTTTGACGCAGACCGGCGATCATGCTCAGGAATTCACGGCCGGTAAGATAGGGCAATAGTTCCGGGTCTTCCGGAGCGTATCCGAATAATTTTCTGATCTGTTGCCGGTTTTTCTTCAGGAGATATTCATTATAATAAATTTTTCCCGCATAAAAGGGGAGCAGACCGGTGATTGTTTTAATAACAGTGCTTTTACCCGCACCGTTCGGTCCGACCAGTCCGTAGATCATTCCGGTTCGCAGATAAATGGAAAGGTTATCCACTGCTAGTTTGTTATCATAAGAAACCGACAAATTCTCAATACGCAGCATGTCTGCCTCAGAGTTTGAATTCTTTTTGGGACAGGTAAAGCAAATACAGCAATAGCACAAATGTAACCAATGGTCCGACGAGATAAAAATTCAGGTTCATGATCAGGCAAAACAGTATTAGAAAATGGTAGGCGTATCCCCCCAGCCGTGGATTATCGAAAAAGTACAACCGGATTGTAGTGATGATCGCCAACACAAATACGGCGAACAAAAGCAGCACGAGTACTGTTTGTCCTGCAGCAACAGGATCGGAAATATTTAGAAACATAAAAATAGCCGCAATTAGTAAAAGTATCAGTACATATACCAATTCCGCCAGAAATTTTGCCAGCCAGAAAGCGGTGAAGCTTACCGGAAGAGTTTTCAGAAACCAGGGCGATTCCGGGAAAACGTATTTCCGGTTGAACTGCTGGGCATAATGAATCCAGATAATTACAACGCTGAGGAGCAGCACCCAGACGGTTGTATTTTGAGACTCGACCTGTCGGAAAATTGTTGCCAGTAATACCGTATAGAAAAGCAGTGTACCGATCTTCAGCCGCAGATAAGCCCGGTTGCGCAGGTATCCGAGCCAGTCACGGACAATCAATATCCTGAGTGGACGATTTCCTGCGGCACGTCGGTAAAAAAAATTAGCGGCAGCCAACCGGTGTCTTTGTGAATCGGGCCGAGGCTGCAGTTGCAGGGAACGGTCCCAATCCTCCGCATGTCGAAGCCACCCTCCGACGACCGGCGGAAGGGAAATGATAATGAAAAGACAATTGAACACAACCATCAGCAAATCGCCGACGGGAATGAAATTGACGGCGCCGAAAGTGAGCAGTGAGAAAAAATAAAGCCCGGTATTCCGGTACAGCCGCGGGTAATGAAATGCCAAAATACCAAAGTAAAAAACCATCAAAGCTACAAACAACGGTATTATTAAAATAAAATACAAAAACAAAACTATGGTGCTTTCGGCCATCAGGGCAACGGCGACCGGAACAGCAATCAAAAAGCCCGGAATACTATAACGAAAAAAGACAGACAGCAGGAAAATCGCCGCCTCTTTTGGTTGCAACGGCAGTACACGCATCAGATTCAGCGCTTTTATGCGGGGGAAAAGAAAACGATGAATAAAAGGTACAGCGGCAGCGATCAGCAGGGAGAAAACAAGTGCCGCCATGCGTGCAATCCAAAAATCGCTGAAATCGTTCTGCAAAGTTTGAATCAGACTAATGGCGCGGGTACTGAAAAAAGCGATAAAAATGATCAGGAAAAAATATATTTCAAAGCGGGTCCGAAATTTCAATGAGCGCCGGGCATGACCGGCCTGTCGCAAAAGGTAAACCGGCAAAACTAACATATAGGTTTCACACTCCGCGGAGCATACGTAAATAATTGTAAAGATTTTCGTAGCGTGTGGCCAGCGGCGTCTGACCGCTGGTCCGAAACTGCAGGTTGTATAATTTGTCGAATCGTCCGGATGACAGGTGCAAGCGCAGGCGGGCATTGGAGAAAGCGCAGATATAGGAACACAAACGGATCTGCCTGCTGTTCAGATCGATGAACAGGTCGTAATTGCCCGATTGAATACCGGACAGATATTCGCGGTTCGGGACCCCGATCCAATTGACCTGGTTGCCGGAAATGTCGGAGACATCTATTGCAAGAATACCCGCGTTTTGAAAGAGGTTTTTCAACCGCTCAAGAAACTGGTCGGCGAGTGTCTGTTCGGAGCCGTCAACAGGCATTACAACCAGGATTTGTCCGACATTGGCAAGCTGTTGTTTGAAATCCGTGAGTTCCTGCTCCGGTTTGAAGAAATGCAGACGTGAATCAATGGCCCGTTCAACAAAAAAACTTTTTAGATTTTCCAGCAAAATCCCTATCCTTAATTTACAGGTTCTTTCTTCTTTTCGGCCACAATGCGAGCAACCATGCTTTCAGTTTTTTCTCCCGCCCGAGTTCGGTAGGTTTGTAATAAACAGCATCTTTCAGTTTTTCTGGAAGATACGTATCATCCACAAAATGGTTCTCATAATCGTGCGGGTATTTATAGCCGGCGGAATAGCCCAGTTCTTTCATCAGACCGGTCGGCGCGTTACGGAGGTGCAGCGGAACCTGTTCCTCGGGAAATCTACGTACATCTTTTATTGCATTGGCAATCGCCAAATATGAAGCGTTGCTTTTCGGAACCGAGGCAAGGTAAGTGGTGACCTGCGCCAACACGATTCGCGCTTCGGGCATACCGATGGCATGAACCGCCTGAAAACCTGCGGTTGCCAGCGAGAGGGCATAGGGTTCCGCATTGCCGATATCCTCCGAAGCGAGAATGATAAGCCGTCGTGCGATGAACAGCGGGTCTTCGCCGCCTTCCAGCATTCGGGCAAGGTAATAAAGCGCTGCATCGGGGTCACTGCCGCGCACACTTTTTATAAAGGCCGAAATAGTATCATAATGGTATTCGCCGCCCTTGTCAAAGTGCAGTGTTTGGGTTTCTGCGGCTTTTTTTACCAGGGTTTCGGATATATCAACGGCTCCATTTTCCGCCTGAGCCAGATTCATGCAGATTTCAAGCAAATTAAGGGTTTTGCGCCCGTCGCCGCCGCCGGCATGCAACAGGGCCGGAAGGCCGCTGAGCGTAATATTCAATCCGGAAAAAATTGCGTCCCGTTCTATGGCGCGTAATACGATTTTTTCCAGCTGCTCCCTGCTTAAAGGTTCGAGTTTGAGTACCTGACAACGGGAAAGTAACGGTGGAATGATCTCGAAACACGGATTTTCCGTGGTT
>JAJRVZ010000015.1 GCA_024277055.1 Calditrichota bacterium
TATTCCGAGTTGAACATGCTGCGCCAGGTCAGGGCCGTTATATACTGCGGCACCGCCCACGGTAAAATCAGCAGGGTGCGAAAAAAGGTTTTTCCGCGAATATCTTCGTTCAGTATCAACGCCAGAAATACACCGATTCCGACATGGAACACAAGATTGAGCACCGTCCACAAAACCGTTTTGAACAGGAAATACCAGAAAGTGGATTCGGCAAAAACGGTTACGTAATTGCGAAAACCGATCAGTTGCCAGTCGCGGAAATGGGTCAGATTCATGTTCGAGAACGAAATATAAATATTGTATACGAACGGATAGGCTACCACCAGTGCCATGACCAGAAAGGCCGGCATCGTATACCAGTAAACCATATTTCCACGGTTGTTTGTTGCGATAGTGTTCATATCGGTTGTTTACTGTCGGTTCCATCCCTGAAGCGATGGAAAACAGTGTTAATCAAATTACTCCCTATTCTCACGGATCAGTTTTTCCGCCAGTGCCTGCATCTGTTCCGCAGCCTGCGCGGCCGTCACCTGCCCGCTAAAAATGCCCTGGTACGCCGGACGCATGGCATCCCATATCCAGCGCATTTTCGTAACCACCGGCATCGGCTTGCCCACCATTAACTGGTCAATCGCCTGTTGCAGTAAAGAATCACTCTGTACCAGATCACTGTCGTAAGCGTCGATGCGCGAGGGAATTGTTCCGGCCAGGCGTGTAAACCGCAACTGGTTTTTAACGGAGGTCAGCCATTTTATAAGTTCAATGGTCACCCGCAGTTTTTCGTCTTTCACATTCTTATTTACCGTATAGCCCATGGGCGAAACCAGCGGTGTCGGCCATAATCCCGTCTCATCAATTTTCGGAATGCGCGCCAACCCTATATCGATACCGGCGGCAAGATAGGTTCCCCAGGACCACGGTCCGTTAATGATCATCGCGGTTAATCCGTCCTTGAACAGGGCGTTGGCAATTTCGTAATCGCATTCTTTTGGTATCACTTCATATTTGTTGGCCAGGTCATAGATCAGTTGTGCTGCTCTACGAACCGGTTCCGTATTCAAAGTCGGGTTGAAGTTTTCATCGAATACCCAGCCTCCGTAGCCGCCGATAAATGGAACGGCAAAAAAAGGTTCGGTGTAATTCCAGGCCAGTACATATTGCACCTTCCTTTCCGCCATTGACTGTTTAAGTTCTATAAGTTCGTTGATTGTTTGCGGCGGTTTTTTGAGCAGGGCTTTGTTATAGACCAGGCACAGATGATTTCCCACCCGATCCGCAATTTGCCACAGGTGCCCCCGGAAACGGCTGTTGGCCTGTACCGGCTGCTGCAGGAAACCGTCCAGAAAATCCGGCCCGAATTTGTCCTCCAGCGGATGAATAATATCAAGTTCAACGAACGGCCCGATATTATCATTGGCCGAGTGCAGGAGCTCAGGACCTTTTCCCGCCAGCGCAGCTATGATAAAATTCACCCGTGCTTCTTCCGGGGCGTAAAACAGCTGCCGGAAATCGTAGGTCGGGTGATTCCGCCCGAATTCCTGCAACAGGCTGTCCAGCAGGTTACGTTCCACCGGACGCAGCGAAGACCAGACCATAATTTTTTGCTTTGACGGGCCGCAGGCTGCGAATACGGCCATCAGTAAGATTGCTGCCCCGGACAGAATACGCTGCTTCATATTTCAAAGATCAGATTTTTGGCTCAAACAGGGCACAGACGGCACCGGCCGGATCTTTGATGACACAATACCGGCCATATTCACCCATTCCTTTGGGTCCGCTGATCACGTTTCCCCCCAGGCGAATGCACTCATCAATGCTGTTGTCGAGATCGGCAACATTAATATAAATCAACCATTGAGCGGGCAATTCGCTGTTGCCGCCGCGTGCGTGACAGACGCCGGCTACCGGTTCGCCATCTTCCCGCAGCATATTGTAATCATTATATTCACCCATACTGACGTTTTCACTTTGCCAGCCGGTAACCGCCCGGTAAAAATCCTTTACTACCTTCGCCTGTTTCACCGTCAGGTCGATCCAGCCGATTGAGCCATATGCCGGTTTACCCATAAAAACCTCTTTAACTATTTGTTATTTACTTTAACTTCTTTTGAAAGATGCCGGAACCAGTTGAAATACAAACCGACACTCAGTACCACCAGAATAATTCCCAGCACAAGCACCTGCAACCATTCCCGGAAAACAATATTCATCATGAACATGAAAAAAACTATCTGCCACGGAACGGCCATGACGGTTGAAAGAATATCGCGTTTGTTTTCTTTATCAATTTCCAGAGCCGTTTGTACCGGCAGAGCAGCTTTGTATTTTTTCCAGAAGCCGAAGGGACGTGTACGGTTATAAAAATTCTGTAACACCGAATCCTCGGTTGGCTCGGTGAGAAGCGTTCCGATAATAGTTCCGATAAACGAAGAACCGGCTGCAGCCATGAAAGAAAAATATTCGGCGGTGTTTCCGGGCATGACGATCTTCCATACAATAGCCACAATCATGCCGGTAGCCATACCGATGGCATACCCGTACCCGTTCAGACGCCACCAGTACCAGCGGATCAATTGCGGAACAATCATTCCGGCCCCGATACTCATGGTTATCCAGCCCCAGATGTCGTTAATATTTCTGATTACCAGCATTAAACCGAGTCCGACGACGACAATCAAAACCGAAGCCCAGTAGCTTTGGCGCATCAGCTGTTTTTTTTCAGCCTTCGGGTTTATGTATTGCAGATAAATATCTTTTACCCAATAGGCGGCACCTGCATTTACGGTCGAATCAAACGTGGACATGGCCGCGGCCATCAGGCCGGCAATGAGAAATCCCTTTATACCGACCGGTAACGTGGAAACCACCACCGGTAAAACAGTTTCAGGATCTGTTATCTGTGTTCCCAATGAAATACCCCAAACCGCCATCGCCGCAATGAACGGCCAGCGGAAGGAAAGCAGTGTCACCCAGAACAGAGAAAGCAGTCCGGCTTCACGATCATTCTTTGCAGCAAAATAGCGCTGAATCATGTAATTGCCGGTCCCGCCACTACCCTCAATAACCGTTTTGAAGATATAGAACATGGTGGCGATGCCGAACAGATTGTACATGGCATAGGTACTTTCCTCAGGAATGGAGAGTTTCCACTGCGGGGCCACACTGCTCCACTCGCTGAATGTGATGGGAAATGACTTAAATCCGCCGTCGAGCAATGGCAGCGATACGGAAAACGACTCCGGTAAGTCAAGCCCCATGGCCCTGACTACTATGTAAACAATCGCCATAAAAATCAGTGTTCCCTGGAATACATCCGTCCAGATAACACCATACAGTCCCGACGCAACAGTATAGATCATTGCAAGTGTTATCAGGATAAACGCCGCCCAGAATTCGGACGGTAATCCGGCAAAAGCAGGGATACCTAAAAATTCATCCAGGAATTTACCGCCGCCGACCGCAAAGTATGTTACCATGGCAATCGTGGTGATAATGGACGCAATTGCGGTTATCAATCGTGCCAGTTTGCCTTCCCGGGTTTCACCGAAACGGAATTTCATCCATTCCGCTAAAGTCATAACCTGTGCCCTGCGGTTCCATTTGCCCATGAAAATCATCAGAAACGCCATAATCAGGGTAACGCCACCACGGATTTCAATATAAAAACCCTTGGCCCCGATGGTATAGATAAAAGCGACGATAATCATTGTGCCGCTGATATCGAGGTTTGAGGACATTCCCGAGGCGCCCAGCGCCCACCAGGGTAAATCGCGATCACCCAGAAAATAGGAATCGATACCCGTAGATGCTTTGCGCTGGAAATATAGTCCGATTCCAACCATCGCCAGCAAATAAACAGCAACAATCGAATAATCTATGGCAGACATTGTCTCTCCCTGTGGTAAACCGGGTATATAATTATGAAAATGAGCCGTTCCGGTAAACCGTATTACATAAAATCAGAAACCGGTAATACATATCAACTTCAGATAGCAATAGGAAAAATGCCGGTTTTCCGCCAGGCGGAAAACCGGCATTAAGTTCTTTCAGATCAGACTTGATGCTCTTTACTTCAGCATAACCATCTTTTTAACAGCTGTGAAATTTCCGGCTTCCAGCTGGAAAAAGTAAACACCGGAAGAAATCAGGCTGCCGTTATCGGCACGACCATTCCAGCTCATGGCATATTCCCCGGCTTTCAGTTTTCCGTTGAATACCGTGGCTACCTTCTGACCGATCACATTGTAAACCGTCAACTTGACCTGGGTCTGTTTGGCAATGTCAAACTTGAAATTGGTGGTCGGGTTGAACGGGTTCGGATAGTTCTGATACAGAGCGAACTTTTCCGGCAGGGCTACATCATTGTCACCGATAGCGCTCGGCCGGCCGTTGGTGTAATCCCATGCCCAGTAGAACAACGGATCGATACTACCGAACTGTGAACGGATAAAGGTATGAGAACCGCTCTCGTCGATATTTTCGATGTGATTATTACCAAAACCGCCTTCGTTGTCACCGCCGCGTACACCAAACTTGAATTCCTGGCCGACGATGTCGTCGGTATTGTATCCAAAAACCGCAGTGTAGATTGAATCGCCTGCTGTTTCATCACCATTGGTACCATCATCGTACATGGTGCGGGTCAGGTCGTCAAAGAGGGTGATTCCCCAGGCCTGCCAGCCGCCGGTGGCCGGACCGTTTATGCGAACGCCCCAGGCAAATACGGAATCGGGATCGGTAACATCCCAGGCGCCCTGGATATCGTTCAGTGTATCGCCGCCCACCAGTACCTGGTAATAAGCCGGACGCAGATCCACCGTGTAGGATACGGTTACCGTGTCCGCCAGATTGTTGAGGTTGCGGAAAGAAGGTTTCCGGCGCATACTGGAAATATCATCGGAATCATCCAAAACTTCCACCGAATTACCGGTAATCTGGACCTTCCGTTTTTCCGGAGAAGATCCGCCCTGCGTATCGGTGAAATCAAAAAAGATTTCCCTGTATTCGATACCGTCCTTGATGATGTAGTAATTGTACTGGAAATTCGCACCGATTGTGGTAACGACGGTATCGGTTGCCGCATAAATATTAGTGAAACCCTGTTTCACCAGTTTAACCGATCGGTAAATATCCGCACCGGTCAGGTTCCAGCCGCTGATGGCGATAACCGTATCACCCGGTGTGAAACCGCTGTTGGCAATCGCTTTGCTCATGTCGGCTTTAAAAGTTACCGTAACCGTATCCGTCAAATCCGCGGTACCCGGACGGAATCGATCATACCAGCGCCAGTACAGGGTGGTATCATTACCGGAGCCGCTGAACTGTACGTTTTCTTCCAGTTGCGGATTCCAGAACAGGTTGCCCCAGTCATCATCCGCGGGGCTGTTCAGAAAATGCGCAACGAATTTCCACTGGATGCCGCTGTTGGCGTACTGCATCGGAACATGCACGGCACCCGAATAGAAATTACTGCCTGCATATTGCTGACTGCCGCCGTTGGCATGATCATTTTCCGGAGTCAGAAAATAAGTGCTGCCCCAGGAAATTTCACCGGTTTGTCCCCAATCGGTGGTGTTCGATCCGCGTACACCGATTTTGTGCTGTGCCGGATCAAAACCCTGCTGTTTGAAACCTTCAACATTCACCCGCAGGTAAACAACAAAAGTGCTGTCGTTCGTTGTATACGGAGCGTCAAATTGGCTGACCCCGCTTTGCCATCCGTTAACAAATTGCAGATCCAGTGTTGTATCCGTTCCGGTAAAACCGGTCAGGTCGAGAACGCGGTCCCCACCTGCCAAATCGCCTTCCCAGCCCTGGTGTTCCCACGGATCGCCGCCGGTCACCGAACTGTGCGTGTTGGTGTAAAATTTGTACTGGATTACAGCACCCGCCGGAAACTGTGTCGATCCGGTCCAGTAATCACTGCTGCCCCATTCATCACTGGCGCCGACGTTGGTCAGGAAAACACCGGAATTTCCGTCCCAGCTCAACGGTGCGGTATCGCCGCGTACCTGCAAAACACTGGTCGCTCCCAGCGTATCCGGCACCCCGGCCGTGTTCACATTAAAATGAACAGTCACCGCCGTTGGAGCGGAATTGTCATCGAACAGAACATTGTCGACCCACACGGTATCCGGCGCGGTTGCGCCGCGGTCGCCTGCAATTTTGATATAGCCATCAGCGGCAACGGCTGTTCCGGACAGCGTTACGGTTGTATAGCTGGTATTACCTGTAATCTCGACCGAATCATCAGCCGCACCAATACCCTGAACAATCAGGTACAAATTGCCGGCATCCCATCCCGAAACTCTTACATCAACGGTCAGTTCATAATTCGTTCCAACGGTAGCCGTAATGGCACGTTTGGCAAGAAATCCCCACCCACCGTCGGAAAGTCTCAGGGCGCCGCTGCCACCGACTCCGCCTGTTGCATCCCATTCTTCGACGGTGAATACGTTACCTTCATCATGATGACTCCAGTTCGCAACATCGGCGTCGGTATCGAAGGTCAAATTCAGATCTCCCGCCATTGCTGCCACAGTGAAGACAACCATAAAAAGGGTTAAAGTAAGTGTCCTCTTCATAAGGTCCTCCTAAAATTAAGGGTTAAATGTTTAAAAACGCACCGACAAATCAAATGTCTGAATATCTTCCAGTACACCAAAGGTTACGTAGGCATAATCAAGCCCGACCGTGCCGAAGGAAGGAATATCATACTGTACACCGCCGCCAACGGTCAGTCCTTCCTCGCTGTCCTCCTGAAAAAGAGATTTATAGCCGATACGCAGGGCTACCATTTCATTCCAGCTGTATTCCGCACCAACATTAACGGACTCGACATTATCCGTCGGATGCAGGGCGTCCACCAGCGCCGTGAGACGGTTTTCTTCGGTTTTCAACACATCGAGCGCAATGCCGAGCCGGAAAAAAATGGGCAACGGCCAGTCATCGGTTTTCATGCGCGCAACCAGTGTTTTGTTGCCACCGTTGTTTTCAGGATCAATATCAATCTGCTTGAGCAAATCTTTGCCGTCCAGACGCATTTTACCGCCGAAATTGGAAATAGCCATTCCCAATCGCAACCCTTCATAACCGGTCTGGTAAACCAGTCCCAGATCGATAGCAAAGGTTGATGCCGATTCATTCCATATTTGTTGACTGATCAGTTTGAAGGATCCGCCCATCGAAAAGCGATCGGTCAGTTTCCGTGAATAGGAAAGTGCAAAGGAAAGGTCCAACGCTTCCCAGAAGCGTCCGGAACCTTCCTGTTCAAAAATGGTTGTGATCTCTTCGCTGCCGTAATCCAGCTGTGTTATGCTCAGCCCGATGGCGTTGGCGTCATCTAACTGGATGTTGATACCGACCCAGTTAAAATCCGTACCGAGAATCCAGGTACTATGCGAAACCCGCGCTTCAGTACGCCCGATGGTAACCAGGGCACCGGGATTCCAGTAGGCCGCGGTTACATCATTGGCGGTACCCAGATAAGCGCCGCCCAAAGCCTGGGCGCGTGCGCCGACCGCAATTCCCAGAAACGGTGCGGCGGAAGTTCCCACTTTATTCTGTGCATACAAGGGTGGATTCAGCACCGTTGCTGCTATCGCAAATAAAAAAATAAATTTGCAGACTTTTCTCATGGCCAATCCTGTTTATTTGATGATGGCTAATTTTCCGCGTTTTTTACCAACCGGGGAATCAACAACATAAAAATAGACACCATAGGCAACATCTAAGTTTTCCTTGTTTTTCAGATTCCAGGTCGCCGTGCCGTTGAAATTAAAATCATCTGCTTCGATGGTTACCACATGTTCTCCACGCGCCGTGAAAATTATAATCTTCGATTTTTGCGGTAAGTGAGTAAAGGTGATTTTGCGTTCGCCCCGCCCGGAGGTAATTGACGGCGGCAACGGCGCCTCGTGTTCATGCGCAACCACATACGGATTCGGAACGGCCCGAACATTTTCCAGCTCAAGCGCAGCGAGGGCCTGATCCACCTTCGGTTGTGGTGTTGAAAAAGTAAAGGCATCGCCGCGGCGAAACGGTTTCGTGGTTTGTATGATCAGTTGATCCCCGGCTCCCAAAGCCACGGTCGTATCACCGAGAATATTCAGGAACCAGGTCATTACCAGATCGCCACCGGGACCCGGTTCAAACAGGTAAATCTGGTCAAAAGGAGATAATTCCACCCAGCCCCCGGGTCCCGGTGTAAAGTTGACGGGCACATATATGAATTCAACAGGAATATCCAGCGTGGTATTGGCAATCGTAAAATTGACCGGCAATTCCGGCGCACCGTACAATCCGGCGGAAGTATCGACAACCTGATCGAAAAAATCAATCTGGTAGTTATTGGGTGTTCTTCGTCCAACCAGTATTTCCGTTCCCAGATCAATCGTTTCCGTGCTGAAAGTGAAATCATAGGCATCCGGGCGATTCCAGCCGCTGCTGTCTTTCAGAAAGTCTATGGATGTGTAATTCGTGAAAGAAAGTTGAACACCGTCAAATATATCGGAATCGAACAAAGCACCCTCATTCGGGTCTGTTTGTATTTCACCGATATTGGTGGATTTAAAAACGGGGTAGTATTCATAAGTGACCGTGTACCAGGCACCGATGGATAATTTATTCGTCTGCCCGTGAAATTTCGGGACCAGCCGGCCTTTTGAATAATCGATGCTGTAGGCCGTGGTGTCGACAACATTACCGGAGGCGTCCCTGACCTCAACCGTTCCCGGAATTATATTCTCTTTATCCAGACCTGCAAACAATGAATCTTCAAGCAATACTTCATCTTCGTAGATATGCATGTCGCGAATGGTATAGGATGTGGTCATCGGCCAGAATTCATCCGGGTCATTCAAATCCACATTCGGTTCGTTTCCGTCGGGTATACCGTTTGCATTAAGGTCATCCGTCTGCGGGTTCCAGTCACCGTCGTTATCCAGCCCATCATTGCTGGTATCCCAGAACTCAACGGTATAAACATGACCGGTTGTGGCCTTTTCGTCAATGATTTCAAAGAAAATCGAACCGTTCCCCGGGCCGGCTGTCTGGGTAACTTCCCCCTCTTTTTCAGGCGGAACATATCCGGCCACCTGTGTACCCGGAACAACCGCCACAGTATTCTGCCCGGTTACAATTTCACCGGAGGAAAGAACAGTCACAACAAACGGACTTTCCGACGGAAAGATATCCTCTTCTTCCGAACCGTGATCGTAGGCCGTGATTGCGTAATAATAGGTCCGGCCGTTTTCAACTTCCCGGTCCACAAAGGAATGCTGCAACCCGCTGTCGTTGCCGAGGTACCAGGCAAACCCGCTGGCGGCATTGTTCAATTCTTCCGAACCGTTGAAATAATTTTTAATATCATTTTTCAGATCCCATTGCTGCAGCGGATCGTAGCCGCGCACCTTGCCGTCGGCGTCGGTTACAAAGAATACATCGTTAAATTTCGGATCGGTGGATTTGTAGAGCCGATACCCCTCGAAATCGAATTCGCGCAGCACGGGATCAAAGGATTTCTCAGCTTTACGATCCCAGTAAAGAACCACTTTCCCGTCACCTGCTTCCGCGCGCAGGGTTGGCGTATCCGGTTCTTTGGGGAATTGGTAGTTGGAATCAAATATTTTCTGAACGGTTTTGCGGTTTTTCAGCAAATCCTGTAAATCGGCATTTCTGCCGCCACGGCCGCCGCCGTAAACCAGCGCCAGAGAAAATCGTTCGGTGCGTCCGGCCAGCAACGGGAAATAGCCGCTGGCGTAAAAGAAGTCGCCGTCTTCTCCGGCAATGGGCTGGTTATTCACGATCGATGATGGAACATCAAAGTTACCGGGTGAAGTGGTGTTCCACCATTGTTCGTCATCCGTGAGCAGGTTTTGTGGCGCTTCCGAGTTGGTAAAATAATTGAAACTGGTCAGACCGATCTGATCCGATTCATCCACATCCGTCAAATCGATGTGCGGCTCACCGGGCTGACCCGTACCGGCTCCCGAAGTCGGAAGGCCATCAGCTTCACCGAAATCCGGGCCAGTATAATTGCTGTTCAGCGGTCCCAGTCCGTCCAGTCCGACATCATCGAATTCCGCATTCCAGTCGCCATCGTTATCCACGCCGTCGGTACGCGATTCATCGATCATCAAATCTTCTGCTCCCAGACCGGTGATATAATTCTTAAATCGCAGCGGGCGCAGAATATTGATCAGAATTTCGCCGGTTTCTTCATCCTGCCTGCGCTGAAAGTAGTGCAGAAAAAAGTTTTCGTCGATGAGTCCGTCTAGATCATTGTCTATTCCGTCATTGGCATTGGGGTTGATGAATTCCCGGTTGGATTGCGTACGCAAAACATTGCCCTCAACCAGTTTCGTCGAATCCGGAACGATATGGTACGAACGCCCCTGACTTACAACCGTTGTTTCCGAGTTTATCGTAACCACGGTTCTCTCGAAATCTTCATTGATCAGAACGACCTGCGAACCGGATAAAATCTCAACCGAATCGAAATCGGCGGCATTAAAAAAATCCGCTGAAGTAAAATTCTTATCCGCGTCATTATCATTATCGATGCCATCGAAAGCATTGCCGGGACTTTCCAGAAAGGCGTAACCGACCATTCCCACCGGGCCGGTCCACAGGGGGTTGCGCTGGTTGTTGTCGGGAAAATCTCCCGTGTAGGTAATATCCAGTTCAGCATCAAAGAAAGACCAGTCATCGTCGTATTCTTTTACATCCTCGGTGGAAGTGACACCCACATAGGTGCCGACCAACATGCAGAATTCGGTTTTATTGTAATTGGTGGTCGATTCGTTGGTGATTTCGTAGAGCCAAAAAATCACATCCTGGGCCAGAAACTGTTTCCATTGCAAAGCACGAACTTTTACCTCAAGTCCCATTCCGCCGCGCAGCGGGTCGGTGGAATCCGGCTTGAAATGGGCTCCCCACACATTGGAGCCTTCGTTGAATTCTTCATCCTTGTCATCATCCATCGCGAAATAGGTTTCTTCCGTCGCATTGGAAATGCCTTTTCCGAAAAAGCCGTTCCACTGGCCGGGCCAGCCGGGATCCGATACGGCATCAAGCCGATCGGGCCAGAAAGAAGGCCATGTTTCGGGATCGGTGAATATGGCCACCGCAGGGCCGGTTTTATTGGGGTTGAAATACCCTTCCTTCGGCTCAAAACCCCAGAATTCACCGTTATTCGACTGTTCCTGCGCATTCGGCCGGCGATCGGCCAGACAGTAGGTAACCGAATGAAAAAACAACGTGCTGTCCGCTGAAATCTTGTAGGGAATTTCCGCTCCGACAAAGGGACTGACATCGCCGACATATCCGTTGTTGTCGTTCAACCATGCGCCGCGCGGGCCCTTATCCACCGGATGTCCGATGACGCCGCCGTTGGTAAACACCGTGCTGATCAGGTTTTTATTCAGAATATTATATCGCCGGAATTCCCGTCCGCTGGGCTGGGCAAAAAGTCCGTTTACCAGAAGTCCAATTGCAAGTGCTGCAATCCAACGTTTCATAAAATTCTCCATGCACTAAAAATTGAAGGTCAGCCCCAGTTCAACACGTCGCGGCTCGGAATAATGTGTGGCGTTGGTGAACCATTCATCAAGCGTATTATACCGTCGTACCCGGCTGTTGACGGTTTGCCTGGCGCGCGTATAGTCGATCGTTTCTCCGGCACGACCGGTGTCATCATACACATTCACTTCATTCAGCTGATCCAGCAAATTAAAGATGCGCATAAAAGCTGTTAATTTGTACTCATCTATATAAAAGTCATAAAAGGCACGCAGATCAATATTCAGATTTTGCGGTTTTGTATCACTGTTGGTAAGAATTGAAGAGATGTCTTCGGTTTTGCGTGGTGTGTACGGCAGACCGCTGCCGAAACGGGCGATTACACTGCCCCCCCACCTTTCCGCTGCGTAACTGACCGACGCATTGAGCGTATGACGTTGATCCCATGCCAGCGGTATTAACTGCACTTCGGGAAGAGCACCGCCGTCTACAGCCTTCTGTGCATCGGCCGGATCCGAATCTGTTCCTTCAGCCTCCTGGTAGGTATAATCGATGCGGGCGGAAAGTCCGCCTGAAAAACGCTTATTAAAAGCAACGACAAATCCTTTTATAAGACCGAAATCGCTGTTGGTGTATTTGGCATAAAAATTGGTGCCGCCGAAAATGGATATCAGGTCGGCACGGGTACCCGTAAGATCGCGGACATCACGGAAGTACACCGTAGCGTCGATGCTGATATCATCGGACAGCTGTTGCTGGATTCCCAGTTCGCCGCTGATCGTCTTTTCCGGTTCCAGGTCGGCATTACCGATAATACCGGTTCCGGAAATCGGCAAATCAAAATCCGGGTTGGTATAAAGCAATTCAAATTTGGGGCGCTGAAAGAAATAGCCGTAACTGAAATAAACCTTCCCCCGGGCGGAAATGGGAAATGCGGCGCCGATTCGCGGGCTGATCTGGTATTTTGCAGACGGCTTTTTATACCAGTACGATTCTCTTTCGGCCAGGGTTACATCGGCCTCGCCGATATCCTGTACTCCATTGCCGTTATCGTCATGAAACCGGTTTTCAGGTTTGATCGGTTTAAATATTTCCGGATCACTCGGGTCGGCCAGAATACGCCCGTCAGCATCAAAATAGTCAAAACGCAAACCGAAATTCAGAATAAAATCATCAAACTCCATTTTATCCTGAATATAAAACGAGGCCTCCAGCGGTTTACGGGTGTAGCGGGACGTATGGATCGTATTTTCAGGTAAAATGGTCGGTACAAAAAACGGTGAATCGTACACGGGGTCAATACCCAGGTCTTCGTCTTTTGGTCTTAAAGTTATATCTTCATATTGGAATACATGCGCTTTTATCTCGAATCCGGTTTTAAACTGATTAATACGATTCAGCTGACTTGTCAGATCGAGTTTGGCGAGGTAGGTATTGGTTTCTCGCATGAAACGGTGATTGTTTGTCCCGTTGGCATTATAACTGTATTCATCCAGCTTCACCAGCAGTTCGGGATGAACATGCCGTGGATCAAACGGATTTTTATAGGCATACTCCTCATATTTTTTTCGGAAAAAGGTCAAACCAAGATCGTAATAGGTACTGGGGGAAAGTGCATGAGAAAACTTGAACAGCTGAGTCAAACCCTGCCGGTGACGGCTGACATCACCGTCGGGATTTACTTTGTATGCCCTGTTAAAATCACGATAATCGACCATATCGAAAATCGTGTTGGACATTAGTTTAATGACGTCGCTGAATTTGTAAATGATTTTTGCCTGGGCATACGTTTTGCGCGACCAGTTCATCGGCACATATTTTCCGTCACCCTTTCCGCTTTTATGATTCCTGCGAAGCACTCCGTACATGGAATCGACAAGTGCCTGATTGGCGGGATCAGAAACATCTACGCCCGCCTGAAACAGCGATGAATAGTTAACGACGCTGTCCAGCCTGGCATCACTGCCCAAAACATACCAGAACGGATCGGAACCGTCGCCAAGATCGATCAGACCGCCCACTGCTTCCGGGTTGAACAGCCGTTTTCCTGAAAGCCATCCGTCAAAATAAATATGGCGCGCATTCAGAAAATAAAAAAGTTTATCTTTAAGAATCGCGCCGTGAATGCTGCCGTCGAAATTATAAATGGCCGTGGGATTGACGTCATCGATATTCCAGAATATGTCTTTATTGCTGCTTACGTAATCTCCAATATAACTGGTAACCTGCCCGCCGAATAAATTCGACCCATCCTTTGTGGCAATATTGACGATCCCGCTCATGGCATTTCCGTACTCGGCGTTAAAAGCGCCGCTGATCATTTGCAGTTCCTGAACCATATCCTTGCTGACGTCCACAACCGTTCCGCCGTCATAGGCATCGGTGACGGGTATACCGTCAATCCAGTAGGCAATCTCCCCGGCACGCCCGCCACGAAGATGACCGTCGACGTAACCGGCCTGCAATTCCAGCACTTCACTTACTTCGGTCACGGGCAGCGCTTCAATTTCCCGGTCGTTCACAACGGCTGTCGTTGCAGTGAGATCTTTTTTAATTATGGGACGTTCGGCGGTAATGGTGATCGTTTCGGCAACTTCGAGTGTCGTTTCACTCATTTCAATATCAATGGTAGTGGTCAGATCGATTGAAACATTAACATTGGAAATTTCAACATTTTGATAGCCGATATAAACTGCCTGAAGGGTATACTTACCGGGAGGAACATTTAAAATCGCATAGTAACCTTCAACATCGGTTGCAGCGCCCAGTTGAGAGTCTTTGATTAAGACATTTGCGCCGATAAGAGGTTCTCCGTTTGATTTGTCTACAACCCGTCCTACAATCTTACCGCTTGTACCGGCATAAGAAGAGCAGATCAGAGTGAAGATAAGGGCTACAAACAGAGGGAAACTCCCTATCCGGAACATGAGATTCCTCCAATCTTGAGTGAAAAATTTTGCCCCTTGGGAATAGTGACTCTAAATATAGTTACTAATTTGAGGCAATCAAAATTTTTTTTGGCTTCGATTGAATTTTCAAGCAAGTCGGAAATTGAAAATATGATCGCCTTTTACCGGTAAAGGCTGTTCAGGTAATATTCTGTCGAATTCGGGCAGGCTTTAAAGCGAAACCCTGAACCAAGAACCATGAAACTTAAATCTCCTTTGTCCCCACACACACGGGCATTAATGACAAAAATGCGGGTTTTATTTCGGATTCCTGTTCAAAATCCTTTTTACACATGCCCTCCATTTTGGTAATCCGAAAAGCGGCTCCAGGGGAGGGGCCACCAGTCGTTTGGCAAAATGTCGTTTGGCAATCACCATATCCTGTTTTTGGAGTTGCAGATTTTCATAAACAGGATAGTTGATTTTGATCGTGTATTTTTCACATTTTTTACTTAAAAACTGATCGATGGTGTGCAGGCGGAATGAGGCCGAACCTGCTTTCTCTCCCACTTTATCCGGCTTGTTTTCTCCCAAACGGATAATTTCAAATCGTTTTGCATTGCTGCGGTAATAGGATTGCCACATGGCGAATTCTTCCAGTACCGATCCTTTGCTGTCGTAGCCTCTGTCTTTTGCAAGCTGGTATATGGCTTCGTATTCACCCATCAAGCCGATATTTACGGCAAAGCTCCGGCGGAATGCCTGCTCACTTTTATAGCTGAACGAATAGGGGCCTAGTTGCAATTGTTTCAACAATTCCCGAAACGTCCATTGACTGCCGTCTTTGAAAATAACAGCTGTCTGTTTTCCCAATTCCCTCATCCGTTCCTCTGCCGATACCACCACTTCTCGTTTTAACGGCAGATTTTCAAACCCGGATTTGTCTGAAACCGGCCGCTGAGAAAAATCGATCTGATCAACCAGCACGGACAAAACCTTCTGTATTCCCGGCCAGTCAAAATCCGGAAGCTGTGGCCGGACGGTGCGATCAAAGAAGACTGCATAACGTCTCCTGATCTTTTTGCGTCGTAACCGGTCTTCCAATGCCGGACGCCTGCGCTGCATTTCGGCAAGTGAAGGCGCAGCCACGATGGAAACACGCTGCACCTTTACAAGATAGTACTCTCCATTGGCGGCTATCAGGTTGCTTACCTGTCCTTCCTGCATTTTGAACAAGCTGTCTTCCAGTGCGAACGGTTCCTTACCCCATTCCACCGTTTTAACCGGAATAGTTTCATTCTGCCAGCCCCTGGCGTCCATGTATGCCCGCACCACAGGTTCGAAAACCCCGAGACTGTCTACCAGTTTTTTTAATCGTAAGGCTTCGCCTTTATCCTGTACGGCAATATATGTTACCTGTAACCGGCGTATGGATTTCTTGAATTCCTGTCGCAAATCATCTGCACTTATCCGTATGGTCTGCTCTACGGAATCCCGGCGTAGCTGTTCAATCATTGTTTCTTTTAAGTATTCTTTTTCCAGGTCCGCCAGTTCGGGCGAGTGCAGCCGGGAAGTATCGGCTTCAAGATAAAGAATTTTTTCCGCCAGCAGTGCTATGAGCACTTCCCTTTTGGCTGCCCCGCCGTCTTTCAGTCCCCTGAGATAGGGATTAAAATTATAGCGCAACCGGAATTCGTCAACGCTGATCGGATAGTCTCCAACCTGTGCAACTGTCCTGTCATCCATTTTTTTTGAACAGGAGAGCAGAACAAGAAGGAAACCCAAAAATGTAAGCCAGTTTCGATACATGCCATAAAATACAATTGTTTTGATGAACATGTCCAACCCTTTTCAAACCGAAGTGGTTAGAAAGTTATAAAAGTATTTGCTTTGCAGTGAAGTGGGTTTTAAATTAGCGGCTCTTTTTAAGCCGAAGGCTGGCGGTGGGGCCCGACACGGGAGAGACGTGATGGGCACTCGAATGAAATATAAGATAAAAGTTAAAATTAAAATAAAA
>JAJRVZ010000016.1 GCA_024277055.1 Calditrichota bacterium
GTTCCTTCGCAGCCCTGGCGCGATTCACATCGATCGTTTCTGCAAATTCTGCAGTTTCCACCATCAGGCTGATCCTATTGTCTTTAACTTCGCAATATCCGCCGCTCGTAGCAAGTGTTTTCTCCCTGCCTTCGGAAACAAGTTTTATTTCCCCGATGGCGATATTTGCAAGCATCGACGCATGCTGGTTCAAAACTTGAAATTGACCATTCGTTCCCGGGGCGGAACAGGATTCGATACTTCCCGTATACACCACCCCGGCGGGCGTTACTACATCAATTGTCAAATCAGACATCAATTACTCCACTAATTGTCGACTAGCACGCTGCAAACTTAAACGTTTTTAAAACTTAAAGTTAGATTTTTTTTTATTCCCGATTACGCGGATTCTTTTGCTGCTTCCAGCACCTCTTCAATACTGCCGCGCATGTAAAAAGCCTGCTCCGGAATGTCGTCATATTCCCCTTCTACCAGCCCTTTGAATCCACGGATTGTTTCTTCCAGAGGAACATATTTGCCGGGCATATTCGTAAATTCCTCAGCCACGAAGAACGGCTGTGACAAAAAGCGCTGAATCTTCCGCGCCCGGGCTACTACTATTTTATCTTCATCGGACAATTCATCCATACCCAGAATAGCGATAATGTCCTGCAGGTCTTTATATTTTTGCAACACTTCCTGTACCGTTTTAGCAACATAATAGTGCTCTTCTCCGACAATATTCGGATCCAGTATTCGTGAAGTGGAATCGAGAGGATCCACCGCCGGGTAAATGCCCAACTCGGAAATTGCACGGGAAAGCACCGTTGTTGCGTCAAGGTGAGAAAAGGTTGTTGCGGGCGCCGGGTCGGTCAGGTCATCGGCCGGCACGTAAATGGCCTGCACCGAAGTGATGGAACCCTTTTTCGTAGAAGTAATCCGTTCCTGCAAAGCTCCCATTTCCGTTGCCAGCGTCGGCTGGTATCCTACCGCAGACGGCATGCGTCCCAGCAAGGCCGATACTTCCGACCCTGCCTGAGTAAAACGGAAAATATTGTCGATGAATAACAAAACGTCTTTTCCTTCTTCATCACGGAAATATTCGGCCATGGTCAGACCGGTCAAACCGACCCTCTGCCGGGCACCCGGCGGCTCATTCATCTGTCCGAAAACCAGTGCCGTTTTTTCAAGAACACCCGAACCTTTCATTTCCAGCCACAGGTCGTTTCCTTCGCGGGTGCGTTCTCCAACGCCGGCAAATACGGAATAACCGCCATGCTCGGTTGCAATATTGCGGATCAATTCCATGATCAGAACCGTTTTGCCTACACCGGCACCACCGAACAAACCGGTTTTCCCCCCCTTGGAGTAGGGTTCAAGCAAATCAATAACTTTGATGCCGGTTTCCAGAATCTCAGAACTGGTATTAATATCTTCATAAGGGGGAGCCGGTCGATGGATCGGATATTTTTTTGCTGATTTTATTTCACCCATATTATCAATGGCGTCTCCGGTAACATTGATCAGACGTCCCAGAACCTCGGGACCGACCGGTACCGAAATCGGTTCGCCGGTATCGATGGCTTCCGTATTACGGACCAGTCCGTCGGTTGAATCCATGGCAACGCAGCGAACAATGTTTTCACCCAGATGCTGTTGTGCCTCGAGAACCAGATCCGGTTCGTTTTCTCTTTTTACGATAATCGCATTATAAATTGCCGGAAGTTTTCCCTCTTCAAACTCGAGGTCGACCACCGGACCAATAATCTGACTGATTCTGCCTTTGTTCATTTATCTTTCCACCTTTTTAAGACTCTTTCAAAGCTTCTGCACCACCGACGATTTCAGAAATTTCTTTCGTAATTGCCGCCTGACGCGCACGGTTGTAGGTAAGTGTCAGACTGGCAATCAGATCTTCTGCATTATCCGTGGCGTTTTCCATGGCCGTCATGCGGGCACCTTGTTCGGCTGCATTGCTCTCCAGCAGAACTTTCCACAGGGCAATATTCAGATGTTTGGGAATTATGGAATTCAGAATGGATACTTTATCCGGTTCATACAGAAAATCAACCTGCTCTTGTTCGGCAAGCATTTCCTCATCCGCTGAAAACGGTAAAAATTGTTCTACTGTCAGATTTTGCTGAACGGCCGATTTAAACTCGTTGTATATAATTTCAATTCTGTCAAACTGCTTATCGATATAGCTCGAAACCAGTTTTTCGACAATTTCCGAAGCATCGGCAAAGTTCAAATGATTGAAGAAATTGTACTTCTTATCGAACAGCTGGTAATCTCGTTTTGAAAAATATTCAAAAGATTTCCGGCCGACCGGATATACATAAACTTCCTTGTCCGCAAATTCCCTGATCCGGTTTGCAGCCAGGCGAATAATATTGCTGTTGAACGCCCCGCACAATCCGCGATCGGCAGTCACTACGACGACCAGTAAACGTTCTTCGGGCCGTTTCTGCAGCAACGGCAAATCACTGTATTCCGTTTTGGCCATTAAATGCCCGATGGTTTCACTCAGTTTTTTGGCATAGGGTCGGGTGGCCATTATATTTTCCTGCGCACGGCGCAGTTTAGCTGCAGCGACCATTTTCATGGCTTTCGTGATCTGCTGCGTACTCTGAACGCTGGCAATGCGACGACGGATTTCCCGTAACGTAGCCATTATTTACCCTCTTCTTTAAATACCTTTAAAAAATCATCGAGGGCCTTTTCCAGCTGCCCGCGCAAATCATCATCCAGTACTTTCCGATCCGCGATGGACGGCAACAAATCTTTGTATTTCGTTTCAAGATACGATAGAAACTCCGATTCGAAACGTCTGATGTTTTCCACTTCAATGCCGTCCAGAAATCCATTGGTCGCCGCAAAAATAATGGCAATCTGGCTTTCGAAAGACATCGGTGCGTATTGATGTTGTTTCAATACTTCCATCAGGCGCTGCCCGCGATGCAACTGTTGCTGGGTCGCTTTATCCAAATCGGAACCGAATTTCGCGAAGGCTTCCAGCTCGCGATATTGGGCCAGGTCCAGACGCAGACGGCCCGCAACCTGCTTCATCGCTTTGATCTGGGCATTACCACCCACACGGGAGACGGATAAACCAGCGTTAATAGCCGGACGTACGCCGGAATAGAACAGGTCCGTTTCCAGATAAATCTGCCCGTCGGTAATTGAGATCACGTTCGTCGGAATATAAGCGGACACATCTCCGGCCTGTGTTTCGATGATCGGCAGGGCCGTAAGCGATCCTCCGCCGAGCTCGTCATTCAGTTTCGCAGCACGTTCAAGCAGACGCGAGTGCAGATAAAAAACATCGCCGGGATATGCTTCACGTCCCGGAGGACGGCGTAACAGCAATGAAACCTGGCGGTATGCCCAGGCATGTTTTGAAAGATCGTCGTACACCACAAGGGCATGACGTCCGTTATCCCTGAAAAATTCGCCGATTGCAGCGCCGGAATAGGGCGCCAGAAACTGCAATGGTGCCGGTTCACTTGCATTGGCTGATACAACAATTGAGTATTCCATCGCGCCATGGTCTTCCAGTATCTGGATTACTTTCGCAACCGTTGATGCCTTCTGCCCTATGGCGACATAAATACAGACGACATCCTTGCCTTTCTGATTGATGATCGTATCGATCGCAACGGCGGTTTTACCCGTCTGGCGGTCGCCGATAATCAGCTCACGCTGACCGCGGCCGATGGGGATCATCGAATCGATCGCCTTTATTCCGGTTGCCAGCGGCTCTTTAACGGGCTGTCGTTCGATCACCCCAAGAGCTTTACGCTCCACCGGAACGATATGTGTCGCATTGATTTTTCCCTTACCGTCCAGCGGATGGCCCAGAGGACTGACGACGCGTCCGAGCATTTCATCACCGGTAGGGATGGTTACAACCCGGTTCGTCCGTTTGACCAGGTCCCCTTCTTTTATCAGCGTCTCCGAACCAAAAAGAATTACACCGACGTTATCTTCCTCCAGGTTGAAGACCATGCCCATCACTTTGTTCGGGAACTCAACCAGTTCCCCGGCCATTACCTTCTCCAGGCCGTAAACGCGGGCAATTCCATCCCCAACCTGCAGAACGGTTCCGACATCATAAACATCGGCTTTTTTCTCATAGCTGGCGAGTTCCTTTTTCAGGATTGCAGATACTTCATCCGGTCTTACTGCATTTGCCATAAATTCGTTACCTCTTTACTATATAAATTACGAGACGGTTATGTACCGAATACCAGTTTTTCGCGCAGATTCTCCAATTGGTGGCTTACGGAAAGATCGATTACCGTATCTTTTATTTTTACCACAAAGCCACCTATCAACGATTTATCAATCGTCTGTGTAAGCTGCACTTTTTTGCCGGTAATTTCATTCATGCGTTCAGTGATCGCAGACTGCTGCTCTTCGGCCAGGGGAACGGCACAGACCAGTTCACCGACCAGAATGCCTTTGTGTTCATTCACACGCCGGCGCATGCGATCAATTATCGAAGCCAGTTCACTGCTGCGTTTCTTTTCGCTGACAAGGGTCAGAAACTGAAACGTAAGTTTATCAACCCTGCCTTCAAAAAGTTTGCGCAACAACGTGGCTTTTGTAACGGCCTGTATCAGCGGATTCATCATCGCATTGCGAAAATCCTCCGACTGTTCCAGCACTTCCCCGATCATTTCAAGGTCTGCCATTACCTTATCCAGTTTTCCCTGCTCCAACGCAAGCTCGAACAGGGCCTTGCTATACCTGTTTGCTACTCGACTCACCGGTATTCCTGTCTCTTTTTACATTTAATGTTTGGATTGATTCGGCATTTTTTCGATGAATTCCTGAACAAGATCCCGTTGTTTTTTTTCATCCAGGGATTCACCGATAATTTTCCTGGTTGCCTGAATAGCCAGGTCCGCAACTTCACTGCGCAATGACGCCAGAGCCGCTTCCTTTTCACTTTCGATTTCCTTGCGGGCATTTTCGATCAGTTTGCCGGCTTCACTCCGTGCCTGTTCGACCATTTCCTGCCGGCTCTTCTCAGCCAGTTCCCTGTTCTCCTTAATGATCGACTGCGCCTCACTTTCCGCATTCCGGATCATTTCCTGATGCTTTTCCAGCAGGTTCTGTGCTTCCTGCTGCGCAGACTCCGCCCGTTCCAGAGAATCCTGAATAGTCTTTTCCCGGTTTTCAATCGTTTCCAGGATCGGCTTCCAGGCTACTTTATATAAAACGACCATCAGGACCAGAAAAGTCACCCAGGTCCAAATCATCATTCCCGGTTCTAAATCTAGCATGTTCTGTTTCCCGAATGGTTATTATTTGAAACTAAGCAGAATACAAGTTACGATACCGAAAAGCGCCACCCCTTCAATCATAGCCGCAGCGATGATCATCGTTGTGCGGATTGCTCCGGTAGCTTCCGGCTGACGGGCGGTACCATCCATTGCGGAGGCTGCAACTTTACCGATTCCTATTCCTGCTCCAATTGTTACGATTCCGGCTCCGAGTCCTGCTGCCAGATAAGCCAGTGCTAATGCTAAATCTCCCATTGAAAGATTCCTCCTGTTGTGAGTTTAAGTAAATTTCAATTTTATTAATGCTCAGGATGTACCGACATCCCGATAAACAATGTCGAAAGGATCGTAAATACGTAGGCCTGAATAAAGGCCACCAGTATTTCAAGTAAATCTACGAATACCGCAAATCCCACTGAAAGCGGTGCAACGAACAGCGTTTTGAAAATCATGATCAGACTGAGAAAGGAAAACAACACCACGTGTCCGGCAATCATGTTTGCAAACAAACGTACGATCAGTGCGAAATGCTTGGCAAGCAATCCCATCAGTTCAATCACGAACATCAGGGGTATCAACCAGACCGGCACGCCCGACGGGATCAGTGCTTTGATATGATGCCACAGACCGTTGTCTTTTATTCCGAAAAATTGCCCTGTTACCAGAGTTACCAGGGCCATGGCGGCGGTTACATTGATATTACCGGTCGGAGTGGTAAACAGCGGGATCAGCCCCATCAGGTTGCAGGTTAACACAAAAAAGAAAAAACTGGCGATCAGCGGCGTGAACCGTTTTCCGTTCTTTTCACCCAGATTGGAAATGGCGATTTCATCGCGGACGAAAATAATCAGCATTTCAAGAATAGCCGCAAAACCACGCGGAATCAAAGGACGTTTCCGGAACGACAATCCGAACAACAGTATCAGGAAAATAGAAGCGATCCAGAGCATCACCGTATGGTTTGTTATCGACAAATTAATCGGTACACCCAGCACGGATATCGGATCGAATTGCGGCAGATGCAAATGGTAGCCGAACAGGTTCAATTCGTTTGAATTCTGTACGTGGTGAATGATAAATTCACCGACATTTCCCTCTTGCGCTTCGTCCGCCCCTTCGACGCCTGTTAATAATGAAAGAAGAACCATGAAATCTAATTTCCTTTTATTGCCAGTTTGTTGAAACTAATAACTTCCCAAATCTGGAAAACAAAATAAAAGATGAAAGCGTGACCAGAAAAAAAGCCTGATCGATTGCCGCAAATTTCAAAATAAGTATAATCGCCAGGGTAATCGCCAGCAGCCTGCCGAATATGCTGATGATTACCAAACGACTGAACGATTTCGGATTCTTTCGAAGGGCATAGAAAAAAGAAACGAACCCTGCCAGCACATATATCAGCGCCAGGACACCGCCGATTCCGATTGCCGAAACCTGTGCCTCGGCAAGCGGAAAATAATTGGTCACCGCAAGAACAACCAGCAGAGAAAATCCCAGCACGATTCCCAAACCCTTGATAAAATCCCTCATTTATCTTTTTTATCCAAATTGATTATCACTTTGTAGAATTGATAGAATCCGGCCACCAAACCCAATACCAGCAAAATCAGGAACATTACCGGTTTCGTATCCCATTTCGAATCCAGCCACCAGCCCAGCAATCCGAAAAGGATCAGAGAGCCGATCATCGTGTAGCTGGCATTTATGTATGGTGCAGCCTTTCGGAAGGCTTTACCAAAATCTCCGGATTGGTTCACCGGGTCCGGCTCCTTTTCATTCAGGCCGGTTTCTTGACTGCCTCCATCGCGGCCTTTTGCATCTCGGCTGATGCCTTTTTGCCCATATCCGAGGTGCCTTCAAAAACAGCCCCCTCATCGATAATTAATTTGCTGGCGGAAAGTTCACCGATCAAAGTCGCCTTCGATTCCAGAACCAGTTTTTCCTGCACTTTAACTTTTCCGCGGATTCTCCCGCCGACAATGGCATTTTTAGCCTGTACTTCGCCTTCAATTTCACCGTTTATACCGACCGTCAATGTGTTTTTACAGATCAGTTTACCTTTCAGCTTGCCGTCGATACGAACGCTGTTTTCAGAACGGACAGTACCTTCCACAACAGTTCCACCACCGAGAAAATTCAATTCGGTCGATGTAACCGTACTTTCATTATTCTTAAATGCCAAACCAGAATCCTTTCACTTAATTAGAGAGATGCATTCCTTCACCCAGATAGATCAGCGGATTGACCGGTTGATCGTCTTTCCAAATCTCAAAATGCAGGTGCGGCCCCGAACTGATTTCCCCCGTTCCGCCAACCAGCCCGATTACCTCTCCTTTGCGCACCCACTGTAATTCACGGCAGTAATTTACCAGATTATGCTTATAATAGGAATAGAAATTATTATCATGCTTGATAATAACAACGTTGCCGTCATCAAAGGTCCAGCCGGCGAAGATAACCTGCCCGTTTGCGGTAGCCTTTACCGGCGAGCCTTTTGCCGCGGCAATATCAATTCCCAGATGCGCATCCTTCAGCAGGGTATTCGACTCAAATCTGCGGGTAATGAACCCTTCAACAGGAAAAATATCCGGAATGGAATTAAATATGGAGCGGTATCTTTGCGAAAACCCTCCCGCCAGCGTCATATCATCAACGCTTCCCGCCTCATCATTGTTTTCAATAATCGAGACATAACCGGACAGGGATTTTCTCAATTTCTGGTCAAATTTTTTGATCCGATCCAGATCCGCCTGCAGCTGCTCTACTTTTTCCAGTCCCTTCTTCAGATTTGCGTTCTCTTCCTGCAACCTGCCGTAATCGATGGCAATCTCCGCAACTCTCCAATAGGTAGATGCACCGAATACAATCAGAACCGCAACAACGATAAACAGCACAAATAAAGAACGGATCAACCACACATTCAAACGAAGACTGCGTGCAGCCCGCTCATTGTCCGGAATCAGCATGAACGTATAATACTTAATTTTCCGTTTTGCGTGCCCCAAACCGTTGTTTAACCCTAATTATTAAAGATGAATAATTTAAAACTTTGTGAAAAAAAATGCAACTACAAAACCGCCGTTATTTCATTTTTTCAAATATTTCGAGCAGGCGATTCAAATCTTCGGGTGAATAAAAATCTATTTCGATGCTGCCCCCCTCTCTGCGGGAACGTATGGTAACCTTCGTTCCGAACACATCGCGCAGTTTCTCTTCTATATTTGAAATGAAAACCGATTTTTTATCGGTCCGTACAGGCTGATGCGGTTTGACCTCCGACACTTCTTTGACCATTTTTTCCAGTTTGCGCACCGATAGTCCGTTGCGAACCACCTTCCGGCACAGATCGCGCTGCACCTTCGTGTCTTCAAGTGAAACCAGCGCACGCGCATGCCCGACTGACAATTCTCCGCTTTTAACACTTTTCTGAATTTCAGCCGGTAATCGCAGCAAACGCAGTAAATTGGTGATTGTAGTCCGGTCCTTGCCGATTTTCCTGGCCACCTCATCCTGCGTCAGGTTGCATTCGTCAATAAGTCGCTGAAATGCCACCGCCTGTTCGATTGGATTCAGTTTTTCGCGCTGAACATTTTCAATGATCGCCAGCTCCAGCATTTCTTCCTTTGTTTCCACCTGCACGACATAGGCCGGTATCTTTTCCAAACCCAGTTCCACCACGGCGCGTAACCTGCGCTCACCGGCGATCAGTTCATAGTGTGAATTTACCCTTCGTACCGTGATCGGCTGAATTACCCCCTTTTCGCGAATGGAATCTTTCAGTTCCTGAAGCGCGGTTTCATCAAAATCCATACGCGGCTGATAGGGATTAGCTTTTACCCGTGAGACTTCCGCTTCTATCAGATTACCATTCGATTCGGCATTTTCCCCCGCCGTCTGTTGCGGTATTAATGCGTTCAGGCCCTTGCCCAGTCGTTTGGTTTTCATTTCTTCAGGATTTCCTCTGCCAGACTGATATAATTTTGGCTGCCGGTGCAAAGTGCATCATACATGATGATCGGCTTACCGAAACTGGGTGCTTCGCCCAGACGAACATTCCGGCTGATTTCGGTTTTATACACTTTTTCTTTGAAGTACTCCCGTACTTCTTCAGCCACCTGATTGCTTAAATTCAGACGGTTGTCGTACATGGTCAGCAATACGCCTTCAATGGTCAGATCTGTGTTCAGATTTTTCTGTACCAGGTGCACCGTATTCAACAGCTGACTCAATCCTTCCAGGGCGTAATACTCGCACTGTATCGGGATCAGAACCGAATCGGCAGCCGTCAGCGCGTTAATCGTCAGCAATCCCAGTGAAGGGGGACAATCAATAAAAACAAAATCGTACTCGTCACGGATTTTATCGAGGGTTTGTTTCAGGCGGTGTTCACGGTTCGCGCCGTTCACCAGCTCTACTTCGGCGCCGACCAGCCGAATATGGGACGGCAATACATCCAGAAACGGCACCCCCGATTTCCGGATGGCAGTCGTGACATCCTGGTTGTTCAGCAACACTTCGTAAATCGAAGGTTCATCTTCTTCCAGTTGCATGCCGATGCCGCTGGTGGCATTGGCCTGCGGATCAATATCCACCAACAGGACATTTTTCTCAGAAACGGCGATACAGCTGGCCAGGTTGATAGCAGTGGTGGTTTTGCCCACACCGCCTTTTTGATTCACAATGGTTATTATTTTGCCCATGTAATTTCCGGTTATTTGTATACTCTTCAATTCCGAAAAGCATGCAGTTTGATTAAAATTAAAAAGTTTTGAAATTTAAATTTTACGTGGTTTTAAATCAAGTTTATAATTTGCCGAATCCTTATTAAAGTTGTGTTAATTATTTTCCACCCGGAAATCAACGGAATAATGCACATTCAATTCGGCAAGTAAAACTTATCCGCTTAGTTTTTCTTTTTTCTTTTCTGATCGCATTCCTGTAACATGGTTTCAATATTATCCAGTTCTTCACCCAGCCCGTCACGCAGTCCGTACTGCTCAACCATGGCCAGCGCCTCGTTGCAGCGCTGTTCGCACAAATCGTATCTCTCCAGTTGCAGCGCGATGTAGCCCAGCCGGTAGCGGCACTTGAAGCGGTGCATGGGGTTGGCGTTTTCATCTACCGTCAGCAGCGAATCCAGGTGCCGGTAGGCGGCTTCCGCTTTTTCATAATTGCGCAATTTGAAATACGCCTGCGACGCCGCCCACCACATAAATTGGCTGTCCGGATATTTCTGCATCAGCGTGTCGGCATAATGCGTCGCTTCCGTCGTCCGGCCATAGTCGATTAACACATAAATCAGCTGGTGCATGGCCATGTATTTGCTGCCGTCTGCATGACGAATCGCTTTTTTGATCAGTTCGATACCTTCTTCGCGATCGTCCGGAACGATCGGCAACCAGGTGATGAATTTCAGTTTACTGTACAGCCAGTATTTGTACGTACCGATACCCAGCCAGGCTTCGTACAGGGTCGAATCCAGTTCCACCGCATCGCGCAGCAGACCGGTGGCGCGAA
>JAJRVZ010000297.1 GCA_024277055.1 Calditrichota bacterium
ATCGGCAACGAAAACGATCCCGTCTACGCCATTCAGAATCACCTTGCGGCTGGAGGCATAATAAACCTGGCCCGGAACAGTGTAGAGGTTGAATTTTGGTTTCTTACCTTTAATACGACCGACCTCAATCTGCATAAAATCGAAGAATATGGTTCGGTCTTCTTTGGTTTTCAGAGAAACAAGTTCACCGGCGAGCGAAGGGTCCAACTTGGAATGTATATATTCCAGATTAGTTGTTTTGCCGCTCATTCCCGGACCGTAATAAACGATTTTCAGGTTAATTTCTTGCAGCGCCCAATTAATAAACATTCGTTCCTCACTCTAGTTTTCTTGCAAAACCCTATGCAATAGTTTTATTTAAACGACTCATCCAGCGCATCGCCGAGCAACGAGCTGAAATCCGAATCAATCATTCCTTTTCCATTTTCTTCAGTGTCACCCTCTTCTTTCAGAATGTCGAGCAGGCTCTGCATCGCTTTTTTTGTATAGATACGAATCAATCCAAGAGTGACGCTTACATCGAATACAACAACCAGGAAAAAATAATCACCAACATTAGAAAGATAAACATTGCGTTTTTCCCCCTCATGAAAAAGCAATTTGAATTTTGCCTCTTCACCGACCAGTTTCGCCATTTCCGCTGTTGCAGCAAAATCACTGGCCGCCAATGCTGATAGAACCGTGGTATTCATGTTGTCCGTATTGCCACGCTGACTGATCAGCTGCCCGCTCATGTCGGCAAACAATATTGCGGAAGCTTTGGTCTTGTTGGCAAGCTCGGAAAGCACTTTTGTGATTCCTTCGTATTGTTTGCCATTCAGAATAATCTGGCGACTTCCGTCCTTAAGTTTCCTTGTTTGTACCATAACGGCCTACCCTCTTGTTTTAAATACGTAAGGTTTGGTGTTTTTTCAATCTTTCAAGAGCCAGATTAAGACTCTCACGCAAACGTTCAACGGCATTTGCCAGGTCTTTTATTTCATCACTGGTATCGACCGACACTTTTTCTTCCAGTTTTCCCGTGCTGATTTCATTCGCCCGTTTTGTCAGATACAATATCGGTCTGATTATTTTATTCGCCAGAAAATAAACAATTATTATTCCCGCCAAAGTGACAATAACCACAGTAAGCAGCACGTAATTATTGGTTTTTTGGACCCGCTCATCGATATAACTCTTGCGCATTCCGATGCGCACATACCCTAAATCGCCCTCTTCCACCGGAATATTTATATCATAACATTCTTCATCAATGTTTTTCAAAAAAACGATTTGAGGCTTTTTATAATTTATATTTCCAAAAATACTGCGTTCGGTAAGCTCGGGCGGTACCTGACCGTTGTAGGTATCGCTGATCATACGCGACTCGCTGTTCTGGATTAACACATACTCGACCGATTCATAGGCCAGCGCACTTGTAATGATCTGTTTCAGGCCTACTACGTCTTCTTCCAGAATTTGAGGTGCACTGTATCGCGCAAGGTCCTGCCCGATTGCCCGTCCACGTTCAATCAACTCATTTTCAAGCGTTTCGGTCAGCATATTGTTTACAATATACGTAACCAGAATTCCGAGAAACAAATTACTGAAAATGAGGATACCGCTGATTTTCCAGCGCAAACTAATTCGATTCATAATTCCTTTATGTGCGTAAGCATCTGTTGTTGAAATTGTACACGTTTTTCCGGATCGGTTATTTCCTGGCTTATGGTTTCGATGAGCAGGGGGATCTTGTCCTTTTGAAATTTTTCCCGGTCCAGATTCAAATCCCAGAGCACATCATCTATAACGAAACTTGCTACCGGACCTATTGTCTTCACCAACACTGTCGTTAGCTGATCAAAAAATTCCTTAGGTGCATAATTTTCTTCGAGCGAACGAATTTCCTTTATCCTGATCAGGCCCATTTCGTTCAAATGATAAAAATAAATCAGGCTTTCATCTTCCGACAGGGAGAGTGTTTCGGCAATTTCTTCAATTGTCTTTTCTCCATCCAGTTTGGTAATTATCGCCCACTCGGTTGTTTTTAATTTTATCTCACCACTGTTGACGGAATTGTTCGTCTCAAAAACAACCTGCGAGTGTGGAATGATCTGCCTGATCTTATCCAGTTCTTCGGCTGTCATTTGTCCTGAGTTTTCGCTTGGATTAAGTGCCATAAATTTTTTTTAAATATAGTATATTAAGGCACTTATTGCAATTTTGAAATTAAATTTATCTCTTCCGGTTCAAGATTTCCCCTGCGTAAAACAAGGGTCTTTTCTGAAGCATGTTTTTTGATCTGCTTCATGAATTTCTTGTCTTCAAGCAGATGGGCCATAACAACATTGATCGTCATCCGCAACAGGGACAAGGCCTTTTTTGAATTGCAGAAGGTGATCACTACGAACTGAGTCGAATTCTTTACGATGACATGGTAATCATCCCATATCAGTTCGATTTCCTGTACAATTCTTTTTTTGATATGATAGGCGGATATTATCCGCAGAATGTGTATGGCAATGGTCTCAAGGATGATTTCTTTTATATCCAGTCCGATTTTTTCAATCACCTTGCCATGGTTCGAAGCGACCAGTACCCCGGTCACCCCCGGAATATCGACAATATCTTTCAGCAATTCTGCAGTCATCACATGCCCGTCGTTAGTTTGTTTATTTCCCCGGAAATACGGTAGAAATCAAGCGGTTTTCTGTACTTGGTGCAAAATGGTATCAAGGCCTGTTTGATGCACTGCCGGTCGACTTTTTTAATATCTTCCATTTTTGCCAGCGTATCATTCAACACGGAAAAATACAGATTCCGTATCTGGTTTACATCGTTACTGGAAAAATTCTGTAACCGGCCGTTTGTAATTTCCAGTCCATCGAAACCGTAGTCGGCCGCAAGACTATTTAGACTTTCACTGATAAACCGATAGTAAAGATTATCGTCGCACATGCCATTCAAAAGACTGGAAAAATGCCTATGAACTTTATTCAGAATATAAATAAATTCGTAAAAATACACCCAGTCCTGCAATTCTTCGCTTTCCTCGTAGGCGGTAACCGGGTCGATCTGCAACTGGGTTACCGTTGTGCTGATCGAACTGACCAATTTGAAAAAGTGTTTGAATAAATTGTTGTTTTCAGCTTCGGTTACCGTTCGCCCCGTGCGAGATTTAAGCACCGTTGCAACAACTTTTCCCGAAGCAAAATAGATGGCGCCGCTTCCCTGTTTCTTTCCGAATTCAAATTCCAGCAGGCCTGCTTCTTTCGAAGACAGAGCCTCTTCGATCAATATGCTGAACGGTGATTGTTTTTCAATAGTTTTCCGGTAAACCGTTTTTGCGGTATGTATGGCCGAAAGAATGGTCATTATTTCCGGCTGCAAAATGTAAACAGTGATCATTCCGTCTTTTTGTTCCAGCTGCTCGGCGACGATACTCAACGCTTTGTAACCGTGGTCCAGGTCTTCACCGGAGCGTACATAGGCCTGAATGATTTTGCCCGTATCAAATAGAAGATAATCATCCGATTCCCAGAATGAAACATGCAGGTAACCCGTGAAACGCATTTCCTGCAGATCGCTGATCAGCTTTTGCGAACGGGTATAATTGGTAGACAAATCTTTGTGAAGTATTTTTCCACTAGGGAACAGCATATTGGCCCATAACCTGCTTAATAAACGGTAATACGGTTTCCAGCTGAGACTTTGCCTCCAATTCAATGTAAGCGATGTGCTCACCATAGGCGGTTATCAGCGTGCGCTTATTGCGTTCAACCAGATTTATAAAATCGGGATTCCCGGTTTTGATCATACCTTTCATGGCAGTCGCTTCGTAAAAGGTAAGAGCATGCAGAATCGAATCCTTTCCCAGTTCGAATGTGGTGGCAATCACCTCACCGGTTTGAGAAATTACCGCGGCCTGCACCACCCCCCGAACATTCATCAGCATATTCAGAAAGTGCTGAACCATTCCTTCATCGCTGGATTGCAGATTGTCCAGCTGATGCAATCCTTCCAGTAACAAATTATTCCAGTGATTTTGGATAGTCACCGTGGGAGGCCGGATTCCCCCTTCCACCTTGAATTTTCCATCCGTCAGGGCCAGTAATCGAAACAAAGCCTTCTCACCGATATCCGGTTCATATTCGGCATGTGCAATTTGTCCGCCCTGAAAATAAACAAAACCGTATTTGCCGGCATGTTCTACGGTCAGTTTTGCCGTATTCCGCTCCATACAATTTAATTGAATCAAATTCGGGAGCTTGAGATCTCTTAAGTTGCCTACTAGTGCCATAATTATTGCAGAATGTTCATAACCATTTGTTTCAGTTCCTTAATCTCGAACGGCTTTTCCACGTAATACCTGGCGCCGTTGCGCATCGCTTCTTCGCGTTTGTCGTCAGAACCGTAGGCGGTCATGACGATCACCTGCGTTTGCGGGTGATGAGACCGGATGATATTCAACAACTCAAGACCGCTCATGCCTGGCATGCTTATATCGGTTATTACCAGATCGAAATCCATTTCCTGTAACCGGCTATTGGCTTCCTCGCCGGATTCGGCCGTTACGACTTCATAATCCTGTTTTGCCAGTATGAAGCTTTGGTACAGACTGTACGTCAAGGTCTCTTCGTCGTCAACAATCAACATTTTTTTAGACGAACTCATTGCGACTGCCTATCCTTACTTTTATGTTAAATATATCAATAATAAATACTTGTTCCAATATTTAACAGCTTCTGCCGGTGTATATCATGAACCACCTGTTCCCGATTTTTATCCGGTCGGGACATAAATATTGAAAGTCGATCCGATACCCTCTTCGCTTTCCACCTGTACCTGGCATTCATTCTCTTCCAACAATCTCGAAGAAATGGAAAGCCCGAGACCAACCCCATGGGATTTTGTTGTAAAAAAAGGATTGAAAATCTTTTCAAGATTCTCTTTTTTTATGCCGCACCCGGTATCAACGATGGTAAGACATACCATATCTGCGGGCATTCCGTCCTTTTTCTGTTTCCGACCGGTTTCAAGATGGGTTCGGATCGTAATCTCCCCACCGTTTTCGATCGCATCGATGGCGTTCAGAATTAAATTGATAATCACCTGTTCCAGTTGATTTTCATCTACGTAAATATGCGGCAATTCGTCAGCGTACTGTGTGGTCAGTTTAATGTTATTTTTTCGTAATCGCGATTTCAGCAGCAGAATTATTCCATCCAGAAGCAGATGCAGGTTGATAAACTCCTGTTTCGGTCTTCCCGGTCTGGCGAATTTGAAAAATCGTTTCAACAATTCGTTCGCCCGGTCAATTTCCTTCACTATGCGTCCGATCAATTCGGCCCTGAAATCCCCCGGCGCGAAACTTTCCTCCAGCACCTGTGCCGAAGTCTTTATACCCGCCAGCGGATTTCGTATTTCATGGGCAATTCCCGCAGACACTTCGCCGAGCGTCGCCAACCGGTCCATGCGTTCCATTTGCATTTTGAAACTGCGTATCTGGGTCAGGTCCCGAAAACTGAAAATAACCCCTTCCTGGTCGTGCTCACCGTTTTTCAACAAAGTCGTACTGAAGCCAATCGGAATAATATTGCCGCGACGTGATATCAGATTTATCTCCTGGCTTTCATACATATTGCGGCTGACGGTTACTTCATGCAATATGGTTTCCGCCTCGGAACTGTCGGCGAAAAGCAGATTCACCGGTTTATTTACCAGGTCTTTAAAAGTGTAACCTACCGTTTGCAGCGCGGCTGTATTGATGAAGGTAATATTACCATCGAAGTTTATGGTGATCAGACCGCTCGAAATATTCTGAACGATATTTTTATGAAATTCATATACCTTTTCCAGCTGCTTTGTCCGTTTCAGCAGCACCTGGTAGCGCTTGGCCAGTTCTGCGGCGGGAACAGGTCCCAGTCCGGCCGTATCGGTTTGAAACTGCCGGTTCAGCTGAGAAAAAGCTTCTTTCTTTTTTTCGTATTGTTTACTCATTTTCCGATTGCTTTACATCATGTCCACCGGATCAACATCCAGAACAACACGGACGTCACCGGAAAACTGTTTTAATTGACTGTCCAGCTGTTGACGAATGATCCGCTTTGTTTTCCTGCCGGCCTTGTCGTAAAGTTTATTAATTTTCAGTAATATATGCCAGCGGTATTGATTGTTTATTTTTGAAAGCGGCGCCGGTGCCGGACCGATTATTTGAAAATTTCCGGCAGCCGTTCTGCGCAGTTTTCCGGCAATCTTTCTCGCTTCCTGTATCGTCAGGTTCAGGTCCGTTCCGTGAATTTTGATATTGATGACACGGCTGAACGGCGGATAATCCAGTTCCTTTCGGTTTTGCATTTCCTGCAGGTAAAACCCGATATAATCGTGTGTTTTGGCTTTTTGTACGGCAAAATGGGTATACTGATATGTTTGTACAACTACTTCCCCCACCTTTTCTCCCCGCCCGGATCTGCCGGCTACCTGAGTCAGTAACTGAAATACCCGCTCGGCGGCACGAAAATCAGGCAATGATAATCCAATATCGGCTGAGATTACGCCAACAAGAGTTACATTCTCAAAATCGAGGCCCTTGGCGATCATTTGTGTCCCCAGCAGAATATCCGCTTCCTGCCTGCGAAAACTTTCCAGAATTCTATCGTGTGCTCCTTTTCCGCTGGTCGTGTCGTGATCCATTCTCAAAACGGATACTCCCGGGAATGCCGCCAGTAATTCCTTTTCCACTTTCTGCGTTCCACTGCCTTTGTAATCGATTTGTGTACCCTCACAATTCGGACAGGTATTGCCTGCCGGTCTCGAATAGCGACAATAATGGCACATAAGTTGTTTGTTGTAAGTATGGTACGTCAGGGTGATTTCGCAATTGGGACATTTCGAAATAAAGCCGCATTCCACACACTGCAGAAAGGAAGAAAAACCCCGACGGTTTTGAAGCAAAATGATTTGTTCGTTGTTTTCTAACCGCTGCTCCATTTTCTCCAGTAACAGTTTCGAAAAAAGACTGACCTTCGCCCCTCCCCCCTTTCGGCGCATATCCACCAGAATTACCTTCGGCAATTGCTGATCCGTAACCCGCTCCGTCAGCGTGATCAGATTATACTTGCCTTTACGGGCATTGTAAAAAGAGTCGACCGCCGGTGTTGCCGAGCCCAGAATAACGGTTGCATTGTTCAATTGAGCACGGTAAACGGCCACATCCCTGGCATGATAGCGGGGTTGGCTTTCCGTCTGTTTATAGGATGAGTCATGTTCTTCATCGATTATGATTATGCCAAGATTTTTCATCGGCATGAACAGCGCCGAACGCGGCCCGACAACAATCGAAAGTTCACCGGATTGAATTCGGCGCCAGGCATCAAAACGCTCTCCCAGCGACATTTTACTGTGGAATACGGCGACCTGGCCGGGAAAAAAATCCTGAAAACGGCGCACCGTTTGAGGGGTCAGGCTGATCTCTGGAATCAGGGCGATGGCTTCTTTTCCCTGCTGTCGTGCATGACGGATTGCTTCCAGATAGACCTGTGTCTTGCCGCTGCCGGTGACTCCATGCAGTAAATGCACCTGAAATCTTTGTTCCGAAATACTTTCATTAATTTGATCGAGTGCCTTTTGCTGCGCCCGGCTGAGCCTGATTACTTTTTTCTCCGGTGCAAAATCAAAATCAACTTCGCGGGCGATTTCATGTTCTTCGAGCCGTACAATACCCTGCTCAACCAGTTTATTCACACGGTAAGCCGAAAGGCCGGTTTTACGGATGAACTCCGTACGCAACAGAGACTTGCCTTTTAAATCATTAAGAATATCAATTATTTCGGGAGGAATATTATCCGCGGTATTCAAATTGCCGTCCGGCACCGTGATGAATTTTCTCATCAACACCTGTACTTTACGTGGTTGCCGTTTTTCCTCGATGATGATACACCCCTTTTCACGCAACACCTGAAGTAAATAATGGAAGGCGCCTTCGCCGAACTTTTTCTGATAATAGGTCTGTGAATTTCCGGGATTTCGGTGAATTATATCCAGTAAATGCCGCTGGCGATCTGTCAGCGCATTAATCACGTCAGGATTGGGTTCGGTAAGGGTAATAATGCGTTTGCTCGATTCATCCAGCCCTTTCGGAAGCGCCGGTTGCAAGGCCTGTCCCCAACTGGCAATATAATAGTCCGCCATCCAGCGCGTCAGTTGAAGCAATTCCTCCGTAACCATGGGCTGAGCGTCCAGTACATCGGTTAATTCTTTACAGTTATCAATTTTGGACACAGAGGCCAGGGAAGTGACGACACCGGTCAGTAATCTCCTGCCGAAGGGCGCCAGCACGCGAATCCCCGGAGTTACGCGCCCGGCAAGCGCTTCAGGAATTCTGTAGGTGAACGCATGATCGATCCTGATGTTAAAAACGACTTCAGCGAATTTCATTACCGACCCTGATTTTATTTGTGTGATTCATTGCAGGACAATACATGAATGGAAGTTTTATGATCCGAAATACCTGAATCAGTGTTTACTTTACGCACGAAATCAGATAGTAACCAGACGGCATAATGGCAATAAACAAAAAAGGCGGATACTGAGTATCCGCCCCGAAATAACAGTGCAAAAGAACTTATTCTTTTACAACCCACACCTTCACTTTAGCTTCAACCTCGGAATGCAGTTTAATCGGCACCGAATAGATGCCGAGCGATTTGATCGGTTCATCAAGCAATATTTTACGCTTGTCGATTTTGTGTCCCTGCGTTTCCAGAGCCTCGGCAATATTCTGGGAGGTAACCGAGCCGAACAATTTATCTTCTTCACCAACCTGAACGGTAATAGTACAAGAAACATTCTCAAGTAGTTTGGCCAGTTCTTCCGCTTTTCGTTTTTCCTGTTCTATTTTCCAGCTGAGCTGCTTTTTCTCACTTTCATATCGGCGCATATTGGCATCGGTTGCCTGCAATGCCATACCTTTAGGAATGAGAAAATTACGGGCATAACCCGGTTTCACCTTCACGATTTCACCGGCGACCCCGAGATTAGGCATGTCCTGTCGTAATATGATTTTCATTTTAACTTACCCCTTCATTATCAGCGTGCGATGTCGGCCACATAGGGAATCAGGGCCAGATGACGAGCACGTTTAATTGCCGTTGCCAGTTCCCTCTGGTGTTTTGCGCAATTTCCTGAAGTACGACGGGGAATTATCTTTCCCTGTTCGGTTAGAAAGCGCACCAGTTTTTTGTCATCTTTGAAATCGATATAGTATTCTTTATCCGAACAAAAACGACAAATACGTTTTTTGCGAGTTTTGAATCCGCGTTTGTTTTTATCTGCGTATCTATTCATCGCCCGCCTCCCTGGTTTCCTCTGTTGCTTCCGGTTCAGCCGTTTCTATAACCTTAGCTGCAGGTTCCGCTTTCTTCGGTTCCGGTTCCGGATTTTCTTCCTTCAAAGCCTCGGCTTTCGCTTTCTCAATCGATTTCATTTTTTTCTTATCATAAAGATAAGTCAGATAGCGTAAAACCTTATCGTTGTAATTATAATCGCTTTCAAGCAATTGCGGAATGGCGCCATCGGATTCGAATTCCACGGCCACGTAATAACCGTATTGCTTTTTCTGGATTTCGTAGGCAAGCCTGCGTTTTCCCCAGCGATCTACCCTGGTTACTTTGCCTTTATTCTCTTCAATAATTCCGGTTACCCGTTCGATAATCTTATCGATATCTTCCTGGGGCAACAGGCTGTCGAGAATAAAGATCGTTTCGTACATTGCCATAAATACCTCCTTCGGTCTGTACGTTCCCGCTTTATGGCTACGGGAAAGGATCGATTATTGTTAGATCAGCGGCGCAATTACCAGCGAAACCACTGACATTAGTTTTATTAAAATATTCAGCGACGGACCGGCCGTATCTTTGAAAGGATCTCCGACCGTATCGCCGACAACGGCGGCTTTGTGCGCATCAGAGCCCTTTCCGCCGTGATGGCCGCTTTCAATATACTTCTTGGCATTATCCCATGAACCGCCTGCGTTGGCCATAAAAATGGCCAGCAGAACGCCGGAAATTGTTACACCGGCGAGAATGCCGCCAAGCATTGCAGGCAATCCCAGAACCGGGCCGAAAAGAACCGGTGTCAGAACCGCCAGCAATCCGGGGGCGATCATTCGTTTAATGGCCGCTGCCGTGGCAATATCCACGCACCGGGCATAGTCCGCCTTGGCGGTACCTTCCAGCAAACCTTTTATTTCGCGAAACTGCCGCCGCACTTCTTCGATCATATCGAAAGCAGCCTCTCCAACAGCGCGCATGGCGAAGGAAGAAAACACAAAGGGCAGTACGGCACCGATCAGCAGGCCGGCCATGATTTCCGGCGAATTGATATCCAAAACCAGACTTTTAATTCCCGTTACTTTGGCCACGGTTTCGCGATAAGCGGCGAAAAGCGCCAGGGCCGTTAATGCGGCCGATCCGATGGCAAACCCTTTGCCGATGGCGGCCGTGGTGTTTCCGACGGCATCCAGTTTATCGGTACGTTCACGAACTTCCGGCGGCAATTCAGCAATTTCAGCACACCCCCCGGCATTGTCGGCAATCGGGCCGTAAGCGTCCACAGCCAGCTGAATCCCTGTGGTCGACAGCATACCCAGAGCTGCAATGGCAATGCCATACAAGCCTGCAAAATGATACGCGATCAGAATGGCCCCCGCGATAGTGAATACGGGAAGCGCCGTGGAATACATTCCGTTTGCCAATCCGGCAATAATATTTGTTGCAGAACCTGTTTCACTGGCCTTGGCGATTCTGTGTGTCGGAGTGCGCGATTCCGACGTATAATATTCGGTAAACAGTCCCACCAGAATTCCGGCGATCAGACCGCCGATAGTTGCGAGAAAAACATCCAGCCCGCTTACCATTTTACCGGACATCTGAACCGGTGTTTTAATAAAAGCTTCAATGATAAAATAACTGATCACCACCATCAGCCCACCGGCGCCGAAAGTGCCAATATTCAATGCTGTCTGTGGATTACCCCCTTCTTTGGTGCGAACGAAAAACGTCCCGATTATGGATACGATAATTCCGGCGCCGGCCAATGCCAGCGGAAGTAACACCATATTGTAGGCGGCTGCACCGGCTGCCAGCACCATTGCACCTACAATAGAGCCCACATAGCTTTCAAACAGGTCTGCTCCCATTCCGGCAACATCACCAACGTTATCGCCGACATTGTCGGCAATGGTGGCCGGATTACGCGGATCGTCTTCCGGTATGCCCGCTTCAACTTTACCTACCAGGTCGGCGCCGACATCCGCCGCTTTGGTATAAATACCCCCACCGACACGGGCGAACAAGGCAATTGAAGATGCGCCCATCGCAAAGCCGGACAAAACCGTCATTACCCAGGGCAGATCGGCCCCCGAAGCACCACCGTACAGCCAGAAAAGACCGGCAAGACCAATAATTCCGAGACCGACAACACTCATTCCCATCACCGACCCACCGCTGAAAGCGACAATCAGAGCATCATTAAGACTGGTTCTTGCAGCCTGTGTGGTTCGGTGGTTGGCCTGAGTTGCAACACGCATTCCGAAATAACCCGCCAGCGCACTGCAGAAGGCACCGACCACGAAGGATACGGCTACCAGACCGGTCCCCCGCCCCTGGTTGCCGAAGAAAAGTAAAATGGCAACAGCTATTACAAATATCGCCAGTACACGATATTCACGTGACAGAAAGGCCATGGCGCCTTCGCGCACTGCCTGACCGATATCCTGCATTTTTTCATTACCCGGGTCCTGTTTCGAAATCCAGGATGATTTCCAGGCCGCGTACAACAGTGCAAGCACACCGCTTACAATTGCAACAACAATACTGGTATCCATATGCTCCTCTGAAGTAGAGTTAGACTAAATGTATGCTCGGTTGAATTTATTCATTGCCGCTTCAATATCCTCCGCAACCCAGTAGCGTATCCCATCGGTAATCATTGGGAGCCACTCTGTCAGCTTTTTTTGTTCCGCCCTTGAGAAATTGGACAGTACAAAGGATACGGAATCATCAAATTGGCTTCCGATGCCCGCCCGGCATCGTGCGAATTCCTGCGTTCCCAGATTTTCAATGATCGATTTTATTCCATTGTGCCCGCCGTCGCTGCCCTGCCTGCGAAAACGCAGGGTCCCGAACGGCAGATGAAAATCGTCATAAACAATCAGCAGATCTTTTATTTCCAGAGGAAAATACCGGATCAGATGCTTTACGGCCTGACCACTCCGGTTCATATAGGTACCCGGTTTTACCAGCAATGTGCGCTGGCCTTCAATTTCCGCCTCCGAATAATAGTAATCCCCTTTGCCTGCCTTGAAGGAGACCTTCAGTTCATCACCAAGATGGTCGACAATCCTGAATCCGATATTATGGCGTGTATTTTTGTATTTTAACCCCGGATTTCCGAGGCCGATAATCGCACGCACCGGATTATTCCGCGGATTCTCCGGATTCTTCTTCTGCCTTGCCTTTCGAAATAACTTCCGGTTCGGCCTCTTCGCCTTCCTCGGCAGCCGCTTCCTCTTCTTCTTCCGGAACCTCTTCCTCCTGCTTGCGCGGTGCGGCTACGGAACAAAGAGCCGTTTCCGGGTCATCGTTGAAAGTAATATTCTCAAAATTCAAATCCTTCACATGGATCGAATCGCCGATTTCCATTTCGGAAATATCAATTTCAATTTCCTGGGGCAGATAACGGGGCAAACAGGTAATCGAAATATCGATTTTCAATTCCTGGAATGTTCCGCCTATTTTCACACCAGGTGATTCGCCGACAAATTTCAGGGGAATGGAAAGAGTGACTTCCTGTCCTCTTTTCAAACGCTGAAAGTCAACATGAAGGATGTCCCCTTTTACAGGGTGATACTGTATCTCTTTTATTACAGTTTCCTGTTCTTTTCCATCCAGATTCAGACTAATCATCGACTGATGCGATGACAATACCTTTCTTAATTCCCGCTCGTTTACGGAAAACGCATGCACATCGCTTTCAACACCATAAAGCACACAGGGAACCCGCCCGCTCCTGCGCAGACGCCGGGCTTCCGCCTTCCCTCTACCGGCTCTGATTTCTGTCGTCAGATGAGATTCACTCATTCTATACTCCTCATTAGCGCAATTATTTGTTTTTGTGGCTGGGGCGGCAGGATTCGAACCTACGAATGCCGGAACCAAAACCCGGTGCCTTACCACTTGGCTACGCCCCAAAAATATTATTTTATGTTCAAATTGGTTTCAGGACCTCAACCAGGTATTTTCCTTCGAACTTACCACAGGCCTTCTCCGCGGCTTCTCCCGTTTCAAAAAATCCAAATACTGTCGAACCGCTGCCGCTAAGACTGGCATAACCGGCACCTGAATTATAAAGATTTTCCTTTATTTCTCTCAGCTGCGGATAGCTGTTGAACACCATGGGTTCGAAATCGTTCTGGAATTCCGATCGAAGTTCAGCCAGTTCCGGGCAAATTTGTCCGAAGCCTTGAAATTTAACACTACGCCTTTGGCTTGTCAAGGTAAAATTAAGGTTTTTATAGGCCCAGACGGTTGAAACAGGTATATCCGGGATTACAAGTACCAGCCACCACGGAAACCGGTACGGCAGCGATCTAATTTTTTCCCCGCGCCCGGTGACATATGCGGCGCCGCCCCGTAAAAAAAAGGGGACGTCCGAACCGAGTTGAGCGGCAAGCTGATTTAAGTTTTTCATATCCGTTTTTATATCGTAAACCCGCAGTCCGCCAATCAGGGTATGTGCGGCATCACTGCTGCCGCCGCCGAGTCCCGCACCCGTGGGTATCCTTTTTTGCAAATGTATCTTCAGTCCTGGAATATCAAACTTTTCCTGAAGCAATTTAGCGGCCCGGACACACAGATTTGTTTTTACCTCCCCCAAATTTTTTGCATCGGTGCTGAATTCAATCACATCGGAGGGTTGTAAATATATATTATCCGCCAGGTCTATTTC
>JAJRVZ010000298.1 GCA_024277055.1 Calditrichota bacterium
CCCTTACAACCCCGGCGACAGCCTGCGCTTTATCGACTGGAAAGTATGGGGAAGAACGGACCGCTATTACATCAAACAATATGAAGAAGAGACCAACCTGCGCGCCAGTATTCTGCTGGATGTCAGCAAATCCATGGAATTTTCTTCCGGGAAAGTCTCCAAACTGATGTACGGCAAATACCTGACAGCGGCGCTTTCGCATCTTATGCTGTTGCAGCGTGATGCCGTCGGACTGGTATTATTCGATAAAGAAATAAAAAAACTGATGCCGCCGCGCTCCGTCAATTCGTATTTACAGCCGCTGCTCGTCGAACTGGATCGGGCCGAAACCGGCCCGGATACTGATGTCAGCCAGGCGCTGCACCTGATGGCGGAACGGATGCGCCGCCGCGGACTGGTTATCCTGATTTCCGATCTGCTGGATGAACCGGAAAAAGTGTTGTCCGGATTACGGCATTTCCGGCACAATCGACATGAAGTACTCGTTTTTCATTTGCTGGACCCGCGTGAAATCGACTTCGATTTTCAGGGGGATGTGGTGTTCGAGGACCTTGAAAGCGCAGAGAAAATCAGAACCTGTCCCTGGTATATCAAAAGGGAATATCAACAGCAGATGCAGGAGTTTATTGATTTTTACCGTCGGCAATGCCGCGAATACAGAATTGATTACCAGATGCTGGAAACGCATACGTCATTCGATGTGGCGCTTTCGGAGTATCTGATTAAAAGGAAACAACTGGTTTAACATGACTGCAAAAAAATATAAATTGACTTCGATGGTCACCTGCGCCGGCTGAGCTTCCAAACTTGATCCGGCGTTGCTGGATTCGGCTTTGAAGAAGGTGAATTTTCCGGTGAATGAGAATATGCTGGTCGGCAGTTCGACCGGTGACGACGCCGGGGTATACCGTATCAGCGATGAATTGGCGCTGGTGCACACCGTTGATTTTTTTACTCCGATCGTGGACGACCCGTATTTATTCGGGCAGATATCGGCGGCCAACTCGGTAAGCGACATTTATGCCATGGGTGCCGAGCCGATCAGTGCCCTGAATATGCTGTGCTTTCCCGAAAAGCAACTGGATGAGGAGGGCATGCGGTTAATCCTGCAGGGCGGGGCGGATAAAATGCGTGAAGCGGGAGTGGTGATTCTCGGCGGACATTCCATCAAAGACAATGAGTTGAAATACGGCCTGGCTGTAACCGGGAAAATTCATCCTGATAAAATAATAGAGAACAACGGACTGCGCCCCGGAGATCGTTTACTGCTCACGAAACCGATCGGCACCGGCATCCTTTCCACGGCACTTAAAAATGATCAGCTGAACGGAAGCGATCTGGATGAAATAATAACCAGCATGCTGACCCTGAACAGAATTCCGTCACAGGTCATGCAGAAGTATGATGTTTCCGCCTGTACCGATATTACCGGTTTCGGCCTCGTCGGGCATATTCACGAAATGGTGCAGCGGAAAAATGTGGATGTGGTTTTGCAAATGGAGCGGATTCCTGTGTTCGAAAAGGCCCGTGAATTTGCCGAACAAACCGTCAACATTCCCGGCGGAACCATCTCCAATTACAAATTTTGTGAAGATTGTTTTGATGCCGGCGCCGTTGAGTCGTGGAATATGAGCCTGCTGTTTGATCCGCAGACCTCAGGCGGGTTGTGCATCGCTGTTTCGGAAAAGGATAGTAAGTTGTTTCCGAAGGCCGTAAAAGGGTATCCGTTCCCGATTGTGGAAATCGGGCGCGTTCAGCCGGGAAGCGGAAAAATAATAATTCGCTGATCAGAGACGGCTGCCGTCCGGCCGCTGTAAAACAATGTATCGCTCACGGTGCATTATGTAAAAATTTGGCTGTACGCACATAGGGTTCCTGGACCTTCTCACCAAAATGGTTGCCGAAAGCTTCGGCTATCTGTTTTGCATTCCGTTTGCCGTCGCACTGTTCCCAGACAAAACTTCCCAACTCGTCCAGTTTGATTATAAAATGAGGTTTGTTAAGTCTCGGCAGAAGATGCTTTCGCAACAATACATTGCTGAACTTCGGAACGATCAGAATTATCTTTTTTGTTTCGGTGTTGCGTTCCCATTCCACCTGTCGCACCGGAATCAGTTACAGCAGATTTTCTTTATTTTTTTTTAATAGTCCCATAAAAAAACGGGCTGTCTTTCAAAACAGCCCGCCTGTTTTATTCTTGTGATTTGTCCAGTGGTATTTTTATCAGCAGGAATGCCAGTCCGGCAAAAACCAGCATGCCCAGCAACAGGCTCGGTTCCATGAAAGTATAATCCGCGAAACGGAAGCTGCTTTCGGACAGGTTTACGCCCAAAACCACGAAGGCGAGAATTACCGCCATCAGGGCCTCACCGGCGATTAAACCGGATGAAAGCAGAACTCCGGTGTTTTCGGCTTTTGATTTCTGCTCCGGAGTGGCATCGCGTTTGTCCATTATTTTTTCCAGGCCGTATTTGATAAGGCCGCCGACAAAAATTGCCGCCGTGGCGTTGAACGGAAGATACATGCCCACGGCTATCAGCATGGGTGAAGGCGATTTGATCAGGATAAGCGCCAGCGCGAAAAACATTCCGGCGATAACCAGCGGCCAGGCCATTTCACCGCCGACGATTCCCTTGGCCATAAGCGCCATCAGACCCGCCTGCGGCGCCGGCAGTTGTTCGCTGCCGATAACATACACTTTATCCATGGCAATCATCGGCCAGATCAGAACCAGTGATGCGGCGATTACGCCGATGATTTCGCCGACCTGCATGCGCCAGGGGGTGCCGCCCAGGATATGTCCGACCTTCAGGTCCTGCATCATATCCCCGGCGATTCCCGCCGCACAGCAGACCACACCGGCGACGCCCAGCACGGCCATAACGCCTTTACTGCCGGTCACGCCGATGGCAACCATCAGCAGGGCGGAAATCAGCAGGGCGGATAGCGTCAGTCCGCTGATAGGGTTGTTGGAACTGCCGACCAGGCCGACCAGGTAACCGGCGACGGCGGCGAATAGAAACCCCAGAACAATCATGACGGCGGTTAACATTAAAGAACCGCCGAAGGAGCCGCTGAAGTATTCATAAAGAATGAACATGGGAACCGCAAGCCCCAAAATTCCGATTACAACTTTCTTAAAATCTATATCAATTTCCAGCCGGCTTACCTCAGCATCGCCGGTTTTAGCGGCGGCGATGTCTTTCAGCGCTTTCGTAATTCCGGCTGTCAGTGAGGTGCGCAAATTGTAGAGGGTGTAAAAAGCAGCCACAATCATGGTACCCACAGCCAGCGGACGCACCTGGCGGAACCATACTTCCATGGCGATATCATTCCAGGAGTTGGCAGCGCTGAGCAGACCGCCGAGATCGGGATTCAGATAAATAAAAGCCGGTACCAGGAACAACCAGCCCGACACCGCGCCGGCGAACAGCACGGCTGATACGCGCAGACCGACGATAAAACCGACTCCGACCAGGGCCGGTGATCCCGCCGGGGTTTCCAGCAGGAAGCCGCCGTGATAACTGATTTTCCGGCCAAGCATAACGATTTTCGATTCGGCCATGGTATAAAAATGGCGGGAAAAATCTTCAACAATATGATAGCCGTTTGAATTTTTTACGAATTCCCAGAAGGCTGCCAGGCCCATGCTCGAAAACACCAGGCCCGCCCCGGTCTGTCCGCCTTGTCCCGCTTTTACAATTTCCGCGGCAGCGACACTTTCCGGGAAGGGCAGGTCGGCTTCTTCCACCAGCGAGCGGCGCAGTATGATAACGAACAGCACCCCGAGCACGCCGCCGATGAGCATGATCAGCGTACTTTCCCAGTAATGCAGTTCTTCCCAGACGCCACTGATAACAAAGGCCGGCAGGGTGAAGATAGCGCCTGCAATCAACGCTTCACCCACGGAAGCGGTCGTTCGGGCGATATTTTCTTCCAGTATGGTGCCGCCGAGGGCGCGCAGGGCGGCCATGGCAACCACCGCAGCCGGAAAAGTTGCGGCCACCGTTAAACCGGCTTTCATACCCAGGTAAGCATTGGCGGCGCCGAGTATGATCGCCATCAGCACACCCAGAATAATAGCCTTCACCGTTAATTCACTCATTTGGGAATCAGCAGGTACGAACGGTTTGAATTCCTTTTTATCCATAAATTCACCTCGAGTACTGTTTGAAATATGAGTCTGCGGGAGAGTGGAAACATTTTTACAATTGTCGCCGGCTGAAACTACTTGAAAGCCTTAAAAAAGTCAAGAAAAATTCAAATCCTCCCGGATTCAAAAGTAATTGTGTATGACCGTATCATGGTTTAACTTTGTAAAAACAAGGTCGAGTACTTTATGAATGAGCAAAATATACCGGTAAAGAAGGAGCCAATCATGGAGCATTACATTACCCGATTCGCACTCGATGACAAGGTAACCGTCATCGAATTACCGGAACGAGTGGACGTGAACATTTCAGACGAGTTAAAAGATCTGCTGACCCGGTTGGTTGAAGAGGGTCGATTTAACCTGGTTTTCGATCTTTCCAACACCAAATATATGGATTCGAGCGGGTTGGGAGCGGTTGTTTCCAGAATTGCCATGACACGATCCAATAAGGGGGATATTCGTCTGGCGCAGGCGCAGGAGTTTATCAGCGAGCTGCTTGAAATCACCCATTTGAATCAGGTTTTGAAATGTTACGATGATCTTGATGAAGCAATCAACAGCTATGAACAATAATACGAATTAGAATAATGAACGGAACCGGAGACTACCCCGACAAATCGTTTCATAATCTGGAGCCGGATTACGATCAACCCGTTTTCCAGTTTCCCGAAGCCGGCCGGAAAACAATTCTGGAAAATCTGGAATTACTGTACGGGCAGGTTCGGGCACAAATGTATCTGCAGGAACTGGAACGAATCGCCAGGGTCTATTTTGCCCATAAAACGCCGTTCATGAAAGAATGGGAGAAGCAATTCCGACCGGAAAACCGCTTTACCGAAAAAGATGTAATTCTGATAACCTACGGTGATCTTGTAAAAAAAGCCGGCGAAGCGCCACTGGTCACGCTTTCCAATTTATGTACCAGGTTTCTGAAAGGGGTATTCAATACCCTGCATATTTTGCCTTTTTTTCCCTATTCATCGGACCGGGGGTTTGCAATTCTCGATTTTGAGGAAGTAGACCCGAACCTCGGGACCTGGGAAGACATCGCCAATCTGAAAAAAAACTTCAAACTGATGTTCGACGGCGTTTTCAATCATGTTTCTTCCAAGAGTCGCTGGTTTCAGGAATTTCTCAATCAGAATCCCGATTACACGGATTTTTTCACGGTGTTTTCCACCAAGGACAGTATTTCGCCGGATCATTTGAAACTGATTGTCCGCCCGAGGACAAGCGATGTTCTGTCCGAATTTAAAACGCTTTACGGCACCCGGCTGGTCTGGACTACTTTCAGCCCGGATCAAATCGATTTGAACTACAAGAACCCGAAGGTGCTGCTGAAAATGGTGGAAATTCTGCTGACTTACGTACGCCGCGGGGCGGATATTATCCGGCTGGATGCCGTAACCTATTTGTGGGAAGAACTGGGAACCAGCTGCGTACATCTCGAACAGAGCCATGCAATCATTCAATTATTCCGGACCATCCTCGATGCCGTGGCCCCTCATGTTGCCCTGATCACCGAAACCAATGTGGCGCATGAGGACAATATCCGGTACTTCGGCGACGGTAGAAATGAAGCGCAGATGGTCTACAATTTCGCACTGCCGCCCCTGGTGCTGCACAGTTTTCAAACCGGGAATGCAACAAAACTGACGGCGTGGGCCTCCGGCCTGCAGCGAGTCTCGGAAACCGCCACCTATTTCAATTTTCTCGATTCGCACGACGGAATCGGGGTGATGGCGGTAAAAAATATTCTCACTCCGGATGAGATCGACATGATGGCTTTGCGCGTCATCGAACACGGCGGGTATATTTCATACAAGGCCGATGGCAACGGCATGGTCAGTCCCTATGAACTGAATATAACCTGGTACAGCGCCATTAACCGTGAAGACGGGCATGAAAGCGTTGACTTACAGGTGAAACGATATTTGGCATCCCGGGCGATTTCGCTGGTGCTGATGGGGGTGCCCGGCGTTTATCTGCACGGTCTTCTCGGTTCGGTGAATGACGCCGACGCCGTTCTGGAAGAAAAGCAGACCCGTTCGATCAACCGTAAATCCATTCTTGAATCGGAACTGATGCGAATGCTGGAAGACCGCAGCACCAGCACGTTCAAAATTGCCGTCAGCCTGGTGCGTATGATACGGAAGCGGATTCTGCACAAGGCCTTTCATCCGAATGCCGGGCAGAAAATTCTGAATGTTTCTCCGGCCCTGTTTTGTGTTCTGCGCACAGCCGTCGATCAGTCCGAATGTATTCTGGCCATTATCAATGTGCGAAATGAAACCGTTGATTGCAGTTTGAATCAGGATTTTTGCGAACACCCGCCTCAAGAATGGACGGATGTGCTGACCGGAAAAAAATATGCGGCAAAGAAAAATAAAATCGAAGTGCATTTGAAACCCTACGATGTTGTCTGGTTACACGCTGAATTATAAATTCCCTTCAAACACGTTTGTACGACTGATATTCTTTATTTAACAAGAGGCGTTATGAAGATATCTTTTCTGGGAACCGGTCTGCTCGGCTTTCCGATGGCGGAGCAATTACTGAAAAAAGAAACGGAAGTGGCGGTTTTTAACAGGACTGTTGAAAAGGCACAGCCGCTGGAAAAACAGGGGGCAAAGTTGTTCCGTGACGCAAAAGATGCAATCGAATACGGTGAAACGGTGGTATTGATGCTGACGGATGCCGCGGCCGTTCACGCCGTTCTTTTGGAGCACGGAGCAGCACTGAAGAACAAAACCGTTGTTCAGATGGGCACCATTTCACCGGAACAGAGCAGGAAACTTCAGCAACAGGTATCCGCGCGGGACGGGGAGTATGTCGAGGCGCCGGTACTGGGCAGCATACCGCAGGCCAGGGCGGCTCAGCTGTTTGTACTGTTCGGCGGCAGTCACGGGCAATACGAACAGCTTGAAACACTGCTGTCTGTTTTCGGGCCGGTGCAATACGTGGGTGAGGTTGGAAAAGCGGCGGCGTTGAAACTGGCGCTGAACCAACTGATCGCCTCCCTTACGGCGGCCTTCAGCCTGAGCCTGGCTTTTGTACGCAGCTCCGGTGTGGAGGTGGAGCAATTCATGGACATCCTGAGAAAAAGCGCGTTGTACGCCCCGACGTTTGACAAAAAGTTGCCGGCCATGCTGGCAGGGAATTTTGAGAATCCGAATTTCCCGACCAAACATCTGTTGAAGGACGTGAACCTGATGCTGGAGGCGATGGGGGCAAGCGGACTCAA